>CAXTCN010000233.1:0-6990 GCA_964242575.1 uncultured Acetobacteraceae bacterium | reverse complement strand
GCAGACGGTCAAAGCAGTGGCTTGAACCTGTCCACCGCCAGAGGCGCACTCCACGTTCCCACTCTTTAAGCCGCCCTTGCCTCAGCGACCCCGGCAACCGTTTTGTAGAGCGCAACTTGGGACCGGATTGATGCCAGACCGAAGCACGACCTACATGGCGGCCGAAATCAGTGAAACGCCCAGCGTCGCCGCGCGGCTGGTCGCGCAGGAGGGCGCGGCGATCCGGGCGCTCGGCCAAAAGCTCCGGGCGCTGGACCCGGCCGTGATCGTCACCTGCGCGCGAGGGTCGTCGGACAACGCGACGGCCTATTTCAAGTACCTGAGCGAAATTCTGGTCGGCGTGCCCGTGGCCTCGATTGGCCCGTCGGTGGCGTCGCTCTACAAGGCGCCGCTGCGGCTCAAGGGCGCCGTCGTGGTTTCCGTTTCCCAGTCCGGCCAAAGCCCGGACATCGTCGCCCTGCAAGCGGCGGCACGGGACGCGGGCGCGTTCTCGATCGCGGTCGTGAACCAGGCAAACTCACGCCTGGCAGCCAAGGCGGACGCGGTCATCCCGCTCCACGCGGGCACCGAGACCAGCGTCGCCGCCACCAAAAGCTGCATCGCCTCGGCCGTGGCGCTCGCGGCGCTCATTGCCGAGTGGCGTGACGACGCGGCCCTGCGGAACGCCGTCGCACGCCTGCCCGAAGCGTTCGAAGCCACCCTGTCCCGGAGCTGGGACGCGGCCCTGCCCGTGTTCGAAGCCGCGCAGTCCGCCTACGTGATCGGCCGCGGGCCAGCGTTGCCGGTCGCGGCCGAGGCGGCGCTGAAGCTCAAGGAGACCTGCGTGCTGCACGCCGAGGCCTTTTCCGGCGCCGAAGTGATGCACGGCCCGTTGCAGTTGATGCAGGAGGGCTTCCCGGTGATCGCGTTCAACCAACCCGACCAGTCACGGGACGCGATGCGGGACAGCATCGACCGGCTCCGGGCTTTGCAGGGCCGGGTCTTCAGCGTGACGGTAGACGCGGCGGACGACCCCGGTCACTTGGGCGCCGCGGCCACCGGCCACCCGGCGCTCGACCCGCTCGCCATGCTGCTCTCATTTTACTCGTTCGCCGAACGGCTGTCGCGCGCGCGCGGGCACGACCCGGACCGGCCGTCCCACCTGCGCAAGGTGACGGAAACGATCTGATGGCCCTTCAAGCCCTCGGCGGCGCGCGCGTCTTTACCGGCGAGCGGTTTCTTGACGGCCATGCGGTCCTGGTCGACGGCGCACGGATTCTTGACGTGCTGCCGGCGGCGGGCGTCCCTGCCGATTTCCTGCGTCACGACCTCGGCGGCGGGCTGCTCGCGCCGGGCTTCATCGACGCGCAAGTCAACGGCGGCGGCGGCGTGCTGTTCAACCAGTCAAGGACCGCCGAGGGTGCGGCGGCCATCGCGGCAGCCCATGCGCGGCACGGATCGACCGGCCTGTTGCCCACCTTCATTACTGACCATCCGGACCGCCAGGCCGAGGCAGTGGCCGCCATCCGCGAGGCGGTCGCCGCAAAAGTGCCGGGCATTCTCGGCATCCACCTCGAAGGCCCGTTCCTGGCGGCGGCCCGGAAGGGCGCGCACGATCCCGGCCTGATCCGCCCGTTGATGGACGTGGACGTGGATATGCTGCTCGGCACGGGCCTCGACACCGTGCTGCTCACCGTCGCGGCCGAGAATGCCTCGCCGCAGCAGATCAGGCGGCTTTCGGATGGAGGCGTGACCGTGAGCCTCGGGCACAGCGACGCCTCCTATGAGACCGCCATGGCCGCGGCCGATGCCGGGGCGCGCGGCGTCACGCACCTGTTCAACGCCATGTCGCAGCTCGGCCACCGCGCGCCCGGCCTGGTCGGCGCGGCGCTGGATCATGGGGGGGTGTGGGCCGGCCTCATCGCCGACGGCCACCACGCCCACCCGGCGGCGCTGCGGACCGCGCTCCACGCCAAACAGGGGACAGGGCGGCTGTTCCTGGTCACCGACGCGATGCCCCCGGCAGCATCGTCCGGCGACACGTTCATGCTGAGCGGCCGGACGGTGACCCGGCACGATGGCAAGCTGACGCTGAACGACGGGACGCTGGCGGGCTCCGACCTCACCATGGACCGGGCGGTGCGGTACGCCGTCAACCACCTGCGGCAGCCGCTCAGCGAGGCGTTGCGGATGGCGAGCCTTTACCCCGCCCAGTTCCTCCGGCTTGACGCCGCCCGCGGCCGGATCGCGCCGGGCTTCGCTGCCGACATGGTTCTGCTGGATGGCAACCTGTCAGCCAGGCAAGTTTGGATCGCCGGTGTCGGCCACCAGCCTCCTGATGCGCCCGTCAGCTAAGCTGGGCTCGCCGCCTCAATGAGGGTCTTGGCCATCGCGGGCGAGGCAAAAAGCAGCGTCGCCGCGCAGGCGGCCAGCAAACGGGTTCGGATCATGGGTTCCCTCCTGGGGATCATGCGTTGTTGCTTTGCTTAGGTCGGCGTCACGCGGCGCGCTGCCGTTATTGGGGCGTGGCATACAGTGCGGGACATTCCCGCAGCGGCACGGTGGTGCGGACGCCCGTGTGCAGCGCAGCCAGGGCAGCATCGGTCACGGCCGTCGCGGCGTATCCGTCCCAGGCGCTCGGCCCGGTGGCGGTGCCCGCAGCCGCCGCGCCGAGCCACTCCTGGAACTCGATGTCGTACGCGCGGAGGAAGCGCTCCCGCCAGTCGCCCGGCACCCGCCCGCTGAACGACCCATCCCATTTCAGCACCACCGTGTTGCTTTCGGCCAGCGCCGCCACGCCGGCTTCTCCCACGACCTCGCCGCGGATGTCGTAGCCGTAGCCGATGTTGACCGAGACCTCGACATCCACGATGGCGCCGCCAGCCATCTCCAGGATGACCAGCAGCGGGTCCTGCAGTCCTCCGCCCCGGCTGTTGCGGCGCGGCGTCAGGACCGACGTGGCAATGACCTCCTGGCCGAGCAGCCAGCGCACCAGGTCGATGTCGTGCACCGCGGTGTCGTTGATCAGCATGTCAGCGGTGTAGTGCGCGGGGACCGACGGGTTGCGGTGGACGGAGTGGACCATGAGCGGCACGCCAATGGCGCCGCTGTCCACGACCTCCTTGAGCGCACAGTAGGCCGGGTCGTAGCGGCGCATGAAGCCGACCTGCACGAGCCGTTTCTGGCCGGCCACCTCGGCGTCGAGGATGCGCAGGCAGGCCTCCTGCGTGGTCGCCAGCGGCTTCTCGCAGAACACCGGCTTGTTGGCCGCGATGCAGGCGAGGACGTACTCCTCATGGGTCGGCCCCCACGATGCGACCACGACCGCATCCACGCCCGCGTCATGGATCAGGTCCTGGCCGGTCGCGTGCGCCCGCGCGCCGGGCACGCTGCCGGCCACGGTTCGCGCACGCTCCGGATCGGTGTCGGTGACCGCCACGACCGCGGCGCCCGGCAGCACCGTGGCCAGGCGGCGGATATGATCCTGCCCGATCATGCCCACGCCGATCACGCCCACGTTCACCGTCATGCGGCACCCCAGTACTTGTCCACGTAGCGTTGGATTTCCTGCCGCATGAAGCGCGAAGACTCGACGGCGCGCTCCTCCCAGGCAAACACGCAGCTTGTGACGATCCCGTCGAACCCGACCTCGTGCAGGGTTTTGAAGAACACGTCCCAATCGACTTCGCCCTGGCCGATGTCGAGGTGCTGGTGCACCCGCGCCAGCGAGCCCGGCGGGTTCACGATATAGCGCAGGCCCGACGAGGCCTTGTGGTTGAACGTGTCGGCGACGTGGACGTGCGCCAGCACCGGCGCGGCGTCACGGATCATTGCAGCCATGTCGTCCCCGAAATAGAAGGTGTGCGGGGCGCAGTACAGGAACTTGACCCGCTCGGAATTGATCATCCGGATCATGTCCACCGCCGGATGCAGGGTTTCGACGAAATCCTCGGGGTGCGGCTCGATGTGCAGGTTGACGCCTTCCCGCTCGAATATCGGCACCAGCTCGTCCATGGACTTCCAGAAGCCCGCCTCGCACGTCTCGGTCGTGCCGCCGGTGCAGCAGGAGCATTGGCCGGAGCCGCCGGGCGACGGGCCGCGGCCGAACTCCGAGTTCATCGTGTCGCAGCCAAGATCGACCGCGACCTGGATGGCAACCTTCCAGTAGCGCATGGCGGCCTGCCGCTCGGCCTCGTCTGGGCTGGCCCAGCGGTACATCGGCAGCAGCGAGGCGAGCTTGACCCCGTGGTCGCGCAGCGCCTTTTTGAACTCCTGCAGCCGCTCGGGGTAGGCGCGCGGGTGGACCCACCAATCCAGGAAATCGGCGCGGGGCGAGAGCTCGATGTACTCGTACCCCAGCTCCGCGGCCAACCGGGGCAGCTCGGTCAGCGGCAGGTGGCGGTGCATGTAGGGGTCCAACGCGATTTTCACGACCGTCCTCCCAATGGCAGCCTTTTGCCCGGCCAACGAGGCGCCGTTGCCGGCCAGGCTTGCTTTTCACTTAGACGTAGCGAGCATCGGCGGTGCAGCCGACCTCTTTCCGGGCCGGTGCTTGATGGTTTTCCATCATGCGTTACGCTGCCCGCAACCAGGGACGAGGGAGGGCATGGCCCAGGGCGAACAGGCCAGGCGGCGTCATGCCGGGATGCAGGACGTGGCGGCGCGGGCGGGCGTCGGCATCGCGACCGTGGACCGCGTGCTGAACGAGCGCGGCAGCGTGCGCGTGGACACGGCGCGCCGTGTGATCGAGGCGGCGCGCGCACTCGGGCTGCGGCGCACGTTGCCGGCGCTGTATGCGCGCCGGCCTCGGCTCGACGTGTTGCTGGCGCGTCCGGAGACGCCGTTCCTCGCGCGGCTGCAGCAGGCCTTTGCGCGCATCGCGACCACGCTCGACCCCTCGGTCATCATCCAGCGCAGCACGTTTGACCAGGCAAAGCCGCGTTTGGTGGCCCAGCGCATCCGTGAGAGCGCGGCCGAGGGGCTGATCCTGTATTGCGAGGAGCACGCCGCCATCCTGGAGGCGATCCGCGGCCTGGCCCGGCGTGGCCTGCCAATGATCTGCCTCACCACCGACCTGCCCACGGCGCAGCGCCTGGCCTATGTCGGGATCGACCACACCCGCGCGGGACGCACGGCGGCGCTGTTCGCCGCGCTGGCGTCGCATGGCGCCGGCTCCGCGCTCGTGCTCACGAGCAACCTCGGCTACCGCGCCCACAAGGAGCGGCTCGCGGGGTTCGAAGCAGGATTGTTGGAACACGCGCCGGCCATGCGGATGCTGCCGGTGCTGCACGGGCGCGACGACCGTGACGCGTGCTACCGCCTGGTGAGCCGGGCGCTGCGGGCGACGCCTGGCCTCGCCGCGATTTACAACACCGGGGGCGCGAACCGGGCCGTGGCGGCGGCCCTTCGCGAAAGCGGCCGTGCCGGGCAGGTCGCGTTCGTGGGCCACGAGCTGACGGAGGCGAGCGCGGCCCTGTTGCACGAGCGGGTGATGACGCTGGCCATCGACCAGGCGCCGGAGCTACAGGCCCGGCGGGCGGTCGAGATATTGCTGAAGCACCTCGGCATGTTCGAGCAGGAACTGCAGCATGGTGGGATTCCGTTCACATTGCACACGCGCGAGAATGCCTGATGGAAAGGCCGAAAATCCGCTTAGCGGTTTGTTAAGCATTTCCGGTCCAATATCGTTGCCGTAAGGAGCACGGCGATGATCGGAATGGCATCGTTATACGATTTTGGCCTCTCCGGAGGCGCTAATGACCTGCTTGCCACGGCTTACGGCCTGGGCACGACGGCTACCGCCGCCGGAGGGAACCCGATAACCGCGCTGCAGCAGGCGGTGCAGACCCATGTCAAAAGCGTGGCCGCCGTGGCGAAAGAACCGCAAGTGAAGCGGGACCTTGCCGCGTTCCGCGCCGCGGTTTCAGCCGCGTCCGACGTCAAGGCGTTGCTGGCGAACCCGGTTGCCCGCAAGGTGCTGTTGACGGCGAACGGGCTGGGCGAGCAATCGGATAGCAAAGCGCTCGCGCAGCAGGCGTTGTTGTCAGACTTGGCCAAGCCCACCAGCTTGGCGAACCGCCTGCCGGACAAACGCTGGGCCACCATGGTCAAGACGTTCGATTTCGCCAACCAGGGCCTGGCGGTCCTGAAAACCCCCGAAGTCCTCGCCCGCCTGGAAAGCGCATACGCCGAGATCACCTGGCGGAAGTCGCTGGATACAAAGACGCCGGGCCTGTCCAAAGCGATCGACTTCCGGGAGCGTGCCGGGAAGTTCACCTCCGTCACGGCAATCCTGGGGGACCCGGTCGTGCGAGACGTGGTGACGACGGCGTTGGGCATCCCCAAACAGATCGCGTTCCAGCCGCTGGACACCCAGCAACGGGCTATTGCCTCAAGGATCGATGTAACGCGGCTCCAGGACCCTAAGTTTGTCGAACAGTTTACCCGGCGCTACCTGATTGCGGCGGCGGCAGCGGGCGACACGACCCAGCCAACGGGTCTTGCCGCCCTGTTTGCTTAACCTGGTCGCTTAGGCAAAAATGGGCCGCGCCCTGGCGCAATCAGGGTTGCTGCGGCCTAGCGTCCGCCGGTGATGGACTGCGGGTCCCAGGACGTGCCGGGTTCCGGGTGGCCAGAGATATGTTGATAATTCTGGTAGATCGTCATGCCGGTGGCGACCTCTTTCCACTGCGTGATGATTGAGTGATAGGTATTTCCACCAAACCCCTCGCGTTCATGCACGATTTTCACCGTCGGCCGGACCTCACCCAGGATGCGCAGTTGCTCCGGGCCGTCGTTGCGTAGGGTCTCGTGCCATTGCAGGCCAGGGGCGGCCACCACGTCGAACTTGACCTCTGTGCCGGGCGGCCCGGCATAGATTTTCTGGAAGGCGCGGTAGGCGTCCTCCGCGCCGGGCCAATCCTTGGACCAGGTGCCGAAGTAGAACAGCCCCTCCTCCCAGGGCTTTCGCACCAAAGCTCTGATCGTGCTGAGCGTGCTGCGGGGGCGTGA
>CAXTCN010000232.1:0-7117 GCA_964242575.1 uncultured Acetobacteraceae bacterium | reverse complement strand
CTCGCCGTCGAACCAGGTCACGTCCACGTTGAACAGCTTGCCCCAATACTCGGCCGCCGCCTTGCCCTGGGCACACCAGGTCGCCTGCAGCCCGGCGTTGGAGAACGCGGCCCGCAGCGGCTTCTCGGACCGGCCCATCTCGGCCGCGAGCGCCGGGCCCATGCTGCCCAGCAGCGACGCGCCGGCGCCGGCGGCGGCCAGGGTCAGCAGCAAGCGGCGGTTTGGCGTTATCTGGTCATCCATTGGCGTCGTATCCTCCCTTGTGCCCGGGCGATCGTCGTGCCGCCGCGTGTGCGAGGGAAGCTTGCGCCAGCATGGCGGGTGCTGGCAACGAGTGACTCGCGTCCGGACCCTACTTCTTGGAGCATGTCCATGCAGCACCCCGCGATCACCCCTGGCCGCGTCGCCGTCATCACCGGTGCTGCAAGCGGCATCGGTTTCGCCGCCGCGGAGCGCTTCGCCAGCCTGGGCCTGCGGCTATGCCTCGCGGACGTGGATGCGGACGCGCTGGCCGCGGCGGTCGCCGTTCTGTCGGACCGGACGGAGGTGCTGGGCGTGCCGACGGACGTGAGCCGCCTGGAGGACGTCCAGCGCCTGCGCGACCAGGCCTACGCGCGGTTCGGCGAGGTCGCGGTGCTGATGAACAACGCCGGGCGCGAGGGCGGCGGCGGCCTTGGGGCGGCGACGGAGCGCTGGCACGAGATCATCGGCGCCAACCTGTGGGGTGTCGTGCACGGCGTGCAGGTGTTCACGCCGGCCATGACGGCGCAGGGCACGCCGTGCGCGGTCATCAACACCGGGTCCAAGCAGGGCATCACCTGCCCGCCGGGCGACACGGCCTACAACGTGTCCAAGGCGGGCATCAAGGTCGTGACGGAGGCGCTGGCGCACGACCTGCGCAACATGGAAGGGTGCCGGGTCACGGCGCACCTGCTGGTGCCGGGTTTCACCTTCACGGGCTTCACCCGGGTCCGCACATCCGAGAAGCCCGCCGGCGCGTGGATGCCCGACCAGGTGATCACCGTCCTGCTGGACGGCATGGCGCAGGGGCGGTTCTACATCCTGTGCGAAGACAACGACGTCACACGCGACGTGGACGACAAGCGCATCCTTTGGGCCGCGCAGGACATCACGGAGGACCGTCCTCCGCTGTCGCGTTGGCACCCCGACTACAAGGAGGCGTTTGCGGCTTACTTGGGTGAGCCAAAATAGTCAGACCTGGCCTTGCGGGAGGTGATTGCGGGATCGCCAGTTTGCAAAGATGGCATTAGCCGCCACTCCGGCTCCCAGGTAGACCTTGATGAGGCGTCACCGCTTCTTGGAGTGACTATGTCTATAAGCAAGCACCTTTCCAAGCACGCCGCCCGGCCTGCACGGCAAAACGAGGGTTGAACGTCCATGTATATCCCCCGGCAGTTCCGTGAGGAGCGCCCTGAAGTCCTCGCCCGCACCATCCGCGACATCGGGCTGGCCGCTCTCGTGACGGGCGGCCCCGAGGAGATGCACGTTTCCCATGTGCCGATGGTGCTGAAGGAGGGTGACAAGGGAGCATGGACCCTGGAGACGCATGTTGCCCGCCCCAACCCGCACTGGAGGCTCGCGGGCGCGGGCGTCCCCTCCGTGGCGATCTTCCAGGGGCCGCAGTCCTACATCTCGCCGTCCTTCTACGCGACCAAGCGCGAGCATGGGAAGGTCGTGCCGACCTGGACCTACATCGCGGTCCACGCCCATGGCACGATCGAGGCCGTCGAGGATGGAGGCTGGCTCCGGAGCCACTTGAACGATCTCACCCGCGCCAAGGAGGCCGCACGCGAACACCCGTGGGAGGTCTCGGACGCGCCGGAGGACTTCGTAAGCGGGCTGACGCGCGCCATCGTCGGCCTGCGGCTGCGGGTCGAGCGGATCGAGGGGGCGTGGAAGATGATCCAGCACCGGAGCGAGGGCGACCGGCTGGGCACGATTGCCGGCCTTGAAGCCGAGGTGGACGGCAAGGAGGTGGCTAAGATCATGCGCGAGCTGGAGGCCGCCCGCCTGCCTGCGTCCACCAGTCACGACGCCTGACACCAACGGCCGTCTGCTTTGACCGCGGCCGGTGCCGAAGCCAGGGCGGGATCACCTGGCCTTGCTCCGCTGCTCCACCACCGAGCGGTAAAGCGCCACTGTGGCCTGCGCGATGGCGTCCCAGCTGAAATGCGCAATGGCCCGTTCGCGCCCAGCCTTGCCGAAGCGCGCGCGCAGGGCCGGGTCATGCGCCAGTTGGTTGATGGCGCCAGCCAGGTTCATGGAGAACGCGACCGGGTCGGCCGGTTCAAACGTGCCGGGTGTCAGGCCGGGGTCAACCAGCAGCCCGGTCTCGTTCGGCACCACCACCTCGGGGATGCCGCCCACAGCGGAGGCGACGACGGCGGTCTCGCAGGCCATAGCCTCAAGATTGATGATCCCGAATGGCTCGTAAACCGAGGGGCAGCAGAACACCGCGGCGTTGGTGTAGAGCTGGATGACCTCTGGGCGGGAGATCATCTGCCGTATCCAGATGACATCCGGCCTTAAAGCCGCAACTCTGGCGACGCCCTCCTCCATTTCACGACCGATCTCCGGCGTGTCAGGGGCGCCGGCGCAGAGTACGATCTGCAGCGCCGGGTCAACATGCGGGATGGCGTTGACGAGGTGGATGATGCCCTTCTGCCGGGTGATGCGCCCGACGAACAGCAGAAAGGGCCGGTCCGGATCAATGCCGTACTTCGTGAGCACGTCGGTGCCGGGCGTGATGCGGTACTCCGCCGGGTCAATGCCGTTGTGGATGACGTGGACCCGCTCGGGCTTGACGTCGAACAGGCGCAGCACGTCCGCCTTGGTTTCGCGTGAAACGGCGATGATGGCGTCAGCCTGCTCGATGGCGGTGCGCTCCATCCAGGCACTGAGATGGTAGGCGTTCCCGAGCTGCTCGACCTTCCACGGGCGCAGCGGCTCCAGCGAGTGGATGGTCAGGACGTAGGGGATGTCCCAGAGCTGGGACGCGATGACGCCGCCTATATCGGTGTACCAGGTGTGGCAATGCACGAGCTGGGCGTCGAGGTGGTCCTTCGCCATGACCAGCGAGCGTGCGAACGCGTCAATGGCGCCGGTGAAGCGTGGGTCGCTGCCGGTCTTGGTCTCATCCCACTGCTGATAGCCGCGGACGGCAAGTGCGCCCTCGTCCACGGCCTGGTCGCCGAAACAGCGCACCTCCACCTGCATGAGCTTGGCCAACGCCAGGCTGAGGTATTCGACGTGCACACCCGCCCCGCCATAGACGTGGGGCGGGTACTCTTTGCTGAACAAGGCGACTTTTGTAAGCTCAGGCCTACTCAAGTCCAGCATGAATGAACCTCCGTAACGGCGTGGCAGTCATCGGAGGCATGGTAGCGTGTCAGGCCGCTACGCCGCCAGGATGCGCCACATGGTTCAAAGGCCGGCTTCCCGCAGTGGTCGTAGCGAGCCAGTCCACCACAATGCCGAGCGCATCGCGTTCGGCCAGCCCGCGCCCACAGGCCTCATTGAACACGGCAAGCTGACGGTCCGCGCTTGTTCCCTCGGCTACGATCGCGCGCACCTGCGCCACCTCGCCCGCGCAACCCAGGGCTTCCGCGTCCTCCGCCACCAGCGCCAGCAACGCGTCGAGGCCGTCCGGGAATGGCACAACGGCGCCGGACATGACGTCAATCAGCTCGGCACGCACCCCGTCGCGCTGCGCACGCCACAGGTTCTCGGCAACGATGGCGCGCGACGCCCCGGTCAGGCCGTGGTTCCACTCGGGCCGCCGGTCCGCGAAGCGCACCAGGCAGCGGTAGAGTGCGGCGATGGCGATCGTGTGCTCCACCAGCGTGCAGCTATCGGCGATGCGCAGCTCCAGCGTCGGGTAGCGCACGGACGGGCGCAGCGTCCACCACAGGAAGCTCGCATCCGCAATCGCGCCGGCCTGGGTCATGACCTCCACGTAGCGCGCGTAGTCCTCGGGTCCGGTGAACAGGTCCGGCAGTCCCGTGCGGGGCATCTCGCCGAACGCGGACAGGCGGTAGCCGGCCATCCCCGTCGCCTGGCCCTGCCAGAACGGCGATGAGGCGGACAGCGCCAGCAGCAACGGCATGACGGGCAGCAGACGGTTCATCAGGTCCACCCGCGCCTCGGGCCGGGGCACCTCCACGTGGACGTGCATGCCGCACACCACGTTGCGGCGGCCCAGTATCCTAAGCTCCCGCATGATGGTCTCGTAGCGTTCCTTTTGCGTAAGGCTCTGGCGCGACCAGCGGGCGACCGGGTGGGTGCCGGCCGCGAACACCGCGATGCCGTGCTCGCGGCCGACCTCGGCCAAGCCGGCGCGAAGCCCGGCCAGAATGCCGCCTGCCTCGGCGAAGCTGGTGGAGGGCGGTGTCGAGACCTCGACCTGCGACTGCAGCAGCTCGCGCTCGACCGCGGGCAGGCGCGCGCGGGCTGCGGCGTGGAACGCTGCGACCCTGCGCCGGGGCGTGCCGCGCGTGGCGGCGTCTGCGAGGAAGTACTCCTCCTCGATGCCGAACTGGTAGCTTGCGTCCATGGCGTTCCTTGGTCCGTGCTCGGGAGAGTGCAGGTATGCTTGCGATGCAGAAGCGGCTACGGCCGGGGCTGCGCCACGAAAGCAGCTTGGGTTGCGCTCGTCCATCGCTGCGGGCCACTTGGACTGAACGGCACTGACGCGGCTTGTCCAAGGGCTACCCGCTCGGCAGCGTGGTGCCTGTGTGGACGACCTCAGGAGCGCCAGGGGCATTGCTTGATCTGGCTCATGGAACGAGTGCGGTCATGTGTCCGGCCTACGACGCGGTTGCATGACCGCTGGCGCAGATGGGTTTCGCCGAACAAGCCCCAAACACGGATGCGGCATTGAGATGCCCTTGCACCAAGCGGGGTGTCTTGTTCGTCGGTTCGACCGTTTGCCATCTCCTACGGTTGCCTTTTTGCTCCTCGGCGATGACGAACGGTCAGGCGGCTTGCGGCGTGCGCCGGTAAGCCGTGTCGTTCGCCATCATGGCCCACAGAATGCGGGCCATCTTGTTGGCCAGAGCAACCGCCGCCACTTTGCGCGGCCGGCGCTCCAGCAATTGCAGCAGCCATGGGCTGGCGGTCTTGCTTCCTGGCTTGGCATGACGGATCACCGCCATAGCACCACGACCAGCAGTTGGCGCAGCCTCTCATTGCTGGCTCGGCTGATGCCTCCAGGGATGGACGGCTGCCTGTGGATCGCTCCTTCGGCGTCAAGCCGAGCCAGGCCGCGAAGTGGCGAGCGGGTTCGAACTGGCCCGCATCGACTTTCATCGCCACTGTCAGTGCCGTGAGCGGCCCGACGCCGGGGACTGCCGCCAGGCGCTGACTGACCGGGTTGGTCTTGTGTTGCACGGCAAGGCGTTGATTGATCTCTGCCAGTTGCACATCCAACTGCGCGATGACCCTGCCCAGTTGGGCCAACGTCGCCTTTGCGGCCTGCGGCATGTCGGTTTCAGCGATCTTCCGCAACAGTGGGTCAACCTGCGCAATGCCTTTCGCCGCAATGACGCCGAACTCCGCCGCATGACCACGCACGGCGTTGACCAGCTGCGTCCGCTGCCGCACCAGCAGATCGCGCGCGCTCAGGTCCATCGCCTCGGCCTGGGTCTCGGCAGACTTCACCGGCACAAAGCGCAGGGTGGGGCGGGATGCCGCCTCGCCGATCGCTTCCGCGTCGTTGCGGTTGTTCTTGCCGCGCCTGACGAACGGCTTGACGTATTGCGGCGGGATCAGCCGCACGCTTCCAGCACCACTTCGGTGGGCAAAGTCTTCCCAAGGAAGGTTTCGAACCGAGCCCGGGTCAAACCTTGGCGTAGGATCGGGCGAGCGTGCTCATCAACTCCGTGCAGGGTGAAGACGGACTTGGACGTGTCGACGGCGATACGCTTGAACTCCATGGCGGACGGCTCCTCTGTTGGACGCTGTGACAGCTCCAGTCTTGGCACACGATGCCGTGGGGGCCGTCCACCCCAACACGGATCGGCTGGTTGGTGTTGAGAAGCTGAGCAGAGTAGAAGCTCGCCTCTTTTCCTGACTTCTGGATCTCCCCTTTGCCGTTCAAACTGAACCAGAACCGCCGCCACATTCCGCATGTGCGGCGTCAGGTAATGAACTGGCCAGCCTACGACGCGAGCCTGCGTCAGCGCGGCAGCTTGACGGTCTGGTTCACCGACGAAGCCATCGAGAGTTGGCAGGCGGAGCCGCGCATGACGCGCGGTGGGCAGTCCCGGTATTCGCCGCTCGCCATCCTGACGGCACTCACGCTGCGCACGGTGTTCCGCCTGGCCTACCGGCAAGCCGAGGGGCTGATCGGCTCCATCGTCGACCTGCTTGGCCTCAGCTTGCGCGTGCCGGACCACACAACGCTCCGTCGTCGGGCAGCGACGCTGGATGTGCCGTGGCCACGGAGCGCTGGCGCCAGGGGCGAGCCCTTGCACCTGCTGGTGGACAGCACGGGCCTGACGCTCTGCGGCAAGGGCGAGTGGCTGTTGGAAAAGCACGGGACGGCAACACGCCGGTCGTGGCGCATGCTGCACTTGGGCGTGGACGCCAGCACCGGCCGGATTGTGGCCGCCACGCTGACCTCCAAGGACGTGGACGACGCTTCTCAGGTCGATCCCTTGCTCGATCAGGTCGCAGCACCTGTGGTGTCGTTCACCGCCGACGGCGCACGCGACCAAGACCGCGTCTACGCCGGCGTCGCCGAGCGCCATCCTGACGCGGCCGTGGTCGTGCCACCACGCGCGAATGCCGTGCCCAGCGACACGGCTGAGAGCGCACCGACGCAGCGGGACGGCCACATCCAGCACATTGCCCGGCACGGGCGCAGGAGATGGCAGACCGCGTCTGGCTACAACAGGCGCGCCCGGGTCGAAGCCACCATGAACAGGTGGAAGCAGGTGATCGGCGACGAGTTGCGCGCGCATACGGACGAGCGAAGAGCGACCGAGGTGGCGGTCGCCATCTACGCCCTCAACCGCATGCTCGAGTTGGGACGCCCAAGCTATGTCCGCATTGCCTGACCCCGAAAGGAATTGAGAAGTGGGGTCAGTGCATTCAT
>CAXTCN010000231.1:0-7127 GCA_964242575.1 uncultured Acetobacteraceae bacterium | reverse complement strand
CGTCCTGGAAGCGTCAACCCGGCTCCAGCTGTAACCCTTCTTTGAACCACGCCCGGCAGATCAACGCCAGCCCAACGATCACCTGGCGCAGCCAGGCCTTGGTCACCGCCACCTCGAACAGCACCTCATGGCCGGGCGTCGCAGGCGAGAAGGCATCAGCCAACGCAGCGCCAACCTTGTGCGCCTGCTGGTAGACGAACTTGCGGCTCACCCCGTGTCGGGCTGCCAGGTCGCTGACTGTCTCCGATCGCGCCAGCGCCTGAATGGCCAGGTCCTTACGGTCACCCCCGGGCAGCCTCGCCGCTGCGCCAACACATCGATCCATCTCGCACCACATCTGAAAACGTCAGGGTGCCATCAGCTGTCTTGGAAGCGTCAACCCAACTTCAACTGTAACCCGTCTTTGAACCACGCCGTTTTCAACGCTGATCAGCGCCGCAATGCGCTGAAAACTTACATTTCCCCTGGGTCCAATATCAGCGCTGATTAAGACGCCCGGTGCCGGCGATCTCCACCCGGCGCCCGCCGGCCGAGCCGGTGGAGGTGATGCGGTAGCTGAAGCTGTCCCAACGGAACGTCGCCACCAGCTGCTGGACCGGCCGATCCTCCTTGTCGCTGACCAGGCGCTCGATGATGAACACTGGATCGCCCGGCGAGAGGCCGATCAGCGGGGCCACGGCAGCGGGACACGGTGCCGCGTGCATTTCCTGCGATGCCGCCGCGAGCTCGATGCCGCCTTGGGCCAGCGTTTCCAGCATAGTCCGCTCCGACAAGGTCTCACGCCTGAGCCGAGTGCCGACCCAGGCAGGCATGTGGGCGGTGGTGTGCAGCATGGGCCGGCCGCTGCTGCCGCGCAGGCGATCGACCTGCAACACCGGCTCGTCCTCCGGCACCCGAAGCCGGAGCTGCAACGCGGGGTCCGGTAGGCGCCACTTGAAGGTGAGCACGCGCGCCTCCGTGCCGCGCACCAGCTCCAGCATCGTGGCAAGGTCGTCCTCGATTTCGGTCCGGATGGCGGAGACCATGGGCTCGACGACCCGCGCCTGTCGCCCGCGGCCGCGCACCACGAGCCCCTCCCGCTCCAGTTCTTCCAGCGCGCGCCGGATGGTGATGCGGCTCACGCCGTGCGCGGCCTCCAGCTCCTTCTCGCTGGGCAACACCGCTCCCGCGCCCAACGCCCCGCTGCGGATGGCGGTCCGGAGCGCGGACTGGACCTTGGCATAGAGGGGCACCGCATCGTCCGAAATCTGCATGTCGCAACCTAGTATAATTAGTTGTTGACCTAAGGTATACCATGACATATCGCTATGCCGCACGGGAGGATAACAGCATGACGGCAACCAATCGCTTGCGGTTGCATCTCAGGGATGGCGGCTTGCTCGCCGCGCCAGGCGCTTATGACGGGATCACCGCGCGCATGGTGGCGCAGGCCGGGTTCGGCGCGGTGTACATGACCGGCGCCGGCGTATCGGCCGCGCACGGTTATCCCGACTACGGTCTGCTGACCCTGACGGAGATGGCGGAGACCGCCGGCGTGCTGGCTCGATCGGTCGATGTCCCGGTGATCGCGGATGGCGACACCGGATACGGCAACGAACTCAACGCGACCCGCACGGTGCGGGAATACGAGATGCGCGGCGTCGCCGCCATCCAGATCGAGGATCAGGTCAGCCCCAAGCGCTGTGGTCATCTGGACGGCAAGGAAGTGATCTCCCGCGATGACTTCGCCGCCAAGATCGCCGCCGCCGCCGCAGCCCGGCGCGACCCGAACTTCGTGATCATCGCCCGCACGGATGCTCGCGCAGTGGCCAGCCTGGACGAGGCTGTTTCACGCGTGAACCTGGCGCTGCAGGCCGGGGCGGACGTCGCCTTCGTCGAGGCGTTGCAGACGCTGGACGAGGTTGCAGCCGTGCCCCGCCTCGTGCAGGGCCCTTGCCTGCTCAACATCGTGCCCGGCGGCAAGACGCCCGATCTGCCGCTCGCCGATGCGGCCAGCATGGGCTACCGCATCGCGATCCTGCCGGGGCTGTTGCTCATGGCAGTGATGGACACCTGCGACGCGGCCCTTGCCCGACTCAAGCAGGACGGGGCGGCACCGCCTTCCAGCTCCGGCCCGCTGCTGCGCGAGCGGTTCAGCCGCCTTGGCGCGGACGAGTGGGACGTGCTGCGCCGTGCCCTGCCGCAGGCCGCGGAATAGCCGGAAGTGCCACGGACCCTCTTCGACCGGATCTGGGACGCCCATGTTGTGGCCGACCTCGGCGACGGGTGGGCGTTGCTGCATATCGACCGCCATCTGCTGCACGACCTGTCCGGGTCTGGCGGGTTGGAGGAGGTGGCGGAACGCGGCCTTCCAGTTAGCCGGCCGGACCTGACCTTCGCGACAGCTGATCACGGGGTGAGCAGTCGGCCCGGCCGGACCGGCGAAACCTACGCGAAGGGGGCCGCCCTCTATCGCAACCTGCGTGACCGCACGCGGGCGGCCGGCATCCCTTTCTTCGATTTGACGGAGCGCGGACAGGGCATTGTTCACGTGATGTCACCGGAGCTTGGCATCACCTTGCCGGGTACCACGCTGGTGTGCGGCGATAGCCATACTTGCACCAATGGTGGGCTGGGCGCGCTCGCGTTCGGCATCGGCTCCTCGGAGCTGGTGCACGTGCTGGCGACGCAGACGCTACGGCAAAAAAAGCCCGGGCAGATGCGCATCACTTATGACGGCGCGCTGACGTTCGGCACCACCGCCAAGGACCTGGCATTGCACGTCATTGGAGCGCTGGGCGCGGCGGCCGGGGTGGGCCATGCGATCGAGCACGCCGGCCCGGGGATCGCCGCCATGCCGGTCGAAGGCCGTCTGACGCTGTGCAACCTGTCGGTAGAGCTGGGCAGCAAGGTGGCCCTGTGCGCGCCGGACCAAGTTGCGGTGGACTACGTGCGCGGCCGCCCATATGCGCCGGTCGGTGACGCGTGGGACCGGGCCGTCACGGACTGGGCCGGACTGTACACGGATGCAGATGCCGCCTTCGACAAGGAGGCCCGATTCAACCTCTCCACAGTGCCGCCCACCATCACTTGGGGCATCTCGCCCGAGCACACGGCCGCAGTGGACGGGCTGGTGCCGGACCCACGCAGTGCGCCCGACTCCGCACGGCGCGACTTGTGGCAGGCGGCGCTGGACTACATGGGGCTGCAAGCCGGGCAGCGTCTGGCCGGCACACCCGTGGACTGGGTGTTCATCGGGTCCTGCGCCAACTCCCGCATGTCGGACCTTCGGGACGCGGCGCGCGTGGTCAGGGGCCGAAAGGTCGCGCCGTCCGTCCATGCGTGGGTCGTGCCGGGCTCAGTCGCGGTGAAAGAGGCGGCAGAGGCCGAGGGGTTGGACGAGGTGTTTCGTGATGCCGGGTTCGAGTGGCGGGAGCCGGGCTGCGCGATGTGCGTCGCGGCCAATGGCGAGCAGGTGCCGCGGGGTGCGCGCGCTGTCAGCACCTCCAATCGCAACTTCGTCGGTCGACAAGGGCCCGGCGCGCGCACGCACTTAGCCAGCCCAGCGATGGCGGCCGCAGCTGCCATCGTTGGCGCCATCACCGACGTGCGGGGGTTCTGACCCATGCAGCCCTTCAAGGCCGTGACCGGCCCGGCCGCCCCACTCCTACGCCGCGATATTGATACCGACGTCATAATCCGGATTGAGCGGCTGACGCAGCTCCGCCGCGACCAGCTCGGCCCCCACGCCCTGGAAGCACTGCGCGGGCCGGATTTCGTACTGGACCAGCCGATGTTTCGGGGCGCGCCCATTTTGCTGGCCGGGGCTAATTTCGGCTGCGGATCCTCGCGCGAGGGCGCCGTGTGGGCGCTGCAAGGCACAGGCTTGCGCTGCGTGGTGGCACCCTCATTCGGCGACATATTTTTCTCCAACTGCTTCCAGAACGGGATGCTGCCGGTGGTCTTGCCGGAGCCCATAGTCGAAGCTCTGGCCCGCCAGGCAGCAGGCGGCGCGTCTGTCACGGTCGACTTGGAGGCCAACAGCGTCACGGCCCCCGACGGCACCGTGTTCCGGTTCAAGCTCGATCCCATGCGCCGCGAGATGCTGCTGGCAGGCACGGACGAGCTTGGCTTGACGTTGCGCCGCGCCCCGGAGATCGCCGCGTGGCAACAGGCCGACGCAATCCGGCGGCCGTGGACGCTCCCGAACAGTCGCAACGAGGCATCATGAACCAGATTTCGTCCATCGCGCTCCGCCGCGATCCTATGGACCTGGCCGGCCCCGCCGGGCAACTCGCGACCTGGATGGCCGCCCTGCGGCTCACCTGCGCCGCGCTCTGCACATGCGCCTAGCACTGGCGCCGACCGCCAGACGGGAGCGCGGAACCATCACTGCCGATGCTTAGCGATGCCCAAGGCTTGACGTCATCAGCGGTTCATACAGGGAATAGGGATACCAGATGGCAGTTATCGATACCGAAGCAGATGCGCTCCGCGTGTTCGAAGTCTTGCAAGGCGGCGGAATCGCGATCTTCCCCAACGACGTCGGCTACGCGTTGATGGGCGGGTCGATAAAGGCGGTGAAGCTGATCAATCGGACCAAGGGACGAGGTGGCCACAAGCGCAACGCGTTCCTGTGCGGCCTGGACACTCAGCGCGAGATGCATGTGCTGGACACGAGGTCGCGGGAGATCATCGAGGCGCTGACAATCGACTACGACCTGCCGCTGGGCGCTGTGGCGCCCTACGATCCCGGGCACCCGATGCTTCGGGACGTGCAATCCGATCTGCTCGCGACCAGCACAGCCAACGGCACAATCGCGATGCTGCTGAACGCCGGGCCGCTGTTCCGCAAGCTGTGCCGGCTCAGCCGCGAGGCGATGCACCCGATCTTCGGTTCGTCGGCCAACCTGACGGGCACCGGGCCGAAATTCCGGGTGGACGACATCCAGCCCGCCATCCGCGAGATCGCCGACATCACGGTGAACTATGGGATCCGCAAGTACCATACCTACAACCGATCCGCGACCATCCTGCGCTTTCCGGAGGTCGAAGTCGTCCGGATCGGCTCGTGCTACGAGCTGCTGTCGGACGTGCTGAAGCGGCATTTCCACATCGAGCTGCCGGCCGACCCGGGGCGCCAGGAGAATCCGTCCGGGCATCTTCAGGAGTTCGCCCTGCCGGTGCTGCCGGTGATGTCATGAGCAGAGCAGTTACCCTGTCGCGCAGGGCGGTTCTCGCCCTGCCCGCGGCCCTGGCCTGGCCCGCGGCAGCCAGGGCCGCAGACAGCGCGGCGCCGCTGCAGCTTGGCGTCCTGAATGACATGTCCGGCAGCTACTCCGCGCTGAGCGGCAAAGGGTCCGTGCTCGCCGCCAACATGGCGATTGAAGACTTCCGGACGAGCACCGGCACCCTGCCATTCCCTGTCCAGATCCGATCGGCCGACCATCAGATGAAGGCGGACGTGGCGTCGTCGATCGCACGGGAATGGTTGAACAGCGGGATCGACGCAATTGTCGACGTTCCCAACACGTCGGCCGCATTGGCCGTGCACGGCCTGCTGCGTAGCAGCAAGGCCGTGCTGCTGGCATCCGGCAGCGACGGCCTGATCGGCAAGGACTGCTCGCCCAACACGGTGCAGTGGGCGTTCGATCTCTGGTCGCTGGCGCGTGGGACAGCGACGGGGGTGGTCAAGACCGGTGGGGACAGCTGGTATTTCGTCACCGCCGACTACAGCGGCGGCCACCTGGTCGAAAACGCCGCGAGTGGGTTTATCCGCGCGGCGGGTGGGCAGGTGATAGGCCACACTCTGCCGTCGTTGGGCACCACTGACTACTCCTCCTATCTCCTACAGGCCCAGGCATCCCGGGCCAAGGTCGTGGCGCTGGTCATGGCGGGCAGCGACCTCATCAACGCAATCAAACAGGCGGCCGAGTTCGGCATCACCGAAGCGGGACAGCGGCTGGCGGCGCCGGTAGTTTTCATCAGCGACATCCATTCGCTCGGCTTGCAGGCGGCCCAGGGGCTGGTCTTCACGACTGCCTACGACGGCAATCTGGGTGACCCTCAGCGTGCGTTCGCCGAACGGTTTGCCGCGCGGAACGGCAGTGCCTACCCGACCCAGGTCCATGCGGGCGTGTATGCGTCCACGCTGCACTACCTGAAGGCTGTGGTGGCCGCAGGAACACGGGACGGCCGGGCCGTGGTCGCGAAGATGAAGGAGCTGCCGACCGACGACCCGCTGTTCGGGCCCGGAATCATCCGCGAAGACGGGCGCCACATGCACCCGATGTATGTCGTGGAGGTGAAACGCCCGGCCGAAAGCAAGCGGCCCTGGGATTACGTGAAGATCGTGGATGTCATTCCGGCCGCGGAAGCGGCCAAGCCGCTGGCACCCGGCGAATGCGTGATGGGCAAGGCCTGATGTCGGGCCCGGGCATCGCAGCCTTCGGCGGTTGACGATGCGCTCGACGATGATGGACGCGCCGCTGCTGGTGCCGGCCGTGCTGCGCCACGCCGCGCTCTACCACGGCGAGACGGAAGTCGTGTCCCGCACGGTCGAGGGCCCGATCCACCGCGCCACCTACGCCGAAACGTGGCGGCGTTGCGGGCGTCTTGCCAACGTGCTGACGACTCTAGGGCTGCGTGACGGTGACCGCGTAGGCACCCTGGCGTGGAACGGCTACCGCCATCTGGAAATCTATCATGCGACCAGTAGTGCCGGGATGGTGTGCCATACCATCAACCCGCGCCTGTTTCCGGACCAGATCGCGTTCATCGTCACTCATGTCGCCGACCGCGTCCTGTTCCTCGAGTTGAGCTTTCTGGACCTGTCGGAAACGATAAACGACCGGCTTACGTGTGTGGAAACGTTGGTGGTGATGACAGACCGGGCGCATATGCCGCCCTCCCGCAAGGGTCTGCCTACCCTGCTGTGCTACGAGGAGCTGCTCGAGGCGCAGGCGGACACTTCGTGTGGTCGTGAAGGTTCCTGGCGTGACCACCGAATACGCTGACGTCACCACGCGCGAAGTTCAGTGGGCGGAGGCGATGCGTGCGGAGCGTCGGGGCGATGCAGTGGCTTATGAGCGCTTGCTCAAGGAGGTCGCGGTCATGCTGCGCCGATTGATCCGCTCGCGTTTGGCCAA
>CAXTCN010000230.1:0-7188 GCA_964242575.1 uncultured Acetobacteraceae bacterium | reverse complement strand
CGACACCAAACGCAAGCGCTTGTTCGATTCTAGTCAGGCTGAGGACGCTCTAACTGGGACTTGTCGAAGGGGGACAAGCCTGCCGTCATCAAGCCTGGCCTCGCCACCGAGTGGCACATTGACCCGGCCAACACCCGCCGTTGGCTGTTCACCCTGCGGGAAGGGGTCAAGTGGCATGATGGCTGCCCTTTCACCGCCGACGACGTGGTGTGGAACTTCGGTCGTTACGACGAGAAGAAGCCGCAGTGGAACCCGCAGCAGTTCGCGCTGTCCCGCGCCTATTTGCCGAACTTCGCCTCGGTCGAGAAGGTGGATGATAGGACTGTGGCGCTGACCACCAAGGTTCCGAGCTCGTTGTTTCCGTATGAGATGAGCTTCGTGCTGATGACCAGCCGCTGCCGTGCGGAGGCGCTCAAATACGACTGGGGTGCCTATGCCAACCAACCCTCCGGCACCGGGCCGTATCGGTTCGACCGCATGGTCGCGCATGAGCGGCTGGAGCTGTTGCCAAACAAGGAGTACTGGGACGCCGCGCGCGTACCGAAGCAGGACCGGCTGATCCTGCTGCCGATGCCGGAGGCAAGCACCCGGACCGCGGCGCTGCTGAGTGGCCAGGTGAACTTCGTCGAGGCGCCGACGCCGGACGCGATGCCGCGGCTGAAGTCCTCCGGCATGCGGATCGTGACCAACACCTACCCGCACAACTGGTCCTATCAGCTCAACTTCGTGAACGGGCCATTCAAGGACGTGCGGGTGCGCCGCGCCGCGAACTACGCGCTGAACCGGGCGGATGTCGTGGAACTGCTGGGCGGCATCGCCATCGAGGGGCCAACCACCGTGCCGCCTGGCACCAGCTATTACGGCAAGCCGGTCAGCTACAAGTACGACCTCGCCAAGGCCAAGGCACTGCTGAAAGAGGCTGACTGCACACCGTGCAAGGTCACCCTGGCGATCAGCACTTCCGGCTCCGGGCAGATGCAGCCGCTGCCGATGAACGAGCTGATCAAGTCGCAGTTGGAGGAGGCCGGGTTCGAGGTCACGCTGCGGGTAATGGACTGGAACGCGCTGCTGGCGCTGGCGCGCGGCGGGGTGGAGACGGCGCCGGACGTGGACGGCATCAACGTCAGCCGCGCGGTGCAGGACCCGATCAACGGCATGACGCGCTTCCTGCAACGGGCGCAATGGTCGCCGCAGGGCGGCAACTGGGGCCACTACTTCTCGGAGGAGACGGAGGCGCTGGTCACTGCCGCGTTCAACGAGTTCGACGTGGAGAAGCGCGAGGAAATCCTGACCAAGATCCATGAGAAGATGGTGGATGACGCTGTCATGCTGTGGGTGGTGCATGACATCAACCCGCGGGCGATGTCGCCCAAGGTGCAGGGCTTCATCCAGGCGCAGAGCTGGTTCCAGGACCTGACGCCCATCACCATCGCGAAGTAGCGCGGCAAGCCCATGGCGCGCACCATCCTGTGGCGGCTGGTCTACTCCTTGCCGATCGCCTTCGGCGTCAGCCTCGTGTGCTTTATGCTGGTTTACCTCGCCCCGGGAGACCCGTTGCAGACCGTGCTGCCGCCGGACGCGAACGCCGAGATGATCGAGGTGGTGAAGCGCGCCTATGGCTTCGACAAGCCGCTGCCGGTGCAGTTCGTGAACTGGCTGTGGCGCGCAATGCAGGGCGACTTCGGCCTCTCGGTCGCCACCCGGCGTCCCGTGGCGCTCGAAGTCGGCGGGGCGCTGGCCAACACGTTGCAGCTGGCGGTGTTCGCGGTGCCCCTGTCATTCCTGATCGGCGCTGGGTTGGGCACGTTGGCGGGCTGCGCGCCGGCAGGACGGTTCGGGCGCACCCTGGATCGGTTGGTCACTGGCACGGCGGTGCTGGGCGTGAGCGTGCCGAACTACTGGCTGGGCCTGGTCATGGTTATCATCTTCGCGGTCGAGCTGGCATGGTTGCCGGCGTCAGGCATGGGGACCAGCGGCTCTGACCAGTTCTCAGTGTTCCAGTGGCAGGACGCCAAGCACCTGATACTACCGGTGGTCACCCTGGCGCTGGTGCCGGTCGGCATCATCGCCCGCACCACCCGCGCCGCGGTCCTGGAAGTGCGCGGACAGGATTTCGTGACCACGCTGCGCGCCAAGGGGCTGAACGAGTTCGCCGTGGTGCGCCACGTGCTGAAGAACGCGGCGCCGGGCATGTTGGCGGTGATGGGCCTGCAATTCGGCTACCTGATGGGCGGGTCGATCCTGGTCGAGCCGGTGTTCGCCTGGCCCGGCAGCGGCACCCTGCTCGGCCGCGCTATCGTCAACCGCGACGTGCCAGTGCTGCAGGGCGCGATCCTGTGCCTGTCGCTGATCTTTGTCGCAACCAACTTGGTCGTGGACCTGATGCAAGCGGCAATCGACCCCCGAGTAAGGCGCGCCTGATGTCCCAAGCCATTGCGCTGCTGCACGCCGCCCGGACCCGCACAGCGTCACGGCCGGGCTACTGGGGCATGGTGGGCCGCCGGCTGCGGCGTGACCCGGTGACGGTGCTGTTCTGCGCGTTGATGCTCGCCATCGTGCTGGCGGTGGTGTTCGCCCCGCTGATCTCGCCGTTCGACCCTTACAAGGAAAGCGTCGTTCTGCGCCTGAAGCCGTTCGGCTTCCGTGGGCATCCGCTGGGCACGGACGAGCTAGGGCGGGACATCCTGGCGCGCATCCTTTACGGCGGGCGCACCTCGTTGCTGATGGGCGTGGTCCCGGTGGTGTTCGCCGCCCTGGTCGGCGGCTCGCTCGGCGTAGTCGCGGGTTATGCGGGTGGCTGGCTCGGCACGCTGATCATGCGTACCATGGACGTGTTCTATGCCTTCCCATCCGTGCTGCTGGCGGTCGCCATTTCCAGGGCGATGGGCGGCGGGATGTTGAACGGCATGATCGCGCTGGCCCTGGTGTTCATCCCGGCGGTGTGCCGGGTGGCGGAGACAGCGACGACGCAGGTGCGCAACCTCGACTTCGTGGAGGCGGCGCGGGCAACCGGCGCCGGGCACCTGATGATCGTGCGGCACCACCTGTTGGGCAACGTGCTGGCGCCGGTGCTGGTGTATGCGTCGAGCCTGGTCAGCGTCAGCATCCTGCTGGCGTCCGGGCTGTCGTTCCTGGGCCTGGGCGTCCGGCCGCCGATCCCGGACTGGGGGCTGATGCTGTCCACGCTGCGCCAGGCGATCTATGTGCAGCCCTGGGTCTGCGCCGTGCCGGGAGCGGCGATCTTCCTGACCAGCATGTGCTTCAACCTGGTCAGCGATGGGCTGCGCTCGGCGATGGACGTGCGGTTGAAATGAGCGCCGCCATGACACATCGGGATGACCGCGGCGGCCCGGCGCAGCCCATGCTGATCGCGGACGGCCTGCGGAAGCATTTCCCCATCGCCGGCGGCGGTGCGGTGCGCGCGGTGGACGGCGTGTCATTTACCGTGGCGAAGGGCGAGACGCTGGGCGTGGTGGGCGAAAGCGGCTGCGGCAAGAGCACGCTCGCCCGCCTGCTGCTGCACCTGATCCGCCCGGACCACGGCGAGCTGGTGTTCGACGGCGAGGCAGTCGGCGTGCCCGGCGGCATCGCGCTCCGGGACTTGCGGCGCCAGGCGCAGATGGTGTTCCAGGACAGCGCCAGCTCGCTCAACCCCAGGATGCCGGCACGGGACAGCGTGGCGTTCGGCCCGCTGGTGCTGGGCCGCAGCCGCGCTCAAGCGTCGAAGATCGCGGACGAGACGCTGCAGCGCGTGGGGCTGGACCCGGACCAGTTCGGGCCGCGCTACCCGCACGAGCTTTCGGGCGGGCAGAAGCAGCGCGTCAACATCGCCCGTGCCCTCGCGTTGCAACCGCGCCTGGTGATTTTGGATGAGGCCGTGAGCGCACTGGACAAGTCCGTCGAGGCGCAGGTGCTGAACCTGCTGTCCGGGCTGAAGCGGCAGCTCGGCCTGACCTACGTGTTCATCTCGCATGACTTGGCAGTGGTGCAGCACGTGAGCGACCGGGTGCTGGTGATGTACCTCGGCTGCGTGGCCGAGAGCGGGCCGGCGCACGAGGTGTTCGCCCGGCCGCTGCACCCCTACACCCGGGCGCTGCTGGCGTCCCGGCTCAGCATGGACCCGGACCGGCGGGTGGAGCAGGCGCCGATTGGCGGCGATCCCCCGTCCCCCGCCAACCCGCCCAGCGGCTGCCGGTTCCGCACGCGCTGCGACCATGCGGAACCGGTGTGCGCGGAGCGTGTGCCTGCGCCGGGCAGCTGGGACGGGCACCAGGCGGCTTGTCACATGGTCCACCCCGGCTCCGGCCACTCCGCCGCGGTGCGTGTGGCATGACGGTGCTGGGCGAGCACGGCGTGACGCCGCTGGCAGAGCTGGAAGATCTGCGGGTGCGCTTCGGCGTCGGGTCCGATGCGGTGGAGGCAGTGCGCGGCGTGAGCCTGCATGTCATGCCGGGCGAGGTGCTGTGCCTGCTGGGCGAGAGCGGCTCGGGCAAGAGCGTGTCGATGCGGGCGCTGATGCGCCTGTTGCCGCCGCAAGCGCGCATCGAGGGCGGCGTGCGGGTCGAGGGGCGGGACGTGAAGGCGCTGTCCGGCAAGGCGTTGCGCGACCTGCGCGGCGGCGCGGCGGCGATGGTGTTCCAGGAACCGATGACCGCGCTCGATCCGGTGTACACCGTCGGCCAGCAGATCACCGAGAGCATCCTGCGCCATTTGGGTGGAACCCGCTCTGGCGCCCGGGCACGCGCGTTGGAAGTGCTGGAGTTGGTGCGCGTGCCGGACGCGGCCCGGCGGCTGGACGCCTACCCGCACGAGCTTTCCGGCGGGTTGCGCCAGCGCGTGGTGATCGCGATGGCGCTCGCCTGCCGCCCGCGCCTACTGCTGGCTGACGAGCCCACCACGGCGCTGGACGCGACGGTGCAAATCCAAATCCTGGTGCTGCTGCGCGCGCTGCAACGGGAGCTGGGCATGGGCATGGTGATCGTGACGCATGACCTGGGCGTGGCCGCCGAGGTCGCGGACCGGGTGGCGGTGATGTACGCCGGGCAGATCGTGGAGCAGGGGGCGGTGCGGGACGTGCTGCGCCACCCGTCGCACCCGTACACGCAAGGGTTGCTCGCCTCGGTGGTGCGCCACGGCGGCGTCGATATCCAGGCGATCCCCGGCGCGCCGCCGGATCTGCGCCGCCCGCCACCCGGCTGTGGCGGCGCTGGTTGCCGCTGCCGTGCCCGGAGCTGACATTCGCTTCACGTCCGGGCAGGCCATGGACGACTACGACCAGGCGCTGTTCAGCCTGGCTGCGCTCAAGCGCCTCGGCTGGACGCCCGCGCTCCCGCTTCAGGATGGCATCGTCCGCTACGCCGAGTGGCTCTCGAAGCATCGCTACTAGGGAAGCTTTGGTCCAGGCGCTTTTGGGGAGATAGCCTAGTCGGGAGGCCTGTGGTCTTCTTTCAAGATGTCGACACGTCCTGATCCCCAAGGCAACCCATTCCATCCGTCCACCTCCGGCTACCCGCGCGACATGGTGGGCTACGGCCGGTATCCGCCAGACCCGAACTGGCCCGGCGGAGCCGTGCTCGCGCTGCAGGTTGTCGTCAACTACGAGGAGGGCGGGGAGAACAGCGTCCTCCACGGCGATGCCGGCCACGAGAGTTTCCTGACCGAGCACATCGTCACCTCTCGTGCGGGCGTGCGGGACCCGACTGTCGAGAGCCTGTGGGAGTATGGCAGCCGCGTCGGGTTCTGGCGGTTATGGCGGCTGCTGTCGTCGCGCAACCTGCCGGTCACCTGCTTTGGCGTGGCGATGGCGATGGGCCGCAACCCCGAGGCGGTCGCGGCGATGCGCGAGGCGGAGTGGGAGATCGCCACCCACGGCTTGCGCTGGAACGTGGCGGCGTCGGGCGACGAAGGGGCCGAGCGTGCCCAAATCGAGGAGACCCTGGCGCTGCACGAGCATTTGTGCGGCGCGCCGGCGCTCGGCTGGTACAACCGCTCGTCCCCCACCACCTACCGCCTGCTCAGCGAACGGGGCGGGATGCTGTATTTTGCGGACAACTACGCCGACGACCTGCCGTTTTGGGCCGATGTCGCGGGCCAGCCCGAGTTGTTCGTGCCCTATACGCTTGAGGCCAACGACATGCGGTTCGCGGTGCCGATGGCGTTCGGCGACGGGGATCAATTCTTCACCTACCTGCGCGACACATTCGACGTGCTGTATCAGGACGGGCTGGACGGGCGGCCACGCATGATGAGCGTCGGGTTGCATGGACGCCTGGCGGGGCGGCCCGGTCGCACGGCTGGGCTGGCCCGGTTCCTGGACCATGTCGCCACGCACGACCGGGTCTGGGCCGCAACCCGCGCCGACATCGCCCGGCACTGGCGCGAACGCTTCCCGCCGACTGTGCTGCGCACACGCTGGTAGCGCCCGGCCGGAAACGAGACGCGCCGGGCGCCATCACTGGGTGGCTATGGCGCAGGACGGACGTCCTGCAGCGGCAGCAATCCATTCGCGAGCAGCCGCACCCCCTGCACCTTACGGGACGCACCCAGGATGTTGCGCGTCGTCCACAGATAGATGAGCGGCAGGTCCGCCTGCACTTGCCGCCAAAGCTGCTCGTAGAGCGCCCGGCGCTTGACGCTGTCGCTTTCCATCCGCGCCTGCTCCAACAATTGGTCGGCATGAGGATTGGAGTATTTGGCGATATTCAGGGCACTTCCGGTGTGCAAGAAGGCGTAGGAGTTGCTGTCTGGGTCCAGCAAGCCTGACCAGCCGCCCAGCGTGACCTGGAACTCCGACCGCGCGGTCGCCGCGAGCACCGCGCCGAACTCCGCCGCGATCACCCGGACGTCGAACCCCGCTTCGGCCGCCATGGCCTGGATCACCTCACCGGCCTGCACGCCCTGCGGGGTGTTGGAAACCAGCAGCTCCACCCGCAACGGCGTCGGCACTCCGGCCTGCTGCAACAGCGCTCGTGCCGCGGCCACGTCATGCGGCGGCATGGGCACGGCCGGCGCATGGAACGGGCTTGCGGCCGAGATCGCCTGCGCGTTCGGCTCATACATCCCGGCGAACACCACCTGCGACAAGGCAGCGCGGTCCAGGGACAGTTGGAACGCCCGGCGCACCCGCGGGTCGAGCCCAATGGGCGACTGGCCGGCCAAGTTCACCGTCAGCGCGCCGTAGCCCAGGCT
>CAXTCN010000229.1:0-7204 GCA_964242575.1 uncultured Acetobacteraceae bacterium | reverse complement strand
GGCCCTGCCTCGGCCTGCGCCCGCGCCAGCACTTCGCGCGCGAACGGCAGCATCACCGCATCGCACTCGATCAGCGGGTTCGCCAGCACGCGCACGATCCACTGGTAGCGCATGTCGATCCGATCTGCAGGGCGCGGCAGGGCAGCCGCCAGCGACATCAGGTTGGCGCTGCGCTCGCTCAGCATCGTCGCGACCAGAAGCGCCAGGTTCTCCCGCTGCGGCTTGCGCTGCCAGGGCAGTCGCTCATGCAGCACCACGCTCACGCTCCGGGCCACATGCTCGATCCCGCCCATCCAAGCACCCGATCCACCCAGAAACGGGCCTTCATCACGCCACAGGTCAGACCGTCACAGGGCCATTCAGTTCTGATTACGCAATGCCGAGCGCGAGTAGCTGATCGAAGCTGACGGCGTTGGCGTAGAGCGCCATGCTGATATTTTGGATGCCGTTGGCGTGCAGGATGTTGAGGGCGACGGCGTTGGTGCATGGGTAGGCCAGTAGGTTGATATCATTGAAGATTTCAAAATTCCCAAAGTGAGTTATGTCTTTGTAATCATTGAATTCTGTCGGCATCCATGCACCAACGCCACTTGCCGGGCCATGATGACCGGGGCCCTCGCCCCCGGACCCACCCCGTCTCATGAACCCCAGCGCCTAGCATTTCCAGACCGAAATCGCGACGAAACAAGCGCAATGCCGGACTACGTCCGCCGCTCCACAACTGAATGAACCTCAATTCGGTGAATAGGATGGGTTAGATGGCTTCGTCCAAACTTTCTTGCCTTCGCAAAACGGCACAAACCTTGTATCCGAGCCTCATGGACGGGCGGCGGCTTGAGCAGCAGTTGCAAGTTGCGGATCAGGGATCGAAGGAGCAAAAGAGTGAGATGGTTGTCGCGAGCAAGTTCAAAGTTTTGCCGGATGCCTCTCCTTTTTGTGTCGGGGGTCATCATGTCCCTGGCAGCCCCGCATTCAGCACACGCAGCACTGCTGTGGAACTGGGACTACACAGGCGACAGAATAGCCGCGGCGGGAACGTTCGCAACGAGCGACGCGCCCGACAACAACGGCTTCTACCAGATCACGGGCATCACCGGCTCCCGCAACGGCGTCGCAATCATAGGTCTTGAGCCTGTGGGCAGTGCCATTCCAGGCAATGAGGGCTTCCCGGTTGACAATCTGCTTACCGCCGCAGGGGTGTTGACAAAGAGCGGACTTGGATTTTTGACCGCAGACGGCAACTACGCCAATCCGTTCTATGCCGACTTTCTAGCCATCCCAGGCTTTGTTGAGGTGTTTACGCAGCCAGCGTCCGGAGGCTACAGCGAGCTGCCAATCACTTTTACTGCGGTGGTCGTACCCGAGCCAGCCGCAGCCGTTCTTATGCTCACCGCGCTGGCTGGCTTGGCAGCCTTGGGCCGCCGCCGGAACCCTCAGTCCGGCAGCGCCGTCACGTTTCCGGCTGCCTCGTCATCTGTTTGGGGCTTCTAAGCAGGCGTCCCTGGCCCGCCTGGCCCGTCGCACGGTGGTAGTGTCGGGTCATTGTTGATGCTCGCTGGGTGGTTGTCATAGCGGGTCGCTCCCCTTTGGTTGCGACGCGGAAGCAGGAGGCGGAGTTGCTTGCTTTGTCGCGATCTGATGTTCGCGGCGAGTTCGCGGCGAGGCGGACCGGGCGCGCGCGATCCTGCTGACCTTGCAGGGCTGGACGAGCCTGGAGGTAGCGGAGGCGTTCGGGGTCACGCCGAAGGTGGTTCGGAACTGGCGGGGATGGTTCAGCGAGCGCGGGGCGGACGCGCTGCGGTCCACGCTGGCGCCGGGTCCGTTGCCGGCCAAGGGCGAGCGGGCGCTTGCGGTGGCAAGCCTGTTGCTGCGCCGGCTGGAGCGGCGCTACGGCCCGAGGCCCGGCTGGGAGCACCTACCCCTGGTGTGGAACAATGGCCCCGCCCACACCAGCCGCGCTACCAGGGCGGCGCTGGCCGAGGGTCCTTGGATCACGGTCGAGTGGCTGCCACAATATGCACCGGAACTGAACGAGATTGAACGCACCTGGTGCGACCTCAAGCGGCACCACCTCGCCCACCGCACGCTCAAAAGCACCGCCGATCTTGCCTGCGCCATCCACACCGCCGTCAAGCAACTCAACAAGGAACGCATAAACCCGCATCCGTGTGACAAGCTGAATAAGGCTGCTTAGGCCGAAGGCGGTTCGGGCGCGCGAAATAGCGGAGCAGATGCTGGGGGCCGACCTGCCGATCTGGTCCGTCTCACCTAATGTGGGCAGAGCGCACGCTACAGTCTTACGAGTTCTGGGCGCGAAGCACCAATGATCCCGCGCCGAAGCGCGAATGATCCCGGGTCGCTTTATGTAGCTGTCCGAGCCAACCATGGCGCCACCGAGCAAGCCGGTTACGATGATCGTGCCGCAATGTTGTGGGCGCTGAAGTCAAGCCTAACGAACTGGAAGGTGCCTCCGGCCACGCTGCTTGTCAGTCCCAGCACGCCGCCACCGGAACCGTCCCCTTCCATGTCCCGCCCGGGACGGCCGTTCAGGATGACATACAGCGAGGCAGCGGAGCATAGGCGAAGCCGCTCTCCACGACCGGAGCTGTGAGGTACTCCAAGGGTACCGTCTCGAAGGTGATCGTCACCGGCACAGCGCGTGCAGGGGTAGCCCTCAAGCCAAGTGCCGCGATTGCCGCTAGCAGGATCACAGAAACAGACTCCGTCATAGGAACCACCTTTTCCTGCGGCTGGCACATTCGGTCGTGGCAACAGGCCAAACGTCGACCTCGGACCTTGCCGCATCATTCCATGACATTTTCTTAACCCTTTGCACAACTTAAAGTTGTAGCTTAGGCCGCAACTCCTGTCATGTTGGATCGAGACTAGCGAGTACAGCACTGTGTTCGGAAGCTGCGGTCGAGGTAGTCCCAAGCCGTTGCGTGCCACTGGAACGGCCTATAACAAACCTTCTGTCGACGGAGACCACTTTTGACCCTCCAGGTTTCCCGAAGGTCTGTCCTTGGCCTCGGAGCTGGCGTGGCCAGCTCCGCTCTCCTGTGTCCGGCCAGCGCCACCGGGCTGATCACGCCGACCGGCAAGGTATTACTGACGGTCAGTGGAAAGGTCGCGAACACGAACAAGGGCGATACGGCCGTCTTCGACCGTTCCATGCTGGAGGCACTGGGCATGGACGGGTTCGAGACGACGACACCCTGGTACAACCGGCCAGTGCGGTTCGACGGCGTGCGGATGCAGCGTCTCATGCAGGTGGTTGGCGCGTCTGGGACGTTTATGACCGCGGTCGCGCTCAACAACTACACGACCGACATCCCATTGATGGACTTCGGGCGCTACGGCGTGCTGCTGGCGATGAGGCGCGATGGGGTCGACATGCCCGTGAGCGACAAGGGGCCACTGTTCATTGTCTACCCCTACGATAGCGAACCCGAGTTGAAGTCGCAGCTGTTCTACAGCCGCTCCGCCTGGCAAGTGGCGGAGCTGATCGTGAAATGAGGCCGGCACGCGCGTTCCAGGCCCGGGGGTCGCGCCTGGCCAGCCTGGGTCTGCTCGTCCTGGTCCTGGCCTTGGCGCCCGTTGCCGCCTACACGTCCAGCTTGATCTTCCAGCGCCAGCAGATGCTGCGCCAATTGTCCCGCTACAACATAACTTGGCTCGTCAGTCAGGCGGCCCTGGAGGTTTCGCAACTCGAAGGCGCGGCAGCGGCGGCCCTGGTGCCCGGCAGCGGGGTGGATGAGGACGACGCCCAACTCTGGTTGGACATCGTCGCGAACCGCGTGCAGGTGTTCGAGGGCGACGAGATCGCGGAGTTCGTCGCAACCTCACCCGAGCTTAGAGCGATCGTCGCCAACTTCCGCAACACCGTGCAGGCTGGGCAAGCCCTCATGAAGGGGTCGGCATCGCCTGAGCGGCTGCGCCAGATGTTCGTGCTCTTTCGCGCGTTGAACGCGCCGCTGTCGCGCCTCGCTTCCGCTGCGAACACCCACGGCGGCGAGCTTGCCGAGCAGGATCAACGGCAGCTCAGCAACCTGCATTGGTTGTTCGCAGCGATCCTGGGCACCCTCACGCTGTGCTCTTTTTGTCTGATCGGGGCGCTGCTCCGGCACAACCGTCTGCTCGCCCAGGCGAGGCAGCGGGTCGAGCAGCAGAACCAGACCCTGGAAAAGCGCGACGACGAGTTGCTCTCGCAGACCGCCCGGATCTTCTTCATGGCGCACCACGATGCACTGACTGGCCTGCCGAACCGGCTGCAGTTCCACGAACGGCTGCAGACCGCGCTGGACCAGCAGCGGCGACCGAATGACGGCATCGCCCTGCTCTGCCTCGACCTCGACCATTTTAAGCACGTGAACGACACTTTCGGCCACCCAGCCGGCGACTTGCTCCTGAAGGAGGTGGCAGGGCGGCTGCGCGGATGCGTGCGCGACGGCGACATGGTGGCCCGGCTCGGCGGGGACGAGTTCGCCGTCCTGCAGTGTGGCGTGAGCCAGCCGGAGCACGCCAGCGTACTGGCGCAGCGCATCGTCGAGGCGCTTGGCGCTCCCTACGACCTCGGCGGGGATCGTGCGGTCATCGGGGCGAGCGTGGGTGTTGCCGTCGTCACCCCACACCTATGCTCGGCTGATCTGTTGTTGCGAAGTGCGGACCTGGCGCTCTACCAAGCCAAGGCGAACGGGCGCGGCAGCTTCTCCTTCTTCGAGGCCGGCATGAACGAGCGGGTCCAGGCGCGACGGACCCTTGAGGCTGACCTGCGCCGAGCCCTCGCACAAGGCGAGTTCGAGGTGTTCTACCAGCCGACTTTCCACGTCCAGGGTCAACACGTCAGCGGCTTCGAGGCGTTGCTGCGCTGGCGCCACCCCCGTCGTGGACTGGTTTCGCCTACGGAGTTCATCCCCCTTGCCGAGGAACTCGGCCTCATGGTGCCGATCAGCGCGTGGGTGATGGCGCAAGCCTGTGTGGATGCGGGCACCTGGCCCGAGGGCGTCAAAGTGGCGGTCAACCTTTCGCCGGTGCAGTTCAGCAGCCCCGGGCTCATGGCAGCCGTCCAGCGCGCGCTGGAGAGCTCCGGCTTGCCAGCGCACAGGCTGGAGCTGGAGATTACGGAATCGGCGCTGTTGCAGGACAGCAAGACGGTGCTGGCGACCTTGCATGAGCTACGCGCCCTCGGCATTCGAATCGCGCTCGACGACTTCGGCACCGGCTACTCGTCGCTGAGTTATCTCCGTAGCTTTCCGTTCGACAAGCTCAAGATCGACCAGTCCTTTGTCCGCGAGATGACGCATCGCCCAGGGTCCCTGGCGATTGTGACGTCCGTCCTCGATCTTGCACGCAAGCTGGGCATGGCCACCACTGCGGAGGGCGTGGAAACGGAAGAACAGCTTAGACAGCTGCGCCAGGTCGGATGCACGGAGGTGCAGGGTTTCCTGTTCGACCACCCACGTCCCATGTCGGACATCCGGTACTGGTTTGTGCCTGGGGTGGACTGGATGAGAAAGGCTCGCGGGCCGGAACATACCGACGATCTGCTGGGCTGCTGGGAGGTCAATGGTCTGCAAGCAGTGCGAAGAAAGAGATGAATGGGCGCGGCGAGGGCGCCCGTTAACGAGTCCGCTGAAGGAATAAGCAATGCGCTGACGTGTTCCGCGTCCAGCCGCGAACGGTGCCGCCCTTCTTATGCGTGATAAATGTGGTTTTCCGGCCAATGCGGTCGCGCCCTCAACGGCCGTGGGCACCCTGCGCGACCTCGCTCTCCGCGTCTCGGGCGGCCTGCATGGCGACGCTGTCCTCGACCTCAATGGCGGCACCACCGTCACGCTGTCCCATGTCTGGGCGCAGCACGTGGAGGGCCGTGTGCAGCAATGGTTCAAGGTCGTCTGAACTGATCCAGACGGGAGCCGCCTCCAGCATCAAGCGCCGGTCGTCGGCGCGCGGGCGGACGAGAGCGCCCACCTGCTCCCTGACCTAAACCCCCGATAATGCGTGCAAGCCGATGTCAGGCGTTCTCCCGCCGCATGACCTTAAGGCCCACGTCATGGATCCAGAGTCCGGGATGTGATCCACGTCACATCTTGACCGTAAGCTTTCGTCAGAAAGTCGAGTGCTTCGTCGGCAAGGGAATTGGCCCGCTGCCGTCGAGCGGTTGGAGAGACGAAATCCCATGCCTGACTATCAGCTCGGAAACGGCAATGACTACTTCAACTCCGCCTCGGTGGCGGATTGGTCTAACGATTCGGCAGTGTTCGGCGGCAACGGCGATGACACCATTATCGCCACGACCGTATTCTTCACCCCTATCAACAGCATCTCCGTAGATGGCGGCAACGGCGACGACGACATCCTGCTCCGCGCCTCCACCAGCGTCGCCTTTGGTAACAACGGCAACGATACGCTGACCTCGATCGGCGGCCTGGGCAACACGCTGCTGGGCGGCAACGGCGACGACCTGCTGGTCAGCGTCGGCGGCAGCAGCGGCAAGGGTCCAGGCAACACGCTGACCGGCGGCCTGGGCCAGGACAGCTTCCGCTTCGTCAACGTCGGCAACCTAGTGGTCACGGACGATGCCGGGTCCGATGGCGTCGTGTCGAACGGGGACGTGTTCGTCGGCCCGATGGACGTGATCACTGACTACACGCGCGGCGAGCACATTGGGCTGCGCCAATTCGATAGTTCCATCGAAGGTCCGGCTACCGCCGACACCCCCCTCAGCAGGGTCGACGGCGTGGCGCTGGCGCCGGACCCCCTAGAGCATACCGGCGACAGCTTTCGCCCCGTCGTCGGCAGCGGACAGTATGCGGTGTTCCACGGCACGTTCGCCGGGGTGAACTCATTCACCGTCAACTCAAGCGGACCCGACTTGTTCGTCGTCTACGATACGAAAACCGGCCCCACCGAACTGGTCGGCAAGGGATCACTGGTGCTGCTCGGGGTATCGGACACGCAACTGGTGACGGAGGCGCTCTCCTCGGCGACCACGCCTGGAGCGGAAAACGGCTGGGGCTTCCCCGGTCAAGCTAGCGGCGGCATGTCATTCGCCATGAGTGGCAGCGGCCAGGACGCCGCCGCCGTCCCTGCCATGCTGGATACGCCGACGAGCAGCTTGTCCGCCATGGAGCTTATCGCGACCTAAATCCAATACCGTTCATTTAGGCACTGAGAGGTCCTATATCACCGGCTGGGTTTTCTG
>CAXTCN010000228.1:0-7206 GCA_964242575.1 uncultured Acetobacteraceae bacterium | reverse complement strand
AGCACGCCGGTGAAGGCGAGCAGGTCATCGCGCTGGTTCTGCAGGGCGACCCGCATCGGGCGGAGGCGTCGTAGGTCCTCGTGCTCACGGGCGGCGAGCTCCTCGACGATGAAGTCGAACAGCTGCCGCCGCGTCGCCAGCGCCGGTCCGGCCAGGGCGAGAACGTCGTGGCTCAGCCACTGAACAAGCGTTCGGATGTCGCGAGCGAGCTGATGGGCTTGGGTTTCAGCCTGTCGCGCATGCTCCAGGTAGGCGACAAACTCGTGGTCAGGACCCCGCTGGCCGGCGCGAGTGGCCTGGGCCTGCAGCGTCTTGCGCCGCGACGTGGCGCCCTGGGCGAGGCGCGCCAGCGTGCTGGCCAGGCCCTCGCACCGGCGCTGGATGTGGAACACGTCGCCGTGGCACGGCGTGTCGCCCCAGGCGGCCCTCTGCCCGGCACGCAAGCCTTGCCCGGCATCAGCGATCGTGTAGTCAGGATCGAGCCCCTGCTGGGCGGCGTCGAGCAGGTGCACGCCCCAGGTGTCGGCATCACGGCGCTGCTCTGCCGCCAGCAGGTAGCAGTAGGTCGACGTGGCATCGACGCCGGCCAGCACGGGCGTGACGCCTTGGAAGATCTCGTCGTGCAGGCCCACCCGAATGCAGGACAGGTCCTGCTGCCCGTTGATGATGCCGGCCTGCCGCGTGGCCGACTGCAGCACGTCGTGAACAGCACCCACGCTGATCGGCACGCCCAGCAGGTCGCGCAGGAACTCCACGACGCCACGATACGAGCTATGGCAGATCAGCGTTAGCCCAACGATCACCTGGCGCAGCCACACCTTGGTCACCGCAAGCTCGAACAGCACCTCGCTGTCCGGCACGGCAGGCGAGAAGGCATCATCCAGCGCCTCACGAGCCTTGTGCGTTTGCTGGTAGACGAACTTGCGGCTCACCCCGTGCCGGGCGGCCAGGTCGCTGACCGTCTCCGATCGCGCCAGCGCCTGAATGGCCAGGTCCTTGCGGTCACCCCCGGGCAGCCTCGCCGCTACACCAGCACATCGATCCATCTCGCACCGCACCTGAAAACGTCAGGGTGCCATCAGCCGTCCTGGAAGCGCCAACCCGGCTGCAGCTGTAACCCGTCTTTGAACCACGCCCCAATAAGAGCCACCCTCGGTAGCCTGCTATCCTTGCAACACATATCTGATTGCGATATATAAGAGCATGCTCGATGAGGCGATGCGCCGCCTGATGGACTACGATCGTCGCCGCTACTGGCTCGCGAACGGGTGGAGCATCCGCTTTCGGGTCGCGGAGGCACTAGTCACAACGGGACGGCCGCACGGGATCAAGTACTCGTTCACGCTACACGACGTGGACCGGACGCGGCTGCTCGGCTTCGACAACGCCCACGGTCTGCCCCGCGTGCAGGCCTACGACCACCGACACCGCTTCCGCCGCACGGCAGAGTTGGTGTCCTACGACTATCGGGGTGCGGACGAACTGATCTGCGACTTCTTCTCGGCCGTGGAGATGGCGTGCGGGCAGGAGGGCGTGCCCTTCGAGTTCGAGGCTGAGGACATCGAGTTGGAACCGGAGGACGACGATGGCACGGAAGAGCCTATCTGAGCTTCGCGAGGAGATGCGCGCAGTCGCGCGTGGGGAACGCCGGGCTGCCCCCCTATCGGCAGCACCATTGCTTGCTGCCCTCTCGCGTGAGGCCCTCGACCTGCTCGGCGTCGTGCTGCGCGAGCGGCCCGCAACAATTGCCGAGCTGGTGGCGCTCACAGGGCGCGCGCAGCCGAACGTCTCGCGCTCGCTCCAGCAGCTTGCCGGACACGGCCTGATCCGGCTGGAGCGGGAGGGACGGGAGGTTCGCCCCGTGCCGGTTGCGTGCGAGGTCCGCATCGACTTGGCGACGGGCACCTGCGCAGCAATTCCGTTGCGGGAGGCGTCGGTCTAGCCCCTCAACCATCTATCAGTTTCGCCTTCAAACGGTTGACGGCCCGACCTATGGTGTGATGAAGGCCCGTTCCTAGACAGATCGGGTGTTTGGATGGGCGGGATCGAGCATGTGGCCCGGAACATCAGCGCAGTGCTGGAGGAGCGGCTGCCTTGGCAGCGCAAGACGCAGCGGGAGAACCTGGCGCTTTTGGTTGTGAGGTGGTCCCCGTTTTTCGGTTCTCCCGCACTTTGCGTGGATTATGCTGCGAGCAGAACGCGGCGGCGGAGCAGGTCGAAGCTAGCGTGGCCATACATCTGGCGCTTGAGCATCTTGAGCCGGTTGACCTGCCCTTCGGTCTGGCCGTTGCTCCAGGGCGTGGTCAGCGCGGCGCGTATCGCGTCGCCGTCTTTCGTCAGCCCGGCCGCGAACGTTTCCATCGTCGGCACGCCACACCGGCCGGCCTCGGCGAGCCAGGCATCCAGTTCGGCACCCGCTGCAACGGCGCCGGTTTGGTTGCCGGCGTTGCAGCCGCGCACTAGGGCGGTGAACCTGCGGGCGAGTTTCGCGACAATGCGGGCGTCCTTGTCCTGCTCCACCCGCCCGACCGCTGCAGCGTCGGCCGCCGGCAGCGTTGTGGGAGGTTGCACGAGCAGCCACGCGAGTTGCCGGGCCGCGGGCAACGGCGTGACTGGGCTGCTGTTGGATGGACCTGGGTTGGCTGATGGCCGCCCGCGCCAACGAGAGGGCGCGGTCCTGGCCGGCCTTCGGCGTCGTTCGCTTATCCACCTCCGCACCTGCTTGGCGGTGCCGGTGAAGCCTTGCGCCTGCAGCTCCCGCCACAGCACGGCGGCATCCTCGCACCCTTCGGCCACCCGCGCCTGCAGGTGCGGGAGATGCCGATCGATAGTGCTGCGGCTGGGCCGGCGTGCGCCGCGTTCCGGGAAGCTCGAAGCATAAGCGTAGTTCCGCACTGTCCCGCGCGCCAGGTTCATGGCCCGTGCGATCGAGATCAACGGCTCACCTGCCGCATACCGGCGCTGCACCTCATTATACAGGCCAAGGCGACGCACCCGGCTGTCCGAGCTGACCTGTATGTCCGCGGCGCTGCGCGGGAACGGCCCGGTGCGCCTGGCCAGCACAGCGCCGCCCTCGTCCGGGAGGGCCGGCAGCCGCCGCAGCCGGCCATGTGCACCGGCAAGCCAGCGCTCGACGGCTTGACGCAGGTTGGCCAGCAGATGCCACCGGTCGGCCACTTGGACTGCCTTGGGCGCGCCGATCGCGATGGCGCTGGCATACTCCGTCGAGCGGTCGCGTGCGACAACCTCGATCCCTGGCCGCTGCCGCAGCCAGCCGGCCAGCGTGGCTGCGGTCCGGTCGGGCAGGAGGTCGACCACGCGGCGCTGCTCCAGATCAACGACGATCGTGCCGTAGCTGTGTCCCTTGCGCTTCGCCCAGTCATCGACCCCAATGACGCGGGGCGTGGTCTCATGCGGCAAAGGGATTCGGTTGAGCAAGCGCAACACGGTGTCGGCGCTGGCCGGCATGGACAGCCGGGACAGCAGCCGCGCACCCGCTTCGCCGCCCAACGCAGCGCCAGTCCGGCCCTGGGCCTCGGCCAGCCGGCGCGTGCGCCGGGCGAAGGGCACCACCAGCTGCGATACACGTTCAGCGAAAGTTTTTCGGGGACAGACTGCGTTATGACAGTAGAACCGGCGCACGCGCAATCTGACCCGGACCGCACGCCCGAGGGACGGCAGGTCGGCAGGGCGCCGATGATAACGGCTGTGCACGGCCCGGCTCCTCTTGCCGCAGTCCGGGCAACACTCACTTCGGCCCAGGCCGCGGGCGGCGATCTGCAAATGGGCCAGATTATCAGAGGTTACCTGCTCGACCCGGCAGCCGGGGATCGGACATTGAATGTTCATGCCCTGTTCAATGGTGCGGCATCTCGCCTTCACCAAACATCAGTGCTCTCCCGTTACAATCCACGCGAAGTGCGGGAGAACCCGTTTTTCGGACAGGTAGTTAAGCTTGGTTTGCCTGACGAGAAGGACGGACCCGATGACGGGCAAGCGGAAGCGGTATTCGGCGGAGTTCAAGGCGAAAGTTGCTTTGGAGGCGCTGCGGGGCGAGTTGACGGTCTCGCAGTTGGCCACCAAGCACGGCGTGCATCAGACAGTGATTGGCGATTGGAAGCGTCAGGCATTGGATGGCCTGGTGACGGTGTTTTCTGGCAAGGCGGAAGCCAACGAGGGCATGCGGGAGGAGGATGTCGAGAAGCTGCACGCCAAGATCGGCCAGTTGGTGGTGGAGCGGGATTTTTTGGCGAAGGTCTCCGGTCGATAAGCGTCGAGCGGAGACGGCAGATGATCGAGCCTGGCCACCCAGACTTGTCCGTTGTGCGCCAGTGCGAGCTGGTGTCGATCAGCCGGTCGTCGTTCTACTACCAGCCTATGGGCGAGACGGCGGAAAGCCTGGCGCTGATGCGTTTGATCGACGCGCAGTTTCTGGAGACGCCATGGTATGGCTCTCGCCAGATGGCCCGGCACCTTCGTCGGGATGGTCACGAGGTCGGCCGCAAGCGGGTGCGTCGGCTGATGGCCGTCATGAGGTTGGCGCCGATCTACCAGCGTCCGCGCACGACGGTGCCGAACCCTGAGCATCGGGTCTGGCCGTATCTGCTGCGAGGCCTGGTCATTGACCGGCCAAACCAGGTTTGGTGCACCGACATCACCTACATACCTATGCGGCGTGGCTTTCTCTACCTGGTCGCGGTGATGGACTGGTCGACGAGGAAGGTGCTGTCCTGGCGGGTGTCGAACACTATGGATGTGGAGTTCTGCATCGAGGCGCTGGAGGAAGCCTTGGCACGGTTTGGCCGTCCGGAGATATTCAACACCGACCAAGGCAGCCAGCCCAGGCTCAAGCGGTCGTCGCAACGGCTATGTGGGCCGCTCGCAGGTGTTCGTCAAATGCTTCAGCAGGTGTTTTCCAGCCAAGGGTTCTGCGAGGCCTCGTGTTGAGCGCTAGCGCCACCGCCTCAAGAGCATCTGCGCTGTGGGCGCTCAGGTCGGTGCCCTTCGGGAAGTACTGCCGCAGCAGCCCATTGGTGTTCTCGTTCGTGCCGCGCTGCCACGGGCTGTGCGGGTCACAGAAGTAGACGTCCAGGCCCGTGTCGAGCTTCAGCCGTGCGTGCTGCGACATCTCCGCCCCCTGATCCCAGGTCAAGGACCGCCGAAGCTGCTCCGGCAAGCTGGTGATCGTTTGCGCGATGCGGTCGCGCACCGCCTCGGCGCCGTGCCCGGCCAGCGCAGGCCCGTTCTTCAGGCGGGCTGCCACGCCATGCTCCGCCATCCGCGGCAGGTGCAGCAGCATCGTGAACCGCGTCGTGCGCTCCACCAGGGTGCCGATCGCGGAACTGTCCAAGCCCAGGATCAGGTCCCCCTCCCAGTGGCCCGGCACCGCCCGGTCGGCCGCCTCAGCCGGCCGCTCGCTGATCATGATCTCGGGGGCAATGAACGACTTGCCCCGTCCGCGGCTGCGCGCCCGTGGCACGCGCAGCGCCCGCCCCGTACGCAGGCAGGCCGTCAGCTCGCGCCGCAGCGCGCCCCGGCTCTGCACGTAAAGCGACTGGTAGATGGCCTCGTGGCTGATGCGCATCGTCTCATCGTCCGGAAAGTCGAGCCGCAGGCGATGGGCAATCTGCTCCGGGCTCCAGGCCTTGGCCCATCGCCGATCCTGCCGAGGTCCGTGCCGGCGACCCTTCCAAGACACGGTTGGCCCGGCAACCGCAGTGCCGCCAGGTGTGACGACCACGCCGGCCAACCGATCCTGCACATACGTCCGCAGCGCCGCGTTGCCCGCCAGCTTCGCAGGCTTCGGTCGCTGGGCAGCCCGCTCGGCATGCCATTGCGCGACAGTCGCCCGATAGTCCAGGCCGCCGCTGCGCGTCGCCGCGTTGCGCCGCAACTCCCGCGAGATCGTCGACGCCGACCGCCCTACCCGCCGGGCGATCTCCCGTATGCCCGCGCCCTGCGCACGCAGGATCGCAAGCTCCTCCCGCTCCGCCAGTGACAGATACCGCCCGGAGAGCGGCTTCGCCGATTGTCCAAACATCGCTGGTGGCATGCCGCCGGCCTTCCGGAACCATCGTGTCTCGACAGCCTGCGGCACACCGGCCCCAATCGCCGCATCCTCACTCGACAACCCTGCCGCGATCCCCGCCCAGAACCGTCGCTGTTCCTCCCGTCCCGCCACCGGCGGCCGTCCTGGCGACATCAATGGCGCCCGCCCAGATCGTGCCGAACGCCGCTTTCGATGGGTCATCGCAATCTCCTGCATCAGGGTGTTGCGACGACCACTTGAGTCCACCCGGCATCGTCAACTTGGCGATTGGCCGTCTTGCGCCAGCCGGATGAGGCAGTTAGGCGAGCTGGATGACGACGCCAGTTTGCCCGAGCTACGCCGGCTATCGCTTCCCAGCCGAGATCATCAGCCACGCCGTCTGGCTCTACTTCCGCTTTCCCCTGAGCCTGCGCAATGTGGATGAACTGCTGGCCGCACGCGGCATCGTGGTCAGCCACGAGACCGTGCGCCAGTGGGGGCTCAAGTTCGGACAGGGCTTTGCCAACCAGATCCGCCGTCGGCTGCCCAGTGCTGGCGACAAGTGGCACCTCGATGAGGTTGTGGTGACGATCGCGGGCAAGAAGCATTGGCTCTGGCGTGCGGTGGATCAGAACGGCGTTGTGCTGGACATCCTCGTTCAAAGCCGACGCGACAAGGACGCTGCCCTCCGCTTGTTACGTAGGCTGCTGAAGAAGCAGATGCGGCCACCCCGTGTCATGATCACGGATAAGCTGAGGAGTTACGGCGCGGCTAAGCAGGAAATCATGCCGGGCGTCGAGCATCGACAGCACAAAGGACTGAACAACCGAGCCGAAAACTCGCACCAGCCGACACGACGGCGAGAGCGGCAGATGAAGCGATTCAAGTCAGCTGGTCACGTTCAGCGCTTCCTCTCCGCCCATGACGGGATCAACAACCTCTTTCCCCTCTGCCGCCATCGCCTCCCCGCCACCCAGTATCGAGCCGCCCGGACCCAGGCTTTCCAGACCTGGGCCGAGGTCACCGGCGTTGCCCGCAGGGCAAAGCCCTAATGCCCCGTACGACCGGCAAGCATCAGCTCGACCAGTGCTGTACAAGTTGACGATGCCGTTCGGGCGTATAGGCGTGTCCGAGCAGGTAGCTCTGGCTTTCCGTCGTTGTCGCACCGGTCCGCTTGC
>CAXTCN010000227.1:0-7214 GCA_964242575.1 uncultured Acetobacteraceae bacterium | reverse complement strand
CGTGAGCCAGATCAAACAAAAACCCTTGTGCTCCTGGGGTCGTTCACACATGCACCAACGCCCCAAGCGCTGGGGCATTGAGGGCGCGTTCCGCGACACCAAGGACCTGCGCTTCGGCATGGGGATGGGTGCGATGCACGTCAGCACCCCCGATCGGCGCGACCGCCTGTGGCTGATCAACGCCTTCGCCGTCGTGCTGCTCACCTTGCTCGGCGCAGTAGGCGAAGCGCTCGGCTACGACCGGCACCTCAAATCCAACACCACTACACGGCGCACCCACTCGCCGTTTCGCCAGGGCAGCATGCTCTATGAACTCATCCCCACCATGCCGGAGCATCGCCTACGGCCCCTGGTTCAACAGTTCGCCCAAATGCTGGCGGCGCATCCCGTTTTCAACGAGATGTTCGGTGCGATCTGAGAATGAGGGGAGGCCTGAGACTTATGATAGTTCTTACGTCAGGCCTTCTATTCACGTGAGCAGGGCCAAGCTAAAGTCAAAGCCTCTAGGGCAACTCTAGTAAATCGTTCGTGCAGACGCGCTGGCAATCGTTCAATATATTCTACTACCAAATTTTGGGCTTGTACGTTGTTAGAGTTATCAGGTGGGCATATTTTATCAGATAGATCGATTATTGCATCGATTTTTGCTGCGCAAGTAGCCTGTATAAACACGTAATCCACAAAGACATGTTTGCTATTTACGTACTCTGAAAATGGACCGCATCCTTGCACGATTAGACTAGCACTACCTGCGTCTTCTGCTGCTATACTTGATGATACTATAGCAGATGTATAAAGTAGAAAGAACACGCTAAGAACACTACAGATGTAAGCGAGACAACGTTTCTGACCACGCATCATCATTCCTCAACCTGCTGTGACCACCAGCTTATCACGTATTCGTGATTTACACCATATAGTTGCAACTTTTGGAAAAAATTCTCGCGTGCGGCGATAGAGATTGAGGCAATGTCTTGCGATGGAGCGGAAGTTGGCCTTGTCGTAACCGCTATGCCAAAATGCCGATCTGAAAAGTGTGTAATCTCAATGCGCTGCGGCGTGGTTCAGATCGTGGTAACACCCAAAACGAGAAATCCCTTTATCATCACAGCCCTATCGATTTCCGGCGTTCCCTGGAAGATAGCACTTTCTGAACCACGCCAAAGATTGCCTCGACCCCGAAGAAGAGAAACTACGGTTCTCAGGCTAGACGGGGTTTAGCCGATAGCGTGGGCGAGGTAGGCTTTCGGGTCGAAGCCGTTCAGCTTTGCCGCATGACTGCCATCCTCTGCCATTCGCAACCGGTCTGCTTCCCGAAGCGTTTGGATGAGGCGCGTGTCCAAGCGCCCTTCCAGGAGGAAGCCATGCCCGAGTACACCGATCGCATAGACGTTGCGGCATCTCCCGATGCCGTGTTCCGTTTCGTGTCTGACATTGCAAACCTGCCGAAGTACCTGCCAACCGTACATGAGGCCCACTCAAGGCCGCATGAGCGTGTCGAAGTGGACGGCAAGGCCAACGACCACGCCTACAAGTCCGAAGGCTGGTTCAAGGTTGACCAGGCAGGCCGCACCATGACCTGGGGGTCGGACGGTGACAACGATTACTCGGGCAAGATGGCCGTGCTGGGCGAGGGCAGCCAGTCCCAGGTGGAATGCTCGCTGAAGTTCACGCCGACGGCCGAGATCAAGACCTCCATGGATAGGAACCAGGGCGGTCCCGATGCGGCGATGACGGACGGGTTGCGTGCTTCGCTCGCCAGCATCAAGCAGATCTGCGAAGGCACCGGCGGCAAACAGCCGAGCACGGCCGAGTGATCAGGTGAGAGGGTGGACCGTCTGGTCCATCCTTTCACCGTAGCATCTGGCCTAAGCGTGCCCCACCGTCATCGTGGCCGGCCAGTCCTTAACGCACTCCACGCGCCGTCACCCGCCAGATGGTGCCGCCGGTATCGTCTACGACATACAGGGTGCCGTCCGGCGCTTGCGCCACGTCAGCCGGACGGCCCCAGACCTCGGCCTTCTCCTCGCCAGCGACCCAGAACCCGGTCATAAAGTTGTCGTAGCTGCCGGTCGGCTTGCCACTCTCGAACTTAACGCGCACGACCTTGTAGCCGGTCGGGTCGGTACGGTTCCAGGACCCCTTGAGCGCCACGATGGCGTCGCCGGCATAGGCGGCCGGCACCTTGGCGCCGGTCCAGAACACGAAATCCATCGCCGCCGAGTGCGGCTCGAACAGCACCTCCGGCACCAGCGACGCCTTGACCTTGTCGGGAGCCATCTGGGCGAAGCCGGGCTGCGGGTTGGCGCCGATGTAGGCGTAGGGCCAGCCGTAGAAGCCGCCGTCCCGCACCTGGGCCAGGTAATCGGGCACCAACTGGTCGCCAGTCCCGTCCCGTTCCTGCACCGCCGCCCACAGCTCACCTGTTTGGGGATGGAAGGCGAGGCCGACAGGGTTGCGCATGCCCGACGCGAACGTCCGCTGCTCGCGTCCATCGCGCGAGAACACCTGGATGGTCGCCTTCGGCTCCGGCTCTACGCCGATGTTGCCGGACGATCCCACGCCGACGTAAAGCCGGCCATCGGGGCCGACTTCGATGTCCCGGTTGGCATGGCCCACCGGCACGCCGAACGCACCACGGGCCGACACCAGCGTCTGCCCGTCCATCGCCTGCGGCCGGCGCTGCTCCGGCGTTGTGTCGGCAGCCCGACGCGGCGGCGCCGAGGTCGGGCGCACCGCAGTGGTGGTCGGCTGGTAGGCGATGCGCCAGATGCCTTGCTGGTCGGTGATGAGGATCTCGCCATCGCGGTAGGCTAGGCTGTTCGGACGCTCGAACCCAGCCGCCCAGCGCTGGATCCACTCTGCTCGGCCGTCGCCATCCGCATCGCGCAGCAGCATCAGGTATCCGCCAGCCTGCATCACAACCAGCAAGTCGCCGTTCGGCAGCACGAGCAACTGGCGCGGACCTTCCAGGTTCTCGGCCACCAAGGTCACCTCGAAGCCCTCAGGCACAATCGGCACCCGGCCGTCTCGCGGCACGATCAGCGAGGTATTGCGCACGGCCTGCCCCGTGTACGGCTTTGGCAAGGCGTCCGCCTGCACCTCAAAGCGCTGGCCGACTGCCTGGTCGGACCCAAGCGACGTCGCGCTTTGGGCCTGGACGGCAACAGGCAGCAAACCAAGGAATGAAGCGGTCAGAAGGAAGCGTTGAAGTGTCATTTGACTTGCCCCGTTGTAGTGAGACCTGCTGAGTCTGTGAGCTCAGCCCAACCGGTGCGGGTTGTTCGTAGTGCTGTCGAACTGGTCGGACACCTTGTATCGCTCTGTCCAGCACGGTCAACTTGGCGACTGGCTGGCTTGCGAGATGCAGTTGAGCCGGGTAGGCGCGCGGGGTGACAACGCTCGCTGCTCCCAACTACGCCGGCTACGGCTTCCCAGCTGAGATCATCAGCTGTGCCGTCTGGCTCTGCTTCCGCTTTCCCCTGAGCCTGCGCATGGAGGACGAACTGCTGGCTGCGCGCGACACCGTTGTCGGCCATGAAACCGTGCGCCAGTAGGCGCTGAAGTTCGGCCAGGTGTTTGCCAATCAGGTCCGCCGCGGGCTGCCCGCTGCCGGAGGCAAGTGGGGCATGGAACCTCCACGGAGCGCACCGCTCATCGGTCATGGGTGTTGCTCAGGCACCTCGTTCCCCGGCCTGCTTCAGCGTTTGTTGGCCGCGGAGATGGTCGACGAAGTAGTCGATAAATATGCGAGTTGGCGTGGTTCAGAAAGTGCTATCTTCCAGGTAACATCGGAAATCGATAGGGCTGTGATGATAAAGGGATTTCTCGTTTTGGGTGTTACCACGATCTGAACCACGCCGCTACAAGCACCTGATCGGGCCCAAGCTGCGCGCTCGCAGTCGGCCCAATCAGCACGGCGAGGTCGCGCTCGCCGTCCAGGTGCTCAACCGCATGATCCGCACTGCCAAGCCCGTCTCCGTCCGCCGCTGAACCGTGTGGGTCAGAGGCTGTGCTGCTCGCACTCGCCTTCGTGCACCAACGCCGCTACCAGGCGCAAGCGGTTCGGTGCTCGCCTGATCGAGCGTGAGGCGGGCAGCTCCAAACTTTGGCCAGAAAGGATGTTTCATGCAGCTCAAGGGTAAGATCGCGCTGATCACAGGCGCGGACTCCGGCATCGGCCGGGCCACGGCCGAGGCCTTCGCGCGTGAAGGCGCGAACGTCTGCATCACCTACCACACCGACGAGGACGGTGCGCGCGAGACGGGTCGCCTGGTCGAGGCGACAGGAAGGCGCGCCCTGGTTCTCCAATGCGACATAACCGATCCGGACAGCGTCCAAGCCACGTTCGACGGTGTGACCTCGGGCCTCGGCACGCCGGATCTGCTGGTGGCCAGCGCGGGCAAGGGGATGAGCGGCATGCCCGTCGCCGAGATGGAAGACGCCAAACTTGCGGAGATCCTCAACACCAATCTCGTGGGACCGCTCTACTGTGCCCGTGCCTTTGTGCGGCTACGAAAGGCGGCGGGCGGCAAGGGGCGGCTCATCTTCATCGGCTCCGTTGCGGGCCACTTGCCGACGCCGGGCAGCGCGCCCTACGGCATGGCCAAGGCCGGCATCAACTCGCTCGTGCGCAGCCTGTCGCGCGAGGTGTCGGAAGACAGGATCAACGTGAACGCCATCGCTCCCGGCCTGATCGCGACCCCGATGACGCAAGAAACGCTCGATGACCCGTCGAAGCGGGCGAACTCCATGCAGGCCATTCCATGGGGCCGCCCCGGCCGGCCTGAAGAGATCGCCGCGCTCGCCGTCTTCCTCGCGTCGGACGCGGCAGACTACGTCACCGGCCAGGTCCTCGTCATGGACGGTGGCCTGACCATGAACTGGGGCGGCGCTTGAGCCCCAACGAGCTGACCCGGGAGCCGGTCGCAGCCGAGCCGCAGGAGGCCGCTACGATGCGGCCCGGCTTCGTCCCCCGCCCGATCGAGGCGCACGGCATCATCGGTGACCAGGGCACGGCGGCTCTGGTTGCCGACGACGGGACCATCGACTTCCTGTGCTGGCCAAGGCTCGACGGTCCGAGCGTGTTCGCCGCCCTGCTCGACCCCGGGCGCGGCGGCATGTGGGAGCTGGCCCCGATGCTCGAGGGGGCTCGGCGGCGGCAAAGGTATTTGCCCGACACCAACGTGCTGCTGACCGTGTTCTCCTCGCCCCACGGTCTCGGGGAGATTACCGACTTCATGCCGTTCCCAGAGCCGGGCGGAGAGCCGAGGCTGATACGCCGTGTGCGCGCCGTCCGCGGCAAGGTTCGCTTCCGTCTGAGCTGCGCCCCTCGCCTGGACTACGCTCGTGCGGAGACAGTAGCCGGAGTGTCAGCAGACGGTAGCGTCATGTTCCGGACAGCCGACGGGAACGGTCCCACGCTGCGCCTGGCGGGCTCCGTGCCGTTGCATGTGAAAACCGGCCCTGGCGGCGTGTCGGCGATGGCCGAGTTTTCGCTGGACGCCGGCGAAGAAGCCGGTTTCACGCTGGCCGACGCGGACGGTGCTCCTCCTACGCTTGGCGACATCGACGGGCTGCTCCAGGCTTGTGTCGCACACTGGCATGGCTGGGTGGGGCGCATGAGCTACCGCGGCAGATGGCGCGAGATGGTCACACGGTCGGCGCTGGCCCTCAAGTTGCTCACATCCGCCGAGCACGGGTCCATTGCGGCCGCCGTCACATTCGGACTGCCGGAAGCGCCCGGGGGCGGGCGGAACTGGGACTACCGCGCAACCTGGATCCGCGATGCGTCGTTCACCGTCTATGCCTTCATGCGCCTGGGCTACGCCGACGAGGCGAACGCCTTCATGCGTTGGGTCGAGGCCCGTGCGAGAGACTGCGATGCGGATGGCGCCATGCAGATCATGTATGGCCTCGACGGGCGCGAGCGCCTGGACGAGGCGGAGCTGCCGCACCTGCGCGGCTACGGCGGGGCTGTGCCGGTCCGCATCGGCAACGCGGCATACACCCAGGTGCAGATGGACATCTACGGCGAGCTGCTCGACGCCGTCTATCTCGCCAACAAGTATGGCGAGGCCATCTCGCACGAGGGCTGGCGTCACGTGGTCCGCACTGTTGACTACGTCTGCGCGCACTGGCGTGACCCCGACCAGGGCATCTGGGAGCTGCGGGGTCCGCCACAGCATTGGCTGCACTCCCGACTGATGTGTTGGGTGGCGGTAGACCGGGCCGCACGGCTTGCACTCAAGCGTTCGCTTCCGGCGCCACTCGTCCGATGGCGCGAGGTGCGGGACGAGATCCACGCCAGCATCTGGGAAGAGTTCTGGGATGAAGGCCGTGGCCACTTCGTGGCGGCTGCGGGCGGCGCCGACCTGGACTCGGCGATGCTGATGATGCCGCTCGTGCGGTTCGTGTCGGCAACCGACCCGAAATGGCTCGCCACACTCGACGCGATCGCCAGGGAGCTGGCGGAGGGACCATTGGTTTATCGTTACCGCACTGCCGATGGGCTGGAAGGAAAGGAGGGCGCCTTCACGGCGTGCTCGTTCTGGTATGCCGAATGCCTCGCGCGCGCGGGACGGCTGCCAGAAGCGCGCCTGGTGTTCGAGACGATGCTGGGCCATGCCAACCATCTAGGGTTGTTCTCCGAGGAGATCGGCTTCTCGGGCGAGCAGCTAGGCAACACGCCGCAAGGGCTGACCCATCTCGCCCTGATCTCGACCGCGTTCTACCTCGACCGCGAGCTGTCCGGGACGGGGCAGAACCAGTGGCGGCCCTGACCTGGTCCCCGACGGTTCTTATGGCTCTTGTGGGCGTTTGTCGATGCGCTCTCCACAGCGATCAATCGGCTAGGGCCGGGAACCTACTTCGAGCTCGAGCTGCCGCGCTCAATGCTTGTTCGCAGACCGCCACCGACGCAAAGCTCCTAAGCGACGCAAAATGACAGGTCTACTTTCCATAAACGCAGAGGCTCTTATGGGTTCCGGGGTGGTGAGGAGTTCGTCACGCTACCAGGCCGGCGATGAGCGCCCCGAGCAGGGCTTTGCCGCGCCGGCGCGCGTTGTGCACGAACTGGAAGAAGCCGAGGTAGAGCGGCAGCTTGTCCTGCGAGATGCCCCGGTGCGGGCGCAACCAGGAACGTAGGAGCGACCAAAACCCTTCCATGGTGTTGACATGGACCTCGCAGAACCCGTCCCCGTCCTCGTCGCGGG
>CAXTCN010000226.1:0-7273 GCA_964242575.1 uncultured Acetobacteraceae bacterium | reverse complement strand
CCAAACGAGCGCCAAAAGCAGCAACCTATCATATCAAGGCTGACAGGGTACTAGGCCTATCAGGGCCATCAAGCGCCGGACCCGCTTGTGGCCAACCAGGTGCCCCTCGCGCCGCAGGTAGCGCGCCATCTGGCGGGAGCCATACCAGGGTGCGTCCAGGAACTGCGCATCGATCAGCCGCATCAGCGCCAGGTTCGCCGCCGTCTCGCCCGCAGGCCGGTGGTAGAACCCGGACCAGCTTACCAGCAGCAACTCGCACTGGCGGACGACGGACAAGCCGGGATGCCCAGGCTCGATCACCTGCCGCCTCCGCTCCAGGCCCATCAACCGGAGGCCTTGGCCAAAAAATCCCGCTCCACCACGAGCTGCCCAATCTTCGCGTGCAGCTTCTCCACCTCCACCTCGGACAACCTCGCCGTGTCCTGCGCCGCCTCCTTGCCGGAGAACACCGCCGCCAAGCCTTCCACCGCTTGCTTCTTTCACTCGCCCACCATCGTTTGGTGGACGCCGTGCTTGGCCGCTAACTGCGCCGTTGTCAGCTCGCCCCGCAGCGCTTCCAACGCAACGCGCGCCTTGAACTCAGCCCCATACCGCTTCCGCTTGTCCGTCATCAGGTTTGTCCTTCTCGTCAGGCGAACCAAGCTTAACCGCCTGTCCAAAATCATCAGGGGACTACCTCAACCCGGGCGGCTTCCTGACCTTCGTCTCCGGCTGGTCCGCCGCCCGGCCCTCGCGGCCGGGCCTGGCGATGGCGGCTGCATGAGCTGCGGGATTGGAGAACTCCGTGCGTGCCCTGGCCATCTAGATCGCGCCGGCGGCGCGCGCCAACGTGGTCCGGCCGGGACCGACGGACATGCCTTGGTTCCGAGGCTTCCTGGGCGGGCAGGCGACATGGCCGACGACGCGAAGGTCGCCGCGGCAGAAGTGAGCCTCCCGATGAGGCGCGTCGCCGCACCGGAAGGAGTGGCAGCCGCGGTGCTGAGCCTTGGCGAACCCATGCTTGCTCGCTGCGGCAACGCCCCGTCGGTGCCGCCAGGGCGCGTTCGTCCGTCAACGCCGTCCACCAGCCATCCCTTGCTGGCCCGTGTTTTCCCTACCGTCCCATCCTCTGCCAGGGTAGTTTTGCTCGGCAGCATCTACCACGGACCTGACTTCAGCCCCGGAGGAGACCCACCCGTGTCACGTCGCCAGCTCATCCTTGCCGGCCTTGTTGCGGCTTTTGCCCTGCCCGCAGCCGCCGCGCCCTACACCGCGCAATACGTGTTCGGCGACAGCCTCTCCGATAACGGCAACCTCGCGGCGGCCCTGGGCACCACGTTCACCGACCCGCCATTCGCAAGCAATGCGTTCACCAACGGGCCAGTGGCCGTCGAGCTGCTGGCCAATCGCTTAGGCCTTCGCGCCGATGCTGCTCGCTGGACCAGTACGGCGGGCGTGGGATCGGCGGGCACCAACTTCGCCGTCGCTGGCGCCAAGGCCGGCAACACCGCCGCGATCGACCTGCCGTTCCAGGTCTCGGCCTTTCTGGCGAGGTCCGGCGGCGCCGCTCCCGCCGATGCACTCTACACCGTGTTCATTGGCGGCAACGATGTCCGCAACGCCGCCCTGAACAACGACACGAGCTTCACGACCAATGGCGTCGCGAGCGAAATCGCCAACATCGGCCGGCTGCTCGCTGCGGGCGCACGGGATTTCCTGATCGTCAACGTGCCCGATGTGGGGCTGATCCCAGAGTTCACGCAGGAGAACCCTGGCCGGGCGGAACTCGCAACCCAGGCCAGCTTGCAATACAACAGCCTGCTCGCCTCCGGCGTTGCCAGCCTTGCGGCGGCCAACCCAGACGACACCTTGCGCCTGTTTGACTTGTACTCGGCGAACAACGCATTCATCGCCAACGCAGCCTCCGCCGGCATCACCAACACGACTGACCCTTGCTACCTCAACGTGAACGCGCAGCTTGCAAGCCCAGCGCCGGCCGCTACCCCCACCGCCACCTGCGGGGCGGTCAACCCGGCGACCAACCAGGCCGCCAATATCAACCGCTACCAATACTGGGACCACATCCATCCAACCGCCAAAGTCCAGGCTGCCTTCGCCGACGGCTTGTATGCGACGGTCGCGCCAGTCTCCGTGCCGGAGCCAACCAGCATGGCGCTGCTGGCCGGCGGGTTGGCCGGGATGCTCCTGATCCGGCGCCAGGCTCGCTAGGTACTCAGGGTTCCGTCAGATCTCACGCCGGCAAATGCGGCTGGGCTTCTGGAACAGGCACCGCGTCCCATTACGCGGCTTGCAGGATGTTCTATCCTCCCCTCGCGGCTTGCAACAGAATTTCCCTGTGCGAGTAGCTAACCATGCGGCCTTGGCCCATTGTTCCTGAGGGGGCAGGCTGTGATTGTGGGGGATGCTCAACAGGCGGTGAGCCACGGCCTGACCCGGCGGGATGCGCTGGGCGGCGGACTGGCACATGCGGCGGCGACCCCGGCGGTATCACCATTCGATCCCGCCGCCTTCGGCACCGTCGGCGTGTTCGGGCTGGACTGGCTGCTGGACCCGCGCTTCACCCGGCTGCTGGACACGGTTGCGGCGTCGCCCGGGGCAGTGCATGGCGTGCGGGCGTTTGGGGCGCTCAGCCTGGGGCGGGACAAGGTGTTCCCGACCACCGGCGCCGGAGTGTGGGACGATCCGGCCGGGCCGCCGGACTTCGGCCGCACGCTGCTGGCCTTGGACGCGCTGGTGCGCCGTGGCTTGGCGCCCTTCCTGCCGTTGACTTTCTTCCCGCCCACCGTGTCCCCCGCGCCGACGCAGCCGCCTGCCGCGTGGGACCGCTGGACCGTCCTGGTCCGCGCCTTCCTGGACGCCGCCATGGCCCGCTTCGGCGCGGCGGAGGTGTCGCGCTGGTGGTTCGAGGCCTGGAACGAGCCGAACATGCCGCCGTTCTGGGCCGGCAGCTTCGACCAGTATCTGGACCTGTACCGCGCCACGTCAGACGCGGTCGCCGGGCGGCGCATACGGCTGGGCGGCCCGGTGCTGGCTTACCTGCCCAACGAGGGGCCGTCTCTGATGGATCGCTTCCTGCGTTTCCTGGCGGACGAGCCGAGGGTGCAGTGCGACTTCATCTCCCTGCACCGCAAGGGAAGCTGGACCACCGGGGAAGGCGAGCCGGATCTGCGGCGTCTCGTGCAGGCCGCCGAGGAAACCGCCCAGGCCATCCTGCGCGTCGTGCCCGGACGCGCCCGCGGCATGGTGGTCGTGAACGACGAGGCCGACATGATGGTCGGCTTCGACCGGCCCTATGCGCCGCGCATGACGCACCAGTCCACGGCGTGGCTGGCGGCGTCGCTGGTGGAGCATGACGCGCTGGACCGGACCTGGGCGCCCCAGGGCATCCGCTTCCGCGCGTTCGGCGACAACGCCAACCAGCAACTGGCGCAGGGACCGTTCGACGGGCGGCGGATGCTGATGACGCCCGTGTCCGACGCCCCGGACGACTTGGTGAAGCTACCGGTGTTCGCATTCTATGAGCTGCTGCGCTTGATGGGGCCGCATCGCCTGCTGTCTCCGCCGGTCCCTCCGGGCGTGTCGGCGCTCGTCACCGCCGGGCCGGACGGGGTGGCGGCGCTGTTCACGCGCTATGGCGAGGGGGAAGCGTCGTTCGATTGGACGCCGTCCGGCGTGCCGTGGCGGCGGGTGAACGTCGTGCAGTTCCGGGTGGACGCCGGGCACACCAACCCGGCGCCGGGCATGGCGCCCGCAGCGCTGCGCCGGGCGGCGGAGTTGGGCGTGGCCGCGCCGATCCGCCGTGGCGTGGCGCCGGGGCCGGAGCGGATCACCCTCGGCCCTTACGCCACCGCGCTGGTGTGGATCACGCCTGCGCGGCCCGGCACGCCCGCGCCACCGCGCTGGATCGAAGCGCGGCGGGACGCGGCCGGAACCCTGCTGCGCTGGACGCCCAGCACGGACCCGGCGTTCTACGGCTACGAGGCGGCGCGGAACGGCGCCGTCATCACGCCGGACCCGATGCGGCAGGCGATCTGGGTGGATACGGAAGCGTCCGGGCCGGCGCGCTATGCCGTGCGAGCCGTCACAGCGTCTGGCGGGCGCAGCGCCTGGACGGCGTGGACCGGGCAGGGGTAGGTTCGGGATCGCAACTCCAAAACACTCCTCGTCAAACAGTTAGAACAGAGCGTGGGTTGCCGCCGCGCGGCGGCGTCGGTCCTGGGAATGCTCTCCTCGGATGCAGGCCGTTCTCTGCGGAGCGTTCAGCATCCATGACCACTCTCCACACCCCCTTGTCGAGATTGCCAAACACCCTGGAACGGGATCGGGATTGGGATCAACGTCCATGTCGGCCGCAGTGCGGCGGCAAATGACGGCTGGGGAGGGATCAATGAACGACTACGAGGTTTTCGAGGTGCCGAACGTGCTGCTCCAGAAAGGCGGCGTGTTGCCAGTGGCCCGGATCGCCTACAAGACGCTGGGCACGCTCAATGCCGCGCGCGACAACGCCGTGCTGGTGCCGAGCTGGTACACCGGGACGCACAACGAGACGAAAACCTTTATGGTCGGGCCGGGCCGCGCGCTCGATCCGCGGCGCTATTTCATCATACTGACGGACCTGCTCGGCAACGGCCTGTCCTCCTCGCCGAGCAATACCCCGGCGCCGTTCGAACAAGGCCGATTTCCCAAGGTCACCATTCACGACAACGTCCGCCTGCAGCAGATGCTGGTGCATGGGACGCTGGGCGTGGAGCGGCTGCGACTGGTCACAGGCTGGTCCATGGGCGCTTGCCAGACCTTCCAGTGGGCGGCGCAGTTCCCGGACATGGTGCGCGCCGCCTGTCCCATCGCCGGTTCGGCCCGGACAGCATCCTACAACAAGGTGTTCCTGATGGCGCTCCAGCGCGCGCTGGAGCTGGATCCGGTGTTCGCCGACGGCTTCTACGCCCGTCCGCCGGTGGCGGGATTGAGGGCATTCGCGGCGATCTACGCCGGCTGGGGCACGTCCGAGCCGTTTTTCCGAACCGAGGGTTTCCGTGGGCTGGGCGCGCGCACGATGGAGGAGCACGTCGCCACCTTCTGGGAGCCGTTCTTCCTGCGCTGCGACGCCAACAACCTGCTGTCCCAGCTCTGGACCTGGATGGCCGGCGACATCAGCAACAACGCAGCTTATGGCGGCGACTTCTCGGCCGCGCTGGGGGCGATCAAGGCGCGCACCATCGTCATGCCGGTGGACGCCGACCGTTATTTCCCGCCGGTGGACAGCGAAGAAGAGGCGCGCCAGATCCAGGGTGCGGAGTGCCGGGTGATCCGCTCCATGTGGGGGCACATGGCGCCGATGAACCCCGGCGACATCCCGGCCATCGATGCGCCGCTGGCGGAGCTGCTTGCCGATTAGGCGCAGGGACCGGAACACGGTCTCGACCGCACTGTCGGACATGCGCATGACCTTGCCGGCACTGAGCGAGCGCCGGCAGAAAGCAGGACGCGCTGCGCCATGGGGGCTGATCATAAGGGGAGAACACCAGCACCCTCCATGGCAGCGGCACCCACTGAAAACCGACCCAATCTCACCAGTGGTGGAAGCTGCAGAGGGCCGGGTGTCCATCCAAAGGGTCAAAACGAGTAGCTGCCTTACTCGGGCCGTTTCGCGACCGCTGTGGCAGGGTGCTTTTCCATCCAGTGCCGGGCGACCTCGACCCGTCGGCAAACCTACACCCGCTCGTGCCCTGTCGCATAGTCCATGAAGCGGCCCAGCGCCTCGGCTCGAGCGGGACGGCCGCTGAGGCAGCAGTGCAGGCCGACCGACATCATCTTCGGCTCCTCCGCGCCCTCCCGGTAGAGCTGGTCGAATGCCGCCTTGAAGTAGGCGAGGAAGTCCTCGCCCGACATCCAGCCCGGCGCCGTCGCAAACTTGAAGTCGTTGGTGTCGAGCGCGTAGGGAACGATTAAGCGCGGCGTGCCGGCCACATCCACCCAATAGGGCAAGTCATCGTTGTAGGGGTTGTAAGCCCAAACCCCAGAAAATTTCGTCAAGCCAGATCCAGGGTTACGTCAGGGCTCGCGCCACAAGCATTTGCCTGTGCTGTTTTGGGAGGTGAGGCTTGTCAGGCGGCTTCCAAGATGGCCAACACGGTCACGGTTCGGCGAGGAAGCACAGCCTGCGATGGTCAGCTGAGAGGTGCTGGTTGTGGCCGGAGCGGGGACGGAGGAAGTGGCGCAGCTCGTCATGGCCTCGACAGAACCGGACGGCTGACCTTGGACACTTGAAGCCTCGCATGGGTTCGGTATCGGCCTTTGATGCCCGGATGATCCTGCTCCAACTTGTTGTTCAGGTCGCGGCTGGTTCGATGGCGGACATCCTTGCCCAGCTCGGCCCGGATCACTCGAGGATAGCTGTCGTAGCCATCCGTCGTAACCCGGTCCGGCACGATGCCGGTCACTGCCTTGACTGAGCGGAAAAGCGTTCTCGCCGCGGCCATGTCACGGTGTTCACTGAACAGCATGTCCACGAGCGCGCCGCAGCGGTCGATGGCGCGATACAGATAGCACCAGCGTCCATGCACCCTCAGATAGGTATCGTCCACATACCAGCTGCAGCCCGCCTTGCCGCGCCGCCGCAGGTTCTCGGCCAGAGCGGGGGTCAGCTTGGCTTCCCACTCTCGGACAGCTTTGTAGCTGAGCACGATGCCGCGCATGGCGAACATCTCGGGCAGGTCGCGCAGGCTCAGCTTGTAGCGCCGGCGCCAGAGCACCACGAGCGCGATGACGTCGGACGGGTACTGCGCCCGGTTCAGCACGGTGCCGCTGCGCTCGTTGAACTACTTGCCGCACGCGCGGCAGTGGAACCTGCAGTCGCCTCGGGTGGTGCGCTTGCGCCGCTCCGTGACCGCGGCCGACCCGTACTCGATGCACCGCATTCCTGTCCACCCCGCCCATGAGGGACGGCGCTACAGCCGCACCAACCTCAGGCTGCCAAGTGCGTTACCGCGAGCCCTGACGTAACCGACGACCGTAGTCATGCTAGTCTTCAGGTTGGAGAGGCCATGATGAGCACGACCACCACGACCAACCTGGCCGAGCAGGTCATCGCGATCCTGCGGGCGCACGAGGCCGAGCTACGCCGGGCGGGCATCCGCCACCTGTCGCTGTTCGGCTCCGTTGCCCGTGGCGACGCCGAGGCCGGCAGCGACGTGGACTTGGCCGCCGAACTTGACCCGGATGCGGATTCCGACGTAAGCCGCCCACCCGTTCCGATCTGATGCCGCCCGGCGTT
>CAXTCN010000225.1:0-7289 GCA_964242575.1 uncultured Acetobacteraceae bacterium | reverse complement strand
AATAGGCGTGGCCCATCTCCAACCCTTCAAAACCTCTGTGCAGAGGTACTAGTGGTTCAGCCATGAATTGGCGATATCCAACAATCCAATCCCGGCGTAACACGGCATGGAAGGAAAAACACTATGCACCTCCGGCCCGTGTTCACCGAAACCGACCCGACCCGTATCCGGGAACTGATCCGGGCCAACCCGTTTGGCGTGCTGGTGACGCACTCGGCCCGCGGCATGGATGCGTCGCATATCCCATTCGCGTTGCAGGATGATGGCGAGCGCTTCGTGCTGCATGGGCACCTCGCGGCGGCCAACGCGCAGTGCGCCGAGCTTGATGGGCAGGGCGGGCTTGTCATTTTCAGCGGGCCGCACGCCTACATCGCGCCGGGTTGGTATGAGACGCAGCCGGCGGTGCCGACCTGGGACTACGCGGCTGTGCACGTCCACGGCGTGCTGACGCCGGTGATGGACGAAACGGCCATCGCGTCCAGCCTGCAAAGCATGGTGTTCGAAGGGGTGGACGGGTTTCAAGTGGGCCAACTGCCGCCGAAGTACCGTGCGCAGATGTTCGCCGGCATCCGGGCTTTCACCCTGACGCCGACCCGCGTGGAAGCGCAGTGGAAAATGAGCCAGAACCGAAGCGCCGCCGACCGCCGCGGCGTGGTGTCAGGGCTGGAAGCTCAGAATGATTCAGCCCCGGCGCAGGTGGCGAGGCTGATTGCGGCGACGCTGGGCTGAATTAGCCCGCGTCGGGCTGTTTAGAAGCCCTCGCGCTCCAGGCGCTTGCGCTCCATCTTGCGGGCGCGGCGGACGGCCTCGGCGGCTTCGCGGGCACGGCGCTCGGACGGTTTCTCGTAGTGGCGTCGCAGCTTCATCTCGCGGAACACGCCTTCGCGCTGCATTTTTTTCTTGAGCGCCTTCAGCGCCTGATCGACATTGTTGTCACGAACGAGAACCTGCACTTCGCCGCTTTCTCCTCTGGCTTGGCACACGCCACCATGGGCGTGCTAATAGGGCGTGCCGCAGCGTTTGCCACGGCAGGCACGGCGTATAGCACCCTTGCCGTGCCTCGCCAAAGGCTTTTACAGCACTACATCGCGCTCAGGCTGGATCGGAACACCCATGGCTATCCTGAAGATTGCCCGGATGGGGCATCCCGTGCTGCTGCAACGCGCTGCCGCGGTGGCAGACCCGAGCGCGCCCGAAATCCGGCGGCTGGTTGCCGACATGATCGAGACGATGGACGACGCGGGCGGCGCTGGCCTGGCGGCGCCACAGGTGCACATGCCATTGCGGCTGTTCGTGTTCCGCGTGCCGGCGAGCCGGGTTGAGAACGGGGAGGCGCCGGTCGGAACCTCCGTCGTCATCAACCCAAGCATTGAGCCGCTTGGCGAGGAGATGGTTTTGCGGTGGGAGGGGTGCCTGTCCATCCCGGGCCTCCGCGCGGCGGTGCCGCGGCACGCCCGGGTACGCTATGCCGGGGTGGATACCGAGGGCGCGCCGGTTGGCGCAGACGCCAGCGGCTTCCATGCCGGGGTGGTGCAGCACGAGAACGACCACCTCGACGGCATCCTGTATCCTATGCGCATGACCGACTTCAGCCTGTTCGGCTTCAACGAGGAGCTGGCTCGCGCCGGCCAATAAGGTGTCGATGATGCAGCCCCCTGAACGCAGTCCCGAGCGTGACGCCGCCATTGTCGCGTTGCTGCCTAACGTGGAGTTCGACGGCTGGACGGTTGCGGCCCTACGCGCAGCCGCTGGTCCGGACGCGGACCTGCTGTTCCCTGGCGGCGTGCGCGACATGATTGAGGCTTACTGCGACCTGGGCGACCGCTGGATGGAGGAAGGGGCGGCTGCGGCCAACCTCGGTTCCTTGCGGCTGCCCGCGCGGGTTCGCGCCGTGATCGCAATCCGGCTGGAGCAGAACCGCCCGTACAAGGGTGCGGTGCGGCGGGCGCTCTCGGTTCTTGCGACGCCGGGGCACGCGGCGCTGGCGGTCCGGTGCACCGCGCGGACAGTGGACACGATCTGGCACGCGGCTGGCGACACCTCGGCCGATTTCAGTTGGTACACCAAGCGCGCCATCCTCACTGGGGTGTACGGGACAACGCTGCTGTACTGGCTCCAAGATAGCAGCGACGATGACGAGGCGACGCTCGCGTTCCTAGACCGCAGGCTGGCGGGCGTAGGCCGCATCGGGTCGGCACGGCGTCAAGCTGAAGCATTTCTGCGACGCTTCCGGCCCGCCAACATGGTTTAAGGGCAACTGGCATCCCAACCTGGCGTTGCATGGTTTGTCCCCAATGGAGGCGACCGTGCGCAGCATCCTGCTTTGGCTTATCGGCATCCCGATCCCGGTCATTATTTTATTGAAGATATTCGGGGTTTTCTAGCCCAAGTGCCTCGCGTCCGCATCGCCCACTCCACCGAGTACACCTACCATCAGCCGGTGCAGCCAAAGACGCACCGGCTGATGCTGCGCCCGCGCGATAGCCATGACCTCCGGGTGCGTGAGGCGACAATGACGGTCACGCCGCCGCCGAGCCGGACGCGGTGGGCGCATGACGTGTTCGGCAACTCGGTGTGCTACCTTGAATGGCGGCAGGTGGAGACGAAAGTCATCCGGATTGTCTCCACCCTGCACCTCGACCACTACCCCACCCGGTCCGAGCTGCCGCTTGACCCGGCCGCGGAAATCTACCCATTCAGCTACTCCACGGACGAAGCGCCCGACCTCGCGCGCACGCTTGAACGGCATTATCCCGACCCCGACCGCGTGGTGGACGCTTGGGCGCACAGCTTCCTTAATCCTGCTGGGCCTACCAGGACCCTCGACCTGCTGGCTGCCATTACCCGCGCGATCAAGGCGGACTTCGCCTACCAGGCACGGGAGGCCAAGGGCACTCACCCGCCCACCATCACGCTGAAAACCCGGTCCGGCGCGTGCCGCGACTTCGCGTTGCTGATGATGGAGGCGGTGCGTTCGCTAGGGTTCGCGGCGCGGTTCGTGAGCGGCTACTTGTATGACGAGCGCGCATCGGACACCGACGCGCCTGTGGTGGGCGGCGGCGCGACCCATGCCTGGTGCGCCGTCTACCTGCCCGGCGCTGGCTGGGTCGAGTTCGATCCCACCAACGGGTTGATCGCCGGGCGCAACCTGATTCGGGTCTGCACCGCGCGCAGCCCGGAGCAGGCGGTTCCGGTCACTGGCGCTTATGTCGGGCCACGCGGGGACTTCCGAAGCTTGCATGTCTCGGTCGACGTGCTGGTCGGCAGCCAAGCCGCTACGGGCTGGCAGCCGGCGGCATAAGCGCCCAATCCGAGGCGATTAATCCAACAGGACAATCGTGTCACCAAGCGCGATCCGACCGCCGTTCAACACCTCCGCGTGCACGCCCAAATCGGCATGCCCATACGCTTCGCGCAACTCACGGATTGGATGCGCGTCCCGCTGCGCCGTGGCCGGGTTCACCTCGACCGCGGCGCAGCGGACAGTGCGCTTGGTGACGCGCAGCCGGGTTGCGCCGGCTTGAAGCTCCCGGCCGACCCACTCGAACTCGCTCCAGGGCGCCGCACCGGTGAAGTAGACGTTGGCGCGGAACCGCATTGGGTCACGGACCGCGCCGACCTTGGCCGCGAACGCAGCGACGGTGCCGAGGTTGACCAGGCTGACGACAGGCGTGCGCTGGTCGCCGAACACGTGGCCGGGCACGTGATGAAAGCGTGGCACGCCGCGGGCCTCCGTGCCAAGGAATGCGGTCAGGAACGTGGCGATGCGCTCCCGTCCGGCCTCGCTCAGCGGGTTCGCGGTGATAGCCAAGCTGCCCGGCGCATCGATGGTCAACGCCGGGCCATGCGGGTCGAATGCGGCGCGCAGCCCGGCGATTGAGGCATGGCGGAGCAGGCACATGAAGTTCGACTTGGGCAGGAAACACGGGTTTGCCGGGTCGAACGGGGCGTCGCCGTGCGCCAGCGCGAAGGCGCGGTCCCAGGGCAAAGCGCCGCCCGGTTCAACGTCGGCGTGCTCGAGCGCCTCGGCGTTGAGGCCCTTCACGGGATAGCGATATAGCCGTTCGATGCGCATGTTGCGTTTCCGCTTGAGTCGGGGCCAATCCCATACCATTTCATGAAACAGAGGCCGCGCCCAGGTTGCCAGCGTGGGACCCGGGCCGGCCCGTCGCCTGATTTGGAGGGACGAGAGCATGGATATCGAGAAACTGACTGAACGCGCGCGGGGTTTCTTGCAAGCCGCGCAGACCATCGCCATCCGGGAGTTCCATCAGCGGATCACGCCGGAACACCTGTTGAAGGCGCTGCTGGACGATGAGGAGGGGGCGGCGTCCGGCCTGATCCGGGCGGCCGGCGGCGACGCTGCCGCGGCCAAGGCGGCGGTGAACGCCGATGTGGCGCGCCTCCCTAAGGTGCAGGGCTCCGGCGCGGGGCAGCCGCAGATCACGCCAGAGCTGGTGCGCGTGCTGGACGCGGCGCAGCAGGCCGCGACCCGGGCCGGCGATGAGTTCGTGGCGCAGGACCGTCTGTTGCTGGCGCTCGCGGCGAGCGACACGCCGGCGGCACGGGCGCTGCGCGGCGCCAGCGTCACCCCGCAAGCGCTGGACAAGGCCGTGGCCGACATCCGCAAGGGCCGCAAGGTCGAGAGTCCCAACGCGGAGGCCGGGTTCGACGCCCTCAACAAGTACGCGCGGGACGTGACGGCGTTGGCGCGTGACGGCAAGCTGGACCCGGTGATCGGGCGCGACGAGGAAATTCGTCGCACCATTCAAATTCTGGCGCGCCGTACCAAGAACAACCCGGTGCTGATTGGCGAACCCGGTGTTGGCAAGACAGCCATTGTCGAGGGCCTGGCGCTCCGGATCGTGAACGGGGACGTGCCGGAAAGCCTACGCAACAAGCGGGTGATGGCGCTCGACTTGGGCGCGCTGGTGGCCGGGTCGAAGTTCCGCGGCGAGTTCGAGGAGCGGCTGAAGGCCGTGCTGAAGGAGATCGAGGCCTCGAACGGCGAGGTCATGCTGTTCATCGACGAGATGCACACGCTGGTCGGCGCCGGCAAGGCGGACGGGGCGATGGATGCGTCGAACTTGCTGAAGCCCGAGCTTGCGCGCGGCGCGCTGCACTGCGTGGGGGCCACGACGCTCGACGAGTACCGCAAGCATATCGAGAAGGATGCGGCGCTGGCACGGCGCTTCCAGGCGGTGTTCGTGGGGGAGCCGACGGTCGAGGACACCGTTAGCATCTTGCGCGGGATCAAGGACAAGTACGAGCTGCACCACGGTGTCCGCATCACGGATGGCGCGCTGGTGGCAGCCGCGACGCTGTCCAACCGCTACATCACCGACCGCTTCCTGCCGGACAAGGCGATTGACCTGATCGACGAGGCCGCGAGCCGGCTGCGCATGGCGGTGGACAGCAAGCCCGAAGCGCTGGACGAGCTGGACCGCCGGCTGATGCAGCTAAAGATCGAGCGGGAGGCGTTGCGGAAGGAGTCGGACCCAGCGTCCCGCGACCGCCTGGAACGGCTAGAGCGGGAGGTGGCGGAGCTGGAGGAGCGGTCTGACGCCATGACCACCGCCTGGCGCGCGGAAAAGGAGCGGCTGTCCGACACGCAGAAGCTGAAGGAGCGGCTGGACCAGGCCAGGGGCGAGATCGACATCGCGCAGCGCCGGGGTGACCTGGCTCGGGCGTCGGAGCTGATCTACAGCATCGTTCCGGACCTTGAGCGGCAGATTGCCGGCGGGGCTGACACCGAGGACCGGCGGCTGGTGAACGAGGCGGTGACCGAGGACCAGATCGCGGGCGTCGTGTCGCGTTGGACCGGGGTGCCGGTGGAGCGGATGCTGGAGGGCGAGCGGTCCAAGCTGCTGCGCATGGAAGATGCGTTGCGCCGCCGGGTGGTGGGGCAGGAAGACGCGCTGCGGCACGTTGCGAACGCAGTGCGGCGAGCGCGGGCGGGGCTGCAGGACCCGAACCGTCCGATTGGCAGCTTCCTGTTCCTGGGGCCGACCGGCGTTGGCAAGACAGAGCTGACCAAGGCGCTGGCGGAGTTCCTGTTCGACGATGACCGGGCCATGGTGCGGATCGACATGAGCGAGTTCATGGAGAAGCATGCCGTGAGCCGGCTGATCGGCGCTCCGCCGGGCTACGTTGGCTATGACGAGGGCGGCGTGCTGACAGAGGCTGTGCGGCGTCGGCCGTACCAGGTCATCCTGTTCGACGAGGTTGAAAAGGCGCACGAGGACGTGTTCAACGTGCTGCTGCAGGTGTTGGACGACGGGCGTCTTACAGACGGGCAGGGGCGGACGGTGGACTTCCGCAATACGATCATCGTGCTGACGAGCAACCTGGGGAGCGACATCCTGGCGTCGCAGCCGGATGGGGCTATTCCGGAGTTGGCGCAGGCTCAGGTGCTGCGGGTGGTGCGTGAGCATTTCCGGCCGGAGTTCCTGAACCGCCTGGACGAGATCGTCCTGTTCCGCCGGCTGCAGCGTGAAGACATGGCAACGATCGTGGACATCCAGTTGGCCCGGCTGAGGAACATGCTGGCTGACCGCAAGATCACGCTGGAGTTGGATCAGGATGCGATGGAGTGGTTAGCCAACGAGGGATATGACCCGGTTTACGGCGCGCGTCCGCTGAAGCGGGTGATCCAGCGCAGCTTGCAGAACCAGTTGGCGGGCTTGTTGCTGGAAGGCGCAATCAGGGACGGCGACACGGCCCGGGTGTCTGCAAGCCGGGACGGGCTGATGATCAATGACGTTCCAGCCGCCGCCGCCGCCTAGCCTGTCGCGCGGCTGACTCAAATCTGCCACGTGGTTGACACGTCCAATCGGCAGGACTAGATAGCGGTTATCGGGACTGGAGCGCCGCGATGGCGGTCCGGTTCCAACTGTTCATTGACCTGTGAATCTGGTTTGTTATGGAAGGGATATGTTGGCGGCGTCCTTCGCTGGCCTGCTGTTGTCTGTGCCGTGTTTGCGGCATGGGGTGATGGCGTGGTTGGGGCATGGCGTGGGTTTTCTGCTGGATGTGGTTTGGGCGCGTGCGGGCTGTTTGGCTTGCTTGGGCTTTGGACGCGTTTTGGCTTAGGCCCATGCTGGGCGTTGCCTGGCGTATCTGGATTTGTCTGGATGTGCGTTAGGTTTTGTTTGGTTATGGGTTGAGGTTGGCGTGTTTGGGTTTGGGCGAGCTTTGTTCTGTGGGTCTCCTGTTTGTTTTGCGGGGGGCTAGCTGAACCTGAGAGTTTGATCCTGGCTCAGAGCGAACGCTGGCGGCATGCTTAACAC
>CAXTCN010000224.1:0-7299 GCA_964242575.1 uncultured Acetobacteraceae bacterium | reverse complement strand
TCCTCAAAGATGGACAACGCAAAACTATCTCAGACAGTCAAACAGGCTCTTATACATCTCCAGCCCCTGCACCGCGCCGGGGGAGTTCACGAAGCCGTTCAGGCTGTAGGGCTTGTTCGGGTCCTGGTACTGGAAGCCGTAGGCATAGAGCGCGTTGGTCACGCCCATGGTGATGCCTTCGGACCCCCGCTCGGTATAGACGTAGGCGCCATAAACCTTCTTGCCGTCGATGTCGCGGTTCTGGAAGAACTCGGCCACCTGCTTCAGCTCGTCCCAAGTCTTGGGCGGGGCGAGGTCCCGGTTGTGCTTGGCCCGGAACGCCGCCTGGATTTCCGGGCGCCCGAACCAGTCCTTGCGGTAGGTCCAGCCCACCGCGTCGCCCATCGCCGGCAGCGCCCAGTAGTTGGGCGTGCCCTTCGGCCACTCGGAGTACCCGGTCACGGTCGCGGGCATGAAGTCGGACATTCTGATGCCCTCGCGCTCAAAGAACGCGTTCAGCTTCACGTACTGCCCGTTCTCCGCCGCGCCGCCGATCCATTGGCTGTCGCCGATAATCAGGTCGCACAGCTTGCCCTTGGAGTTGAGCTCGTTCAGAAAGCGGTCGGCGTAGCTGGTCCAGGGCACGAACTCGAAGCGCATCTGCACGCCGGACTGGGCGGTGAAGTCCTTCGAAAGCTCGACCAGGGCGTTGGCCGGGTCCCAGGCGGCCCAGCATAGCGTGAGGGATTTCTGCTGCGCCTGCGCCGGGCCGGCGTGCACGGCAGCCGCCACGCCGAGCGCCGCCAACGCCTGCATGGCCCTTCGAACAAAACAACCCATTCCCGGTTCCCCCCTATCGGCCGGTCGCGCTGTGCCCGCCGTTGCAAAGAAGCTATCCGGGGTTCCCGGCCGCCGCCAATGAAATCAGCGATGCGGCACGGGGTGGAAACGAAGCCGCGTTCCTGCATAGTCCGCGTTCAGACGCCCGAGGTTGCCGCCCATGTCCGCCATGCCGCCCATCTACATCGACTTCCTGAACCGCTTCGACATCGAGGAGCTGCGCATGGCGGACGCGGAGATCATCGCCGCCATCGAGGGCGCGCTGAGTGCGCAAGGCCGGGGCGAGACGGTGATCGAGCCGCGCATGCACCTGGAACCCGGCGTCGCGCGCGGGCACTTCAACGTGCTGCGCGGCGCAATCGGCGGTGCAGTGGACAGCGCCGGGGTGAAGGTGATCGGCGACTTCGTGGACAACTACCAGCTCGGCCTGCCGTCGGAGCTCGGGGTCGTGCTGTTGCTGGACCCGCATCACGGCGCGCCCAAGGCCATCCTGGACGGGTCCGGCATCACCGACATGCGCACCGGCGCCGTGACCGCGGTCGGCGCCAAGTACCTGGCCCGCCAGGGATCGAAGGTGCTGGGCCACATCGGCGCGCGCGGCTCGGCGTACTGGAACGTGCGGCTGCTCGACAGCCTATTCGGCTTCGATGAAATCCGCGTGCACTCGCGCCGTCCCGAAAGCCGCGAGCGGTTTGCGGCCCGGTTGTCGGCGGACCTGGGCAAGGCCGTGACCGCGACCACGGACTGGCGGACCTGCGTGGAGGGCGCGGACATCGTAGTGGAGGCGTCGCGCCTGACGGAGCCCGCGCCGCTGCTGCGCACCGAGTGGGTCAAGCCCGGCGCGCTGGTCATGCCGTACGGGACCATGAGCGCGGTCGAGCTGTCGCTCACCGACATCATGTCGAAGCTGGTGGTGGACGACTGGGGCCAGTGCAAGGGCGGCCAGTGGGGCAGCCTGCGCGCGCACGTGGACACCGGCCGGCTGTCGGCGGCGACGCTGCACGCCGAGATGGGGCAGATCGTCGCCGGGTTGAAGCCAGGGCGGGAGCGGGACGACGAGACCATCCTGTTCTGGCACCGTGGCCTGTCGCTGTCCGACATCGCGCTGGCGCACGCCATGCTGGAAAAGGCGCGGCGGCTCGGCGTCGGCCAGCGGCTGCGCTTTGCGTAATAGTGGGGACCACATCCACGGCAGGTGGACGGCGTATGATGGTTGGCCCGTTTGCCCTGGGGCTGCCGGGCGGCTACCATTTCCGCATGGCGGCTGACCAGTTCGACTACGTGATCGTGGGTGCCGGCGCCGCCGGGTCGGTGCTGGCCAACCGGCTGACCGATGACCCGGCCGTCACCGTGTGCGTGCTGGAAGCCGGGCCGCCGGACCGCAACCCTTGGATTCACGTTCCGGCCGGGTTCACCAAGACGCTGTTCGACCCGTCCTGCACCTGGCAGTTTAAAACGGAGCCTACGGCGAACACCGGCGGCCGGGCCATCGCCACCACGCAGGGCCGCACGCTGGGCGGGTCCAGCAGCATCAACGGCATGGTGTACAACCGGGGACAGCCGGCCGACCTCGACAACTGGGCGCAGCGCGGCAACCGCGGCTGGGGCTACGCCGACATGCTGCCGTACTTTCGCCGCACGGAGCGCCGGGTCGGCTTTGGCGACCCTCAGAAGCGCGGGCGGGACGGCGGCATTCCTGTCACCGACATGGACTGGCTGCACCCGTTGAGCGAGGCCTTCATCGCCGGCGCGGTAGCGGCGGGCATTCCGCGCAACCCCGATTACAACAGCGGCGACCAGACTGGCGTGGGCTATTTCCAGCGCGTGATCGAGCGTGGCCGCCGGGTCAGCGCCGCACGGGCCTTTCTCAAGCCCGCCCGCAAGCGGCCCAACCTCGACGTGCGGACCAATGCCCGCGCCCGCGCCATCGTGTTCGAGGGCAAGCGCGCCGTGGGCATCAGCTACATCCGCCAGCAAGGCGGCCCAGCGACCGAGGTGCGGGCGCGGCGGGAGGTCATCCTGTCATCCGGCACGGTGAACACGGCCCGGCTGCTGCAAATCTCCGGCGTGGGACCAGCGGGTTTGCTGGGGGACCTGGGCGTGCCGGTCGTGCACGAGCTGCGCGGCGTGGGCGAGAACTTCCGGGACCACTACGCCGTCCGTTGCGTGGTAAAAGTCCGGCCGGGCACCGTCACGCTGAACGAGCTGTCACGCGGGCCGCGCCTGGCCGGACAGGTGCTGCGTTGGGCCACCGGGCGTCCCAGCATCCTCGCCACCGCGCCGTCGCAGGTGCACGTGTTCTGGAAGTCCTGGGAGGGGCTGGACGCGCCAGACCTGCAATGCGTGTTCACGCCCGGCAGCTACCAGCAGGGGCGGACCTACATCCTGGACGGCTACCCCGGCATGACCGCCGGCGCCTGGCCGCACCGGCCAGAGAGCGCCGGGCACGTGCGCGCCCGCAGCACGGACCCGTTCATGGACCCGGTGATCCAGCCGAACTACCTGTCCGACCCGATGGACCGCCGCGTGACGCTCGGCGGCATCCGGCTGGTCCGCCGGTTGCTGGGCACGCCTGAGCTGGCGCCCTATGTGGAGCGGGAGACGCTGCCGGGGCCGGACGTGCAGACGGCCGACGAGCTACTGGACTTCGCGCGCGCCAACGGCTCCACCTGCTACCACCTGATTGGCACCGCGCGGATGGGACCGGCGACCGACCCCAGCGCCGTGGTGGACGACAGCCTGCGGGTGCACGGCATGCAGGGCCTTCGCGTGGTGGATGCTTCGATCATGCCCAACATGCCATCGGCCAACACGTATGCGACCACGCTGATGATCGCCGAGCGCGGCGCGGACCTGATCCGCGGCGGTTAGTGCAGGATGTAGGCGTCCTCTTTCCGCCCCACGTCCATGGGCACCACCCATAATGACACGGGCGACGCGGGCGCCTCGGATTTGATGCCCGGATGCCGGAACTGGGCGGCGATGCGCGCCAGCAGCTCAGCCGGGCCGAACGGCTTCGTCAGGTAGTCGTCCGCCCCGGCCTCGAAGCCCCACACCACATCGTCCTCATGGGACAGGTCGCTGAGCAGGATCACCGGCAGCTCGAACCCTTGCCGGCGCAGGCTGGCGCAGAACGCGCGCCCGTCCCCGTCCGGCAGGCTCACGTCGAGCAACATGAGGTCGAAGTACTCGGCGCCGGCGAGCATCAGCGCCTGCGCCATGCCGATGGCATCGGCTGTGCACACCGTGAAGCCCCCCGTCGTCGTGAGAGCCTCCACCAAGGTCCGGCACAGGATGGCGTCGTTGCTGACGAGTAAAATAGATGAGCGCATTGCAAGCCTCCCGGTAGCGAGATCAATTCGTATTCCGTGGTCGGCGCGTTACACCTGCTTGCGCCGGAGCAAGCCCATGCTGACGAGGCTGCCGAGGACGACGACCATGGAGGCCGGCTCCGGCACCGCGACCAGGTAGGCCTGACTCTGGTTCGATTCCCCGCCCGCCAGCACCGCGACGCGCCGTGCTGGGTCGGCTATCCAGGCGCCGTTGTTGACCTTGGTCACATAGTCGTCAGCCAAGGTGGAGACGCCAGCCGGGGCGGCGACGGCCAGCTTGGGACCGTACTCCACTCGCCAAATCGCAACCTGCAGAGCGGATGAGCTGTCATAGCTCGTGCCCAGGATTGGGATGACATGCGTCAGCAGGGCGTTGACTTTGTCGCCCAAGGCGCCGCTCAGGAACGTTCCGGTCGTGAACTGCCCTGAGCCGTTCAACTGATGCAGGATATCGATGCACCAAGTTGCGATGGAGCCGCCAATGACGTTGGCGCCGGTCAGCGTAATTTGGCCTGACCCGGTGGCCTTGTTGCGGATGCCAAGCGACGGGCCGTTCAGCGTTACAGTTTGGTTATTGAGGACGGAGTACCCGGAGTAGGTCACGGGGCCTGCCTGGGCCTGGGTGACTGCTGCCAGTCCCATGCACGCCGCGGCCAGCAAGACGTTCTTAAGGCGAGACATGTATGTTGTCCTTCGGGACGACTGGTTCACGTTGGTGAGTGCCTGAACCTTCAACCGGGACAGGAAAACCGACTGGCCGAACATACATGTAACGAGATATTAACGCAAACTAAATGGTAGAATGTCCCTACACGCAACAAAAGATAACAAAGGGTCTCGCCAGGCTGCCGTCAGCCCGTGCTTACTGGCAGCCGATGCGGCCGCGACTTGACAGCGGCCCTTGCCGACGTCGCCGTGAATGCCGGCGCGACGCGCGCGGTATGGTGCAGGCCTGGCTTACAGCCTGGCCCCTGCCGTCGCCCCGGCAAGCCAGTCCACGACGGCCCCGAGCGCCTCGCGTTCGCCTAAGCCACGCCCACGCGCCTCGGTGAACGCGGCAAGCTGCCGGTCCGCGCTGGTGCCCTCGGCAACGATTGCACGGGCCGCCGCGACCTCGTTCGTGCAGCCCAACGCGTCCGCGTCGTCCGCTACCAGCGCCAATGTCGCGTCCAGGCAGGCTTCGAACGGCGCCACGGCGCCGGAAGCCGCGTCGATCAGCTCGGCGCGCACCCCGTCACGCTGCGCGCGCCACAGGTTCTCGGCGGCGATGGCGCGCGATGCGCCGGTCTGGCCGCGGTTCCACTCGGGCCGCCGGTCCGCGAGGCGCACCAGGCAACGATACAGGGCAGCGATGCTGAGCGTGTGCTCCATCAGCGTGCAGCTATCGGCGATGCGCAGCTCCAGCGTCGGATAGCGCACGGACGGGCGCAGCGTCCACCACAGGAAGCTCGCATCGGCGATGGCGCCGGCCCCGGTCATGACCTCCACGTAGCGCGCATAGTCCTCCGGCCCGTCGAACAAGTCCGGCAGCCCGGTGCGGGGCATCTCGCCGAATGCGGACATGCGATAGCCGGCCAGGCCGGTTGCCTGCCCCTGCCAGAACGGCGAGGATGCGGACAGCGCCAGCAGCAGCGGCATCGTGGGCAGCAACCGGTTCATCAGGTCCACCCGCGCCTCGGGCCGGGGCACCTCGACGTGGACGTGCATGCCGCACACCACGTTGCGCCGGCCCAGCATCCTCAGCTCCCGCGCGATGGCCTCGTAACGGTCCTTTTGCGTGAGGCTCTGGCGCGACCAGCGGGCGACCGGGTGGGTGCCGGCCGCGAACACCGCGATGCCGTGGTCGAGCCCGACCTCGGCCAGGCCGGCGCGCAGCCCGCCCAGCGTCTCGCGTGCGGCATCAAAGCTGGTGGAGGGCGAAGTCGAGACCTCGACCTGCGACTGCAGCAGCTCGCGCTCTACCGCCGGCAGGCGCGCGCGGGCCGCCTCGTGGAACGCCGCCACCCGGCGCCGCGGCGTGCCGCGCGTCGTGGCGTCCGCGAGGAAGTACTCCTCCTCGATGCCAAACTGGTAACTCGCGTCCATGGCGTCCCCTCGGTTATGACCCGGGAGACTAGGTACTCAGTCCCGGGGCGTGGCGTGACGGGTCGAGCCTGAACCGGATGGGTTCTTGGGTCTAGGCCTGACAGGCGGCCCCGCGCGCCCATGCGGCGCTTGAAGCCAGCGTAGAACTCCTGCATGTCGGCCTTCTGGCGCCGCAGCGGGAAAGGACCTTTGAGCATGGCCACGCCGGACCGGCCCCTGATCGTGCGCGGCGGCCTGGTGCTCGACGGGGAAGCGTTCCTCGGCCCGGCGGATATCCTGGTGCAAAACGGGCGCATCGCTGCCGTGGGGCCGCCCGGCCTGCTTGCGCCGGACGGGGCGGCGCTGGTGGACGCGTCGCGCCGGCTGCTGCACCCGGGCCTGGTGAACGCGCACACCCACGGCCACGGCAACCTTATGAAGTCGATGGGCGACGGCTTGACCCTGGAGCTGCTAGCCGCCGGGCCGTGGATGTCCAGCTTCGAGAGCGCGGAGGAGAAGCACCTCAGCGCCACGATCGGCGCGGCGGAGATGGCGCTGAAGGGCTGCACCGCCTGCTACGACCTGTTCGTCGAGTTCCCCAGCCCGACCACGGACGGCATCGACGCCGTCGCCGAGGCCTACCGGACTGTCGGCCTACGCGCGGTGATCGCGCCGATGGTCGCCGACCTCACGCTATACCAGGCGATCCCGGGGCTGCACGACGCGCTGCCGCCTGCGTTGCAGCAATCGGTGGGCGCCCAGCGCATGCCGGCCTGGCAGGACACGGCGGCCGGGCTGCGCCGCATCCTGCACGGCTGGCGCTTCGACCGCGACTGGCTGCGCCCGGCCGTTGCGCCCACCATCCCGCTGCACTGCCAGGACCCGTTCCTGGAAGCCCGCCGGGACCTCGCGGCCGAGTACGGCGTCGGGCTGCACAGCCGTATCGCCGAGTCGAAAATCCAGGCGGTGTCCGGCGCGCATGTGTGGACGACCCCGCGAGTGCAAGTAGTTTGCTGCTGATTCTGACAAACGGAACGAGTGCGGTCATGTGTCCGGCCTCACATGAGGGCCATCCCCGTCAAGC
>CAXTCN010000223.1:0-7425 GCA_964242575.1 uncultured Acetobacteraceae bacterium | reverse complement strand
CAAGACGCCGCTTGGCGGCTTGGTCGCGCCGCTTGGCGCGATCGGACATTGGCCCTCGCGGCTTCGCGGGGGAGACGCCCAAGGCATCGGGAGGAAGAGTGTAGGGATCACGTGGAGGGTGCGAGCTTGGCAGCAAAGAAAGGCGTTCCCTTGAGGGACTGACCCACAATCCAGGAGCTGCAGGCGTGCCTGGGGGATACCAGTATGAGGCAGGCAGCCAGTGGTGGAGGGACGGAGCAATGGCATGAAGGCATTTGAACCCGGCCCAGGTCGCGCGGGAGCTTCGTGCGGCGGTGGCCCGTCCGGAGGCAGGCGGGAAGGAGCTGATGGAGTTGGCCCTGACGCACCTGCGGTCACGGCTGCTGAGCGGTGAGTATGTGGTGGTCCAGGATGACGAAGGCCGCACCTCCATCGGCACTCCGGAGGAAGCGTCCCAGCACATGATGGACGGCTGCGACACCAGCGCCCACTAGGCCCGCCCCAGCCTGAGGTTTTGCGCAGACCCAATAAACACAACGATTACAACATATTAAGCTTGCACGGCTTGTATCGTTGGCGTTAGGGTCCAGCCATAAGCGAGGAGCAAGAGCTGTGAACATCGAACTGATGCCAGGCATGACGAACGTGGTGCGCTTTCCGCTGGAGGAGCGCGTGGCACCGTCCATGTCGGTGATCTACGCCATCGAGCCGGACGTGCGCGAGGTGCTGCGGGTGGGCGAGGGCTTCTTCTTGGAGCTGCCGGACCCGGAGCACGCAAACCGGGTGGACGCCGAAACGGCGCGCTACATCGCCGAGCAGGTGTTGCCGCTGGAGCCGTCCGAGCGCGGCCCGGCGCTGGACGGCTTGTTGCAGCCGGTGGTGGCGGCGGCCGTCGAGGCGTGTCGCTATGCCGATCGGGTGGGCAAGCGGGCGGTCGAGGCCGGTGAGCGGCTTGCGGTGGCCCAGGCCGGGGGCGGCCAATGGCTGGGCTTGCTGGAGGAGGCCGTGGACGGGTTGCTGGGCCAAACGGCGGAGCTGCTGATGCTGGCGCACCAGCGGTGCCAGGAAGCGCACGGGGTCAACCGGGCAGTTGGGATGGCGCGTCGTGGCGAACCCTGGACGCCGTATAGCGCGGCGGACACGTCGGACTGGCTGGCCGAAGCAGGCCGTGCCGACGGGGCACGCAAGGCCGCGCGCACCGCCTGACGACACGTGGCCGCGTGCGTTGAACAGGCCGCATCAGTGGGCCGCGACAGCGTCGAGCCACCAGCTGGCCTGACGCTCGGCGGCTTCGGCTTCGCGCAGCAGCGTCGCACGCTGCCCGGTGGTGAGATGGGCCGCCTCGGCGTTGTCGCGGAGGTGCTCGGCTTCCTTGCGCCACGTGCGGGCGCTGGCAAGACAGCTGGCATCAGCCGCGCGTTGAAGGTGGAACTGGCCTCCCATGGCGAACTCCTGAACGGGGAAAGGCCCGCTCGGCGGTTGCCGGCGGGCTGGATGGAGGGGAAAGCGAAGCTCCACGCCTCCTCCGGGCGCCCAGAGGAGGCGTGGAAGCAGGCCCGTCAGGCAGCTTGCCGCAGCCGCGGCGCCGGCGTTGCAGGCACACCGGCGGGCGCGAAGCGCGCCGGGCCGAACCGCCGCATGTCGGGCAGGCTCGGATACGACGTGGGCTGCTTGACCAGGCCCAGGTCGTCGTGGAGGACCAGGATGCGGACGGCGACCGTTCGCACGAGGCGGGCGTGGCGCAGCGAGCGCACAAGCGCCAGGTCCGACCGGCCGGAGCGGTAGGCGTCCTCCCAAAGCCCGGTGTCGCGGTTGCGCCGCGCCGCGCCCATCGTGCCGTTCAGGAAACCGAGCACCTGCCAGGGCGTGCGGCAAACCGCCGTGCCGCCAAAGCGGTCACGGAAGAACCCGTCATCCTGAAGGTAGAAGATGCTTCCGACCGCGACCGTGCCGACGCGCAGCGGGTTTCCTTGCCTGTGTTGCGCGGCGCGACGCCGTTGGCCGACGCGGTGCGCTCCAGCGCCTGCTTGGACAGGCACTTGAGGAAGTCGGCCGTCGCCATGTTCGGCAGAAAGGCGTCCGCGCCGATGGCGGCGCCGGCGTAGCGGGCGTTCATGCCGCTTTGGCTCATGTTCGTTCGGCAGGACAGCACCTCGACCAGCATGGCGCGCGCCGCCGTCCGCAGCGCCTCCATGTCCTGCGTCAGCACCCCGCCCTCGGTCAGCCGCCCGGCGATCCCCGCGCGAGAGCCGTGGTCCTTCTGGGCAGCGCCGGAATGGACCTGCACGTTCTGCGCGCCCAGGCCGAGCACCAGCAGGCTCATCAGCACGGGGTCCGGGATCGCCGACTCGCGCAGCGCCTGATGCAGCGCATCGGTGCGCAGCGCGCCGATCATGTCCACGCCCTTGCCCGTGATGTCCGGCCGCGGCTTCGGAACCGGCTTCTCCGATCCTGTTCCGGGACTGCCTTGGCCGCGCCGCGGCTCGGGCATGTGGTAGGCCACCTGCTGCACCTCGCCCGTGCGCGTGCAAACGTAGCAGGCGACGTGATCGCCCGGACGCGGCTTGCCGTAGGAGCGCATGGCCTCCCGTGGCAGCTTGGGGTCGCCATACTGGTCCAGCTCGGCCAGGTGGCCGCCTTCGGGCAGGTTGCAGGCCAGCCACTCGCCCTGGGCGGCCAGGAACTGGTCCACCTGATCGGTCGTGCGCCCGTCCTCGCCGGCGGGGACGAACAGGTCGTCCGTCCAAGTGATCCCGTAGGCTTGGGCCAGGTCGTCGCCGAACCGCGCGGCCTTGGCGGGCAGCGTGCGCTTTGCCAGTACCCGCGACACCTCGTGCCAGGCCGCTTGCTGGCCCTTCTTGGGCTTGAGCTTTTTCCAGGCCGCCGCCTGCTCGTCGCGCGAGGCGGCAGCGATGATCCGCAGGTGACTCTCGCCCGGCATGTCGCCCAGCGCCATCTGGTTCAGCATGGCGGGCAGGATGGCCGCCAGCAGCCGCAGCCTGCGCAGCGTGCGGACCGGCAGCGCCAGCGCGATGGCGATGGCCTCCTCGGTCCAGTCGGCCGACACCATGGCCTCTATGGCCCGCCATTGATCCACCGGCCCCATCTGGGCACGCACCACGTTTTCCGACAGCGCGCACACGCCGTCGTCGCCGGCATTCGGGCCGCGCACCAGCACCAGCACCTCCCCGAACCCGGCGGCGATGGCGGCGGCCACCCGGCGGTGCCCAGCCACGATCTCCAGGTCCTTGCCCTTCGGGCGCACCAACGGCGGCTGCAGGATGCCCACGGCCTTGATGTTGGCCACCATCTGCGCGTCCGCGTGTTCACCCGCCGCCATGCGACGGGGGTTGTTCGGGTTGGTCTTCAAGGTCCGGGGATCAACCGTTCTCAATTCCATGCTGCTTCGCCTTCTGGCTCGGGGTTCCCGTCATCCTCCAGTCCTGGATGACCCTTCCCCCGCCGCAGCGCGGTCCTGCCGTCACCATTGCCGGCGAGCGCCCCTGCCCCGTGCAGCGCGCGGCCCGCGGCTTGCGGGCTGCGTGCCAGCGGGGCCGGGGTGGCGCAGCCGGCGATGGAGCGAAGCGGTGACGGCAGGAGCGACGATGCGAGCGCAGCGTTTCTCCCCATCCCTCATCCGCTTCTCCAAGGGCCGCCCCAAGGAACCGACACGGAAGCACGCTCGCCCAACATCCTTTCAGCGGGGAACTTCCGTTCTCACCTGCCTTTGGGATGGAACGCTACGACCTGTGAAGCGACCACGAAGTGCCAACCAAGCAACGAGGGTGTCGGAATGAGCATCAACAGCAAGGCCGATTTTGAAGGCTTGCGCCGGGAAGCCAATGGAAATGTCGCCGGCGCCGTCGTTCTCAGGATCTACGGTGAGTTTGCCCAAACCCACTTTGATGAAACGCTGGAAAGGAAGGACTTCAACTTTCCTCAAGGGGGTGAGCAAGAGGTGTATAGAACAGAGTTCATGGTCGATACCCTCGTCTTCACTTTGCTGGCGAAAGTTCACGAGCAAACTGCTGGGCAGTGCTGCATGCACGGAAGCATCCATCTCCACGGGCCTGTGGGCGGTGGGGTTGGGGAGGATCTCGACCCCAGTTGCCAGGCCATTCCGTAAAGCACCGTTCCTCGACGAGCCGTTCCGACATCCGTTGCGCGCCATCTCCTGACCATTCCGCGTGCGCTGGTCACAGCCGATGCGGGCAACATTTCCTCGCATTGGATCAATGGGGCAGGCGGCGGCGTGCGGCGGGCGAGAGGACAGACCGAGCTTACCCAAACGGACGCACGCTGCTGTTCCGGGTGAGCACCTTTCCAGGGTGCCTTTCCCGCCACCGAAACGCCAGCGGCGGCGTTGCACCAGCAACGGGGCAAGCGGAGAAGGACAATGGCGGGCAAGGACGGCGAGATCCTAGTAAACCGCGCCCCGGTGCTGACGCTGTGGGCGGCAATCGTGGCCGAGCGCCTGGGGCATGATGCCGATGCAGCTATCACGCTCGGACGCGCCGTCGCCGGCTCAAGCGCCCGGGTCAAGGCCCGTGCGATCGGGCTGGAGGAGAAGCACGAGGAGGCGGGCAGGCGGACGGTTGAGAAGGCTGTGACGCACCAAACGGTCCACCTGCTCGGCCGCGACATTCCTGTTGTCGCGCAAAGGAGCAGCCTTTACGCGCTGGACGGCGACAAGGCGGCCTCGCCGCGTTCGGCCCATGCCTACGTAACCCGGGCCTTTGCGGAGCACCTCCCCAAGGTGCGCCAAGCCATGGAAAAGTTGGCCGACTCGCTGCCGCCGGGCGAGCTGAACAGGGTCGGCTTCCAGCTCTATGAGCACTTCCGGCCGGAGGTGCCCGCCGGTGCCGGGGGCTGGGGCAAGAAGGGCGTCCTCGACCTGAAGCGGATCGAGAACGCCCACCACTGATCGCTACGCAGCCATGGCATCCGGAACGGCATCAGCGTCCGCGGAAGCCTTGCTGTTTGCGGCCAAATCGTCCTCCAGCGCGACCAACTCCGCCCGCTTGGCGTCCAGCTCCTCCTGCAGGTCGAAGCCTTCGCCCAGCCGGCGCTGGTAGCCGGGCAGGCGCGCTTCGGCTTCCACGATCCGGCGGCGGTGCTCCGCCAGCTCCGCCTCGAACCGGTCGAGCTGGTATTCCAGGCGAGCAATCAGCCCCAACGCGGTCAGCTCGCCGTCCAGCTGGATCGCCTGCTCGTAGCCGTGCCGGTCGAGCCACATGTCCAGGCGGTAGTCGATCAAGCCATACGGCTCACCCACTGCCTTGACCTCGAAGCCGCCGATGCGGCCCAGGGTCCAGGCGCCCTTCTCCCGGCCACGCTCCAGCAGGCGGATGCGGCTGAGCAGCAAGGCCCCGGCTTGCTTGCGCTCGGTGCGGACCTTGCCCGCCACCTCCATGCGGAACAGGTCGCCCCGGGTCGGGGTGCGGACGGCGATGTCCTGCTCGATGCACCCGATCCGTCGCAACGAGTTCTCCCTGGTCCGCTCGGCCTCGGCGATCTGCTGCCGGATGGCGAGCTGGTCGTCGAAGTGCGCCGCCCGCAGCCGCTCCAGCCGTGCCAGCTCGGCTTCCAGCCCGGCCTTCTGCATCAGGCGCGGGTCGCCCGAGGCCAGCGCCTTGGCCATGGCGAACTGGTTCACTTGGGCGCCGGCGTCCTCCAGCCGCCGCACGCTGCGGTCGCCGCCCAGGGCTGCGGCGATGAAGCGCGACTTGCGCTCCAGCAACTGCCAGGACGTGGCGTCCACGCTGCCGAGCGTCGCGTAGGCATACACGTCGATCTCAGGGTTCTGGTTGCCCTGCCGTTCGATGCGTCCCTCGCGCTGCTCGATGTCGGACGGCAGCCACGGCACGTCCAGGTGGTGCAGGGCGGCCAGGCGCTGCTGCGCGTTCACGCCGGTGCCCATGGTCTGGGTCGAGCCGATCAGCACCCGCACCTTGCCGCTGTTCACGGCAGCGAACAGCTTCTGCTTGGCCTCGGACTTCTTGTAGTCCTGCATGAAGGCGACCTGCTCGCGCGGCACGCCCAGCCGCACCAACTCGTCCCTGATCCACAGGTAGGCGGAGAAGCCGCGCTTGGTGTCCGCGGCTTCGGTGCCGAGGTCGGAGAACACCATCTGCGCCGCCCCCGGCACCGGGTAGGGCTTGCCCGTGTCGGGCTGGAGGTAGCGGTTGCCCGCCGTAGCCAGCCAAATGCGATGCACGTTGCCGATCAAGGCGTTCAGCTTGTTGCCCGGCTCGTTGCCCGCGCGTGGGTCCTCCTCCGTATCCGTTCCCAGGACGAAGCGGGTGTCGATGGCGGCGTGCCGCCCGTCGGTGATGACGGACAGGAGGATGTCTTGCCCCTTCTCGGGCGGACCCTTACGCTGCTCGATCAACCGGATGCGCTCGGCCAGCACCCGCTGGTAGGCCTGGAACGCGGGGCTCGCCTTGGCGGTGACGATCTGGCGCTTGCCGGTGCGCAAGCCGGGCAGCCGGAGGTGGTGGCGCAGGTCGCCCATCAGCACGACGTCCGCGACCGAGCGGAACATCGAGATCAGCTCCGGCACGTTCACGAACTCCGCGAACCGGGTCACGGGCTTGTAGGAGCCGGACGGCTGCAGCTCCAGCTCGGTGCGCGTGTCGCCGAAGGCGGACGCCCACGCGTCGAACTCGTGGATGCCGCGCTCGGCCAGCACGTCGGGCTGCATGAACCGCTGCAGGGTGTAGAGCTCCCCCAGCGTGTTGGTGATCGGGGTGCCCGAGGCTAGGATCAGCGGCTGGTGCGGCTGGCGCCCGGCGATGAACCGGGCTTTGGCGTGCAGGTCCCACGCCCGCTGCGAGCCGTCCGGGGCCACGCCCTTCAGGCCGCTCATGTTGGTGGCGAACGACAGCTTCCTGAACTCCTGCGCCTCGTCCACGATCAGCTGGTCCACGCCGATCTCGGCGATGGTCAGCAGGTCGTCCTTGCGCGCGCTGAGCGCCTCCAGCTTGGCTTCCAGGCCCTCCTTCATGCGCTCGATGCGCTTGCGCGTCAGCCGGTCGTCGCCCTCCACTTTCTCCAGCAGGCTGGCATAGCCCTGCAGCGCCTCATGGATCAGCGCGCGCTCGAAATCGGCCGGCGCCGGGATGAACTTGAACGCGGAGTGGGTGATGATGATGCAATCCCACGTCGCCGTCGCAGCCCGGGCCAGGAAGCGCTGCCGCTTGTCCTTGCTGAAGTTGGTCTCGTCCGCCACCAGGATGCGGGCGTTCGGATACAGCAGCAGGAACTCGCGCGACGCTTGCGCCAGGCAGTGGCCCGGGACCGTCATCATGGCTTTGCTGATCAAGCCCAGACGGCGCTGCTCCATGACCGCGGCGGCCATGCTGAACGTCTTGCCGGCCCCGACCGCGTGCGCGATGTAGGTGCCGCCCGAGGCGATGATGCGCCAGATCACCCGCTTCTGGTGCT
>CAXTCN010000222.1:0-7565 GCA_964242575.1 uncultured Acetobacteraceae bacterium | reverse complement strand
ACGCCCCCGCAGCACGCTCAGCACGATCAGAGCTTTGGTGCGAAAGCCCTGCACGGGCGCCGCCGACGCCTTGACTGGCAGCGTGGGCGCGGACACGCTGCGCGGGCTGGGGGGCGACGACGCGATCTATGGCCGGGAAGGTGCCGACCTGGTCCAGGGCGGCACCGGAGCGGACGCGCTGTATGGCGAAGCCGGCGACGATGCGCTGTACGGCGATGAGGACGACGATTTCCTGTCCGGTGGACCCGGCAGCGATGTCATTGAGGGCGGAGCGGGGCGCGACATCGCGGTCCAGGATACCGGCCTGCGCGGCACGTCCATCACGCTCGAGGACAACGGCGACCGCACTATCGTCGCCGGGATTGACCGGGACACGTTGCGCGGCGTCGAGGAGGTCCGTTTCCTTGATGGCCGGATAGTGTTCGACGACGCCGATCCCGCCGCTCAGGTCATGCGCCTGTATCGTGCGGCGCTGGGACGCGATCCGGACCAGGGCGGGCTGAACGCCTGGATCAATGAGCTGCAACGCGGCGCGCCGCTTGCCAAGCTCGCCGGGGCGTTTGTCGCAAGCACAGAGTTCTCGGGGCGCTTCGGCACGCTGGGCGCCACGGGCTTCGTGGACCAGTTGTATCAGAACGTCCTGGGCCGGGCGGCGGACGCGGGAGGCTCGCAATACTGGACCGGCTTGCTGAACAACCAGGTTCCGCGGGCCCAAGTGCTGGCGTCGTTTTCCGAGAGCGGCGAGAACAAGGGACGCACGGCGGCCAGCGTCGCGGCGGGCATCTGGGACCGCGACGAGGCCAGCGTGCAGGTCGCCCGGCTGTACGACACGGTGCTTGGACGCTCGCCGGACGCGGGCGGGCTGTCGTTCTGGCGCAGCACGCTGGCGAGCGGCGGCACGCTCAACGCCATGGCGGACGCATTCACAAGCTCGGCGGAGTTCCAAGCGACCTATGGCGCCTTGACCAACCGGGATTTCGTGCAGGCTGTTGTACAGCAACACCCTACACCGTCCCGGAGATGCCGGTGGGCTGGACTACTGGACGGCAGTGTTGAGCACCGGCGCGGTGTCCCGGTCCAACGTCGTGCTCGGTTTTTCCGAAAGTTTGGAGCACCAGGCCAACTCCGCCGCCATGGCCGGAGGCGAGGCCGCCAGCCAGTTCGGCGTCAAGTTGCTCTAGTTGCCTGGTTGTGAGGCCTCCTTTGCGGCGTCAGCGATGAAGCGTGCTTTGGTTGCGTCGCATGGTCCGGCGCGGCCGTGCGGCGCAGGGTTGGCGAGCTCGGGTTTGGCTTTGAGGTGCTCGGCTGTGACCTGGTTGGGTGTCCTGCCGTCCAGAGCGCGCTGACGGCGGGCGTTGTAGGCGGTGTTGAACCCACGCAGCAGTTGTTCGAGGGCGCGGCGCGAGGAGGCGTTGATGCCGAGCGCCTCGCTGGCGACCCGGCCGTTGAAGCGCTCAACCATGCCGTTGGTCTGGGGCGTGCGAGGCTTGGTGCGGCGGTGTTGCGCGCCCAGGCTGGCGCAGGCTTTGGCAAAGGCGGGCGTGAAGCAACTGCCGTTGTCGGTCAGCACGTGGGTGAGCCGGAAGGAGAAGGCGGCGGCCTCGCGCAGGAAGGCGATGGCGCTGCGTTCGGGTTCGTCGTCCTTGGCCGCGAGGTGGACTGCGCGCGAGCAGCGGTCGGTGGCGACACACAGGAAGCGCTTGCGCCGGTTACGGTCGCCCGTTCGCAGCTTGGGCGGGGCAGCCCAAGGTTCCAGCCGCGCAGCGGATGGAGTGGCTGCGGAGGCAGGTGCTCGATGCCGATGGGCACGAAGCCGAGGTCGTCGTCGCGGAAGGCGCCCCGGCCTTTGGCGGGCCGTTCAGGGAAGGGCTTACGCCTGCGGTTCAGGCCCTCGGCCTTGAGGGTGCGCCAGGTGCTGTCGCGGTCGAGGCGCGGCAGGACGTGGCAGGCGACGCAGGTGAGCGCATGTGGCCGGCGTGATGCGGGCGTTCGGGTGGATGTGCAGCATGGGTCACCCCTGTCCTGGGACGGCAGGCAAACGCTGGAACCGGTGGGCATACTCCGCCATAGCCAGCCCAACCGGGTCCCAACAATGGTCCGCGACCTGACAGCCTAGTGGAGCGAGTCTAACGTTTGGTGCCCTTGCCTGACGGCTGCGATGACCTCGTCCGGGTTCTTGGTTCAGCGGAAGGGGACGGGGTTGTCGTTGGTTTCCGCCACGAAGCAGTTGATGGCGGCTTGCAGGGCGACGACGGAGTGGAACACGCCACGTTTCAGCCGCCGCTTGGCCAGCTTGGCGAAGAAGCCCTCGACGGCGTTGATCCATGAGGCTGATGTCGGCGTGAAACGGAAGGTGAAGCGGGCGTGCCGCCCGATTCACTCGACGACCTTGGGGTGCTTGTGGGTCGCGTAGTTGTCCACGACCGCGTGGACCAGCTTACCCGCGGGCCAGGGCTTTCGCACCAAAGCTTCTGTGGTGCTGAGCGTTTTGCCGGACGTGACAAACTGCTGGACCCGGCATAGCCGGGCGATAGTGTTCGCGCCTGTCAGGGGCGTGCGCCATGGGTTCTTCCGCTTGCAAGCTTTTCACCGGGATCGACGATCCGCGGGTCGTCAGCCGAACCACCCACGGGTTGGCGGAGATCCTGTTCGCGGCGCTGTGCGCCACGCTGTGCGGGTTCGGCTGCTGCGACGGTTATGCGCAGTTCGCCAGGGCAAAGGTCGACTTCCTGCGCCGCTATCTGCCGTATAAAGACGGCACACCATCCCACGATACGTTCGGGCGGTTGTTCCGGCTCATCAAGCCGGAACAGTTCGAGGCGGTGCTGGCTGGCCTCGCCCGGCGTGTCACCGCCGGGTCTGCGGGCCAGGTCGCCGTGGACGGCACGTCCAACGAGATCACCGCCTTGCCGGAGCTGCTCGGGCTGTTGGACCTGCGCGGGCGCGACGTGACGATGGACGCGCTACGCACGCAGCGTGGCAGCGCCAAGCTGCTGCACGAAGCCGGGGCGCGCTGCGCCATGGCCCTGAAAGGCAACCAGCCGACGCTGCGCGACGACGTGCGGACGTTCCTTGGCGACCCCGCCGCACTTGTCCTGGAGCACAAGGACACCGACGCCGGGCATGGGCGGGTGGAGACACGCAGGGCGCGTGTCTGCACCGACGTTGCCTGGCTGGCCCATCACTGGCCCGGCCTGGCCGCCATCGGCCGCGTGGACCGCACCCGCATCTGCAAGCGGACCGGCGCGACAACGACGGAAAGCCAGAGCTACCTGCTCGGACACGCTTACACGCCCGAGCGCCTGCTCGCCTTGTCGCGCGGTCATTGGGCCGTTGAGAACAACCTGCACTGGGTTCTCGACGTCACCATGAGCGAGGATGCGTCGCTCGTGCGGCGCGACCACGGCCCGCGCAACCGCGCCACGCTCAAGCGCGTGGCCCTCAACGCCGTCCGCCTCGTCACCGGCAAGAGCTCCATCCGCCACACCATGCGAGATGCGCTGCTCGACGTGCGGGTTCTCGCCGACATCCTCAACCATATGCCCGTCACTTGATGCGAAAGCCCTGCAGGGCAAATCGCCGCCTGTCATGTCACCCGAACGGCCACCTTCCTGAACTTTCGCGACCTCCGGCGTCGTTACCAACAAGCGCCGTAAAGCCCCTGCTCTCAAGTATGGGGGTATAGGGGTCTCCTCGTTTTGCGTCACTTCTCAAGGCGATGCATCAACTCGCCACGGCCAGTGCCACCGAGATCCTGAAGCTGCCGTTCCGCGGTTTAGACCAGAACAAGGCCGCGGAGTTCGAGCGGCTGCAAACAGCCAACACCGGCTTGGCAAACTGCATCCCCAGGTAACCCAGGGCAGACCGCGCTGCGCTCACGACAGCTGCGTTCAGGGACGTGGACATCGGTTCAGCCTGGACCAATCAGACCATAGGTAGGCCTCGTGCAGCGACAGCGGCTGAATGATGGGAGGCTATCAGGCGAAGATGGCGTGGATTTGCTGCGACACTGCGTTGTACACCGCGAGGCGGGGACGGAGAAACACGAGGTCGGGACAGCGCCGCCGAGCAGCGACGGATGGCATGGCCGAGTATAACCCGAACCGCCGCGTTTCGTAGCTGGCCACCGCTACCACGCCAAGTCATGCGCACGTATGCTATCCACGGCCAAGAAGACACCCGCAGGCTTAGGTCGTCACGGTTGCTCGCGGGTGTCCAACCCGGAGCCGTCCCGATTGCATGACGGATGCTACGTCGGGACCCGTACTTCCAACCTCATGGAGGCTTGCGGGATCACGGTAACCAAGGGCCGGGTCGGGCCGACGGCATCCTGCGGGCGTCCGAGTTGTGGAAGAGCCCGCGCGGCTTCCACAACTTTACCGTCCTGCAAGGGAGCATCGCAGACGGCATGCTGACCAGAACCGCTTCCGACTTCCGGTGCATCACTGCGGTATTATGTAGCAACCACACCAAGCGCCCTGTTCCAATAACCCATTGATTCAAATGCAATGATTGCCCTCCACATACAAGGGCAACCCCATGACCGACTACGTGCTTTCGGGCCTGACAAAACGCCGCGCCGAACTGTCCGGCGAGGCCGACGCGCTCCACGCCCGGCTCGCGCAGATCGCGACTGACACGGACCATCTCGACGCGGTGATCCGGCAGTTCGATCCCGACTATGACCTCGGCAGCATCCGGCTCAAATGCCTTCGTAGCCCGGATACGGTAGGACGCAGGGAACGCAGCCGAGCATTGCTGATGGTCCTACGGGGCGCGGCAGAACCGATCACGACAGCCGATATCGTGCGGCAGCTCATGGCAAAGCAGGGACAGGACGCGGGGGATCGCCGTCTTCTGGCGCAGATCACGAAGCGGGTTGGGATGGCGCTTAGTAGGCAGAAGGCGAATGGGACGGTGCGGGCGACCCAAGGGACGGGGGAGGTGACGTTGTGGGAGGTGGCGGGATAGGCGAGGACTAATCGCCTTTCTGTCGAGACGGGCAGGAAAGGCGTTAGCCGCCTTCGGACGCCGCCCAGATGTCATCAAAATTCCAAGTTGCTTCGTCGCGCCCAACTGCGGGCCTGGCTGGCTTCTGTTCTTTGGTTTTGGAGTAGGAGGAACGCCGCCGCGTTTCGGCTTGGCCTGCATCAAACAGCCCGGTTTGCGTGCCCCCAGCTATCCCAGCCTGGACGATTGGCCCGCGAGAACAATTCAAGGTAGGGGCCACCAACAAGGTCCTCGATACGACCGTGCATTTCGTCTGGCTTTCGGCTGTGTTCCCGGCGCGGCGAGATCACCAACTTACGGACCGCTTTGCTCTTTCGCGAAGGTTTCCCCCGCGTGGCGAGTAAGCATTGCTCCACATTGCCCCGCGTCCAGTAACCCATGCCAGTGAAAAAGTCCTCCAGCGATATGCACAGCCCCGGCGCATTCTTATTCAGCTTGGCCCAATAGAAGCCAATAGTTTTGAACTCAAATCCCCAAGCTTTGATCAGATCAAGTGCTGCGGGGATCATGGGATCTATGGCCCATAGCAGAAGAACTGATTCCTTTGCGGCCACTTCAGGAACCGGCAGCGCCTGGATACCATCCAGGGTCATGCAATCATAATGCGCCTCAGCACTTCTGCCGTGTCCGTTCGCGCTGAACGTTTCAAACGTCCATGGCGGATCGGCGTAGATCACGCCGTATTTCTTTGCCGCGATAGCTTGGCCAGAAATCTTTGTAGCTGAACTCATGATCACTCCTAACGCGACCCATGACCGGTTAGCTTACAAAGGTCTTTGATGCTCATCAGGTGCCCACGGTTCCTATGAACTATTCGATGACAGTTTGGACAAAGGGGGGCGACGCCCGTTAGAGCCGTCAGCAAATCCTTTGTCTCTCCGGTGCCATCGCCAAGGTAGAGCGGTTGAGTGTAATGGATATCAATCACCCCTAATCCAGCTTGGCCGTATGTGTTGGTAACCTCAAATCCACAGCCAACGCATGTGATCCTGCTCTGCTCATCCGCGAGTTGCCTGCGTGCCGCCTCAGTCAGCTTTCTCGATCTCTCGTAAACTGTCCCGCTACGCTGTTTGAGTGCGCCTTCGTCAATCACAAGACCAGAAAAATCGGCTTCCGCCGCCTTCTGGCGCTGACGGTCGGTGTAACCTTACTCAACAAGATAATCAAAAGAATTTGCGTTACGTGGACGTATTTTTCACCTTCATCTGTAATAAGAAAAATAATCTGCTCACTTACCTTTTGGTAAGTTGCAAGCCCTTTCTTTACAAGAGTATTATGCAATACAAGATTGCAGACTTTCTGGCTGAATGGTCATCCTGCCGCCTCTTGAGGATCGCGAGATCAGCGCCTTCCGGTCTTAGCCGTTCTCGCAACGCCGCGATCAATTCGCTAGTTCCTGTCCCGTTCGCCCGTCCCCGCATGATTAGCGTTTCCAGGGCAGGTAGCACGAGTTCCGACTCGCTATACGGCATTGCCCTTGAAGGCTAGGATGCGGCTGTCTAGCCGGATAGCACCTTTTGCAAGTTTTCTAGACGCTGCTAACGCTGCCAGTAGCCCTTCCACTGCCGCGACACCGGGGGCGCCAGCGCCGCCGCCATAGCGGCTTGGTGCAACGCCCCGTTCGGCATCCGCCGCCCATCCTCCCGCTATACCATCTCGACGGCATAGGCAGCCAGGTACTTGCCGCTGATATGGTGGTGCTGGCCCATCTCCGCGCGGCGCAGCCGGGAGAAGTAGCTTTCGGCTTGGTTGGTGCAAGCGCCGTCCAGCGAGAACGCAACCGAGTGATTGATGCGCTTCACGTCGTAGAAGGCGTGCAGCATGTCCCAGCCGCCAGCCTCGTCCGCGTGCACGATGCTGCCCAGGGCGACGCGCTCACGGATCAGCGCCACGGCATCGGCTTCCTCGGCGACCACGAAGGGGAGCGTCTTGCCCTGGCGCTCACGGGTCACAACGATCGACTGCCGCTTGCCGGTCCGCTCTGAGGCAAGACGGCGGTCCTTGCGGTCGGCCCTCTGGTTCTCCTGCTTGATGTGTCCGCCGAAGTAGGCCCCGTCCACCTCGACTACGCCGGACAACGTGCCCTTGATCTGCTCGGCTGAAATGGCCTCGCGCAGCTTGTGCGCCAGGGCGAAAGTTGTCTTGTACTGCACGTCGAGGTCGCGCCCGAGCTGCAAGGCGCTGATTCTCCTAACTGCGTTCACGAAATGGCGATGGCGGCGAGGTAGTCGCGGATCGCGAGCTTGCGGCTGGCGAAGATGGTCCCGCTGGTGACGCTGAACTGGTGCTGGCACGCCTTGCACTTCCAGATACGGCGGGTCGCGTAGGTGTAAACCGCCGTGTATTGGCAACGCGGGCAGAACGCTGCGCCGCCGTTGTCTGCGAAGCGGATGGCGGTGAACGTGTCGTGCGCCTGATCGTCGCTCATCCGCATAATGCCCTTGAGGCTCAGCGCGCGGGCCGCGGCGGTTAGGAGGAAGTGCTGAGACATGTCGAATTCGCCAACTTAGAGCGTCCTCAGCCTGACTAGAATCGAACAAGCGCTTGCGTTTGGT
>CAXTCN010000221.1:0-7567 GCA_964242575.1 uncultured Acetobacteraceae bacterium | reverse complement strand
GGTGGTTCGGCTGACGACCCGCGGATCGTCGATCCCGGCGAAAAGCTTGCAAGCGGAAGAACCCATGGCGCACGCCCCTGACAGGCGCGAACACTATCGCCCGGCTATGCCGGGTCCAGCAGTATGTCACGTCCGGCAAAACGCTCAGCACCACAGAAGCTTTGGTGCGAAAGCCCTGCCTGTGCGGCGCACGCAAGGCCTCCCCAGCGGCGGCGCGACCGGCCATATAAGGTGCAACCTTATGATTGCTACTTCGTGACAGACCCTCTCCGGACCGACCCCGGAACCTCGCCGCGCCGCCGCAAGCCGCTCCGGTCCCGGTGGCCGTTGTGGCTGGCCGGTTCTGTCCTGCTGCACGTAGCCGTCTTGGCATTGCTAATGCTGAACGCCGGCAAGCCTCAGCGCTTGGTGGAACCGGAGCCGTCGTATGACCTGGTGTTCGCCGGCGGCGGCACCCCGGACCAATCCACCTCGGAGCAACCCGGCCCGGAGCAGCCGCCCGCCGTTCCGACGCCGGATGCCGCCCCCGACCAGCCGGCGCCGCCGGAGCCGCCAACAGCATCGCCTGCCTTGCCGGAACCGGCCGTGCCTGAACTGGAGCCTCCAGAACCACCTCCGCCGGAGTCGGACTCGGCCCCCACTGAGCCCCCTGCCCCAGCGCCGTTGCAGCCTGAGCCGGTTCCCGAGCCGCCTCCAGCGCCCGAACCAGCGCCCGTGCCTGAACCCGAAACGCCGCGTTCTCCACCTGCGGTACGGCTGACCGAGCCTATGCCGTTGCCACCCACCCTGACGCCGCAGAGCTTGGCGCCGGACCTTGCGCTTACGGTGCCGCCCGTCCCGCCAGCAGCGCAGCCGCAGCCGCAAGCGCAACGCCGTCCGGCGCCGGACCCGTTGCGCTTCCCTGCGCCCATCGATCTCAACTATGGCAACACCGCGAGCCGCGCGTCCCCGGCACCGCGCAGTTCCGTTGCATCCCGCGCCATCGACCTCTCGCTTGGCGCGCCGAAACCTGGACCCAACAAGTCTGAGGCGTTCTTCGATGCTCGTGCCGCCAAGGTTGGTGCCGATTGGGCCAACACCTTAGCCGCTTACTGGCGCAGGCATCGCTTCTACCCGCGACAGGCAGCAGAGAAGGGTGAGGACGGGACCGTGCAGGTCGAGTTGGTGGTGAACCGGCTCGGCAAGGTCGAGTCAGTTGAAATCAGTAGCCGCTCCGGCTCGTCCTGGCTCGATATGGCGGCGCTCAGCACATGGCGCAACGCGCAACTCGCGCCGTTTCCGGCGGAGAACACGGAGCTGCGCGTCACGATGACGCTGACAATCAACTACATACTGTTGCGCTAATCTGGAGCGGGCGGAGGGAATCGAACCCTCATCAATAGCTTGGAAGGCTATCGCATTACCACTATGCTACGCCCGCGTTCCAGAATGAATACCGGCTCTAGGCCGGTCCGTCCACCGTCTCCGTCTTGAACTCCGCGGGAGACGTGATCTCCAGCAACTCCAAATCATCGCTGTGCGCCAGCTCGCGGTGGCGCACGCCCGGCGGCTGGTACACCGACGTGCCGGGTTCCAGCCGCACCCGCCCCACATCTTCGTACTCGAACTCCACCCAGCCGCGCAGCACGTATACGAACTGGAACCCCAGCGCATGGGTGTGCCACGCCGGCACGGGATGCGCGCCAGGCACGGCGCGGATCACGTTCGCGCCGAAGCCGCCCTCGGTCGCGCCGGCGATGCCGAGGTCACGGTAGGCGAAGAACGCGCGCAGCCCGGTGTCGAACGCGGCCGGGTCGGCGTGGCGAACCAGGGTGCCCACCTCAGGCCGCGACCCGCAGCCGCACGGCGTCCAGCGCCTGCTCAAGGTCGGTCAGGATGTCGTCGATATGCTCGATGCCGATCGACAGCCGCACGTAGCCGGGGCTGACGCCGCTCGCCATCTGTTCCTCCGCCTCAAGCTGCGAGTGCGTCGTGCTGGCCGGGTGGATCGCTAGGGTGCGGGCATCGCCGATGTTGGCGACGTGCAGCACCATCCGCAGCTTATCGATGAACGAGCGCCCGGCGTCCGCGCCGCCCGCCAGCTCGATGCCGATCAGCCCGCCATGCCCGCCGCGCATGTAGCGCGCCGCCCGCGCCGCGTTCTCGCCGGTTTGCTGCGAGGGGTGGATGACCCGCGTGACCTCCGGCCGGGTCAACAGGAAGTCCACCACGGCCTGCGCGTTGCTGCAGTGCCGCTCCATGCGCAACGTCACGGTCTCGATCCCTTGCAGGATCAGGAACGCGTTGAACGGGCTGATGGCCGGGCCGAGGTCCCGCAGCAGGGTGACGCGCGCCTTCAGCACATAGGCGACGGGGCCGAGCGGCTTGGCGGCCTCGACCCACACCGCGCCGTGGTAGCTCGGGTCGGGACGGTGCAGCGCGGGCTGGCGCTCCGGGTAGGCCGCCCAGTCGAAGTTGCCGCCGTCCACGATCAGGCCGCCAATCGAGGTGCCGTGGCCGCCCAGGTACTTGGTCGTGGAGTACACCACCACCGCCGCGCCATGGTCAAACGGGCGCACCAGCAACGGGCAGGCCGTGTTGTCCATAATCAGCGGGATGCCATGCCGCCGGCCAATGGCCGCGACCTCGGCGATGGGGAACACCTCCAGCTTCGGGTTCGGCAGCGTCTCGGCGTAGTAGGCGCGGGTGCGGTCGTCGGTGGCGCGGGCGAACGCCTCCGGGTCGGCCGGGTCCGCGAACCGCACCTCGATGCCCTGGTCCTTGAACGTGTTGGCGAACAGGTTCCAGGTGCCGCCATACAGGTTGGTGGAGCTTACGATGTTGTCGCCGACCCGCGCGAGGTTCTGCACCGCGAGCGCCGATGCGGCCTGGCCGGATGCGACGGCGAGTGCCGCGACCCCGCCCTCGATGGCCGCGACGCGCTTTTCCAGCACGTCCGCGGTCGGGTTCATAATCCGGGTGTAGATATTGCCCAACTGCTTCAGCGCGAACAGGTCGGCTGCGTGGTCGGCGCTTTCGAACTGGAAGCTCGTGGTCTGGTAGATCGGCACTGCGACGGAGTTGGTCGCCGGGTCGCTGCGCCAGCCGGCGTGCAGCGCCAGGGTTTCAGGGTGCTTGGTGTCGTGCATCGGTCCGCTCCTTGCGAGGTGCGCGATTGTAGCGGCGGACAGGGCGTCAGCGAAAGCGCGAACCAGTATGGGAGTGCGGCGTTGGCACCGCGTAACGCGAGGGAACGATCATGGACAACGCAGGGCTAGAAGGCGGCGCAGGATTAAAGCTGGCCGCCGACAGCATTGAGGCCACCCCATTCCAGATACCCGGTGCGACAGGTGAGTTCCGCATCCAAATCCTGAACGAGGACGAGGCCCGCGGCGTGGTCACGACCATCGTGCACCTGCCGCCCGGCGGCGTGATCCCCGCCCACAAGCATCAGGCCGGCTCGGAAATGCACTATGTGCTGGAGGGGGACTTGGTGGACGGCGGGCAGGAGCACGGGCCAGGCGGGTTCTTGACCCACGCGGCCGGGCAGGTGCATGGCCCGCACGAGAGCCGCGGCGGCGCCAAAGTGCTGACCGTGCAGCAATGGCAGTCACGGGACGGCAAGTTCGACTTCGAGCAGGTATAGCGCTTGGACGCGTATCCAGAGCTGCCGCGCCAGGCGTTCGACAAGGCGGACCCCTCCCCCGACCTGCAATTCTATCAGCAGGCGCGGCTGGTGACACACATCGACCCGGCCGCGGTCGCGGCGGTGACGGCGTTGTACCGGACCTTGGTGCCGGCTGGCGGCACGGTGCTCGACCTTATGAGCAGTTGGGTCAGCCACTTGCCGGACGAGGCCGTGTATGCCGAAGTCGTTGGCCACGGCATGAACGCGGAGGAGCTGGCGGCCAATCCCCGGCTTGACCGCTGGTTCGTGCAGGACCTGAACGCCACGCCGAAGCTGCCGCTGGAGAATGCGACCTTCGACGCGGCGCTGATGTGCGTCGGGGTGCAGTACCTGCAGCGTCCGGCGGAGGTGTTCGCGGAGCTGGCCCGCGTGTTGCAGCCCGGCGCGCCGGTGGTGGTCACGTTTTCGAACCGCTGCTTTCCAACCAAGGCAGTGGCGATTTGGCAGGCGCTGGATGGCCCGGACCAAGCCCGGCTGGTGGCGCTGTACCTGCAGCGGGCCGGGTTCCAGCACATCGAGGCGCAGCAGGTCCGGGCCGACCGGCGTGGCGATCCGCTCTGGGCGGTGACTGGCCGGACCGCGACGTAACGGGTTCTCACCGGCTCGGCGGCGTGCGATGCAGCGCGCCTGTTTATCGGAGCGGAGCTTTATGGCTGAACATGTCCACGTCGACGCGCATGGCGACAAGCGTATCGCGTTGCTCATTGCAATACTGGCGCTATGCCTCGCTGTGGTTGAGACCGGAGCGAAAAGCGCACAGACCGAGGCATTGGCCCGCAACGTCGAGTCGGCGAATTTGTGGGCGTTTTTCCAGGCTCGCACCATCCGTCAAACCACGGTGCGCACTGCCGTCGAACAGGCGGAGCTGCAGAAGGCCAGTGCGGATGCAGCGGTGCGCAGCGCTATCGAAGTGCAGCAAAAGACCTGGCGCGACACCGCCGCCCGCTACGAGAGCGAGCCGGCCACAGGCGAGGGGCGCAAGGAGCTGAGCGAGCGCGCCAAGGCGTCGGAGACACAGCGCGACCACTCCATGGCGCAATACCATTTCTACGAGTATGCCTCAGCCGCGTTCCAAGTGGCGATTGTTGTCGCGTCCGCCTCAATCATCACCAGCGTGCCGGCCCTGGCATTGGCCAGCATTGGGTTGGCCGTGGTCGGCGTGGCGTTGGGTGGCGTGGGCTGGATTGCGCCAGAGTCCTTCCACTTTTGAACGGGGCCGCTACGAAATACGCACCCCAACGGCCTCGCGCAGGGCACCATTCATTTGTGCCGCCACGCTTTGCACCTTTGCCGCCCGCACCAGGTCCGGCGCTCGTCCTGCCACTTGGAAGTCACCGGCCGTCATGGCGTCGAACAGGTCGTCAACCAGTTGGTTGAGGCTGGGAACCATGAACTTCAAGTCCAGCACGCCGACTGCAAAGATCAGTTGCTGGATACGGCTTTGCCGACCGACGATGACGAACTCGGCCGCGTAGGCCTTGGCTGCCATCTCCGGTGAGGAGCAATCCAGCAGCCAGTATTCGGTCGCCTGGTCCGCCGCCTCGTTTATGACGGAGCACAGGGTGTTGATGGCGTTGTCCAACCGGTCACTGCGGTATCGCCAGCGTTGGACCTTATAGTTTGCATAGGACGCGATCACGACGCTTATCAACGTCACAACCGGGACGACCCATGAGGGCAGCGCCGGGTTTATTTGAGCCTGCTTAAACCGTCGCCTTGTCCAACATCGCCGCAGCCATGTAGCGTTCGGCAAGCCGCTGGTAGGGCGCGTATAGCGACGAGTTGGCTCGGACAACAAGACGGTCGCGCAACTCTGGCGCGGTGAACACGCCCAACCGGACCAGCCCGCCAAACGCTTCCTCAAGGAACGACGAGCCGTAACCCGGCGCGCCATCCAGCTCGACAATCAGCGGGTCGTCCCGGCCCGCGGCATGACGCAGGCGAGGCAGCAAAATATCGTCGCGGAACCACTCGCCGCTATTGGGGCCGTCTTTCTTGAACCGGCCCCCCGGTGCGGCAGCATGGTCCACAACGCGCAAGACTGGCATCACCGCCTCCATGAGGCTCAGGTCAATACATTCCGATCCACCAGGACCTCATCAGTCGAACGCCGAAGACGGCCGTTGGTGAGCGCCAGCGTTCGGGCGCGACGCCACTTCACCGTGCCTGTTGAAAAGATGCAAGGGGCCGCTGGGAAAGCGCTTGACTCCGTCGACGATAAACCTCGCGACACGCGTCAATCTGACGAGAGAGTTGGTGGTGGGCGCCGTTGGATTCGAACCAACGACCCGCTGATTAAGAGTCCCCGGTTGGCAGTTTACGCCTGCCTCCGCAGCGCCCCGCAGAACTCCGCAAGAGGAAGATTTATCAATGGTCTAGTAGCAACCTAGCCCTACGTTATCCTACTTCACTTTCCGCTTGCATCCGCACCCTCTGTCCGGTCAGTGTCCGGTCAGAGCTAGAGCGGACAGGGCAGGCATGGCGATGAGGGTGGCGAGCGAAGGGCCGGTCAAAATCACGAAGGCGACAATTGATGCGGCCTGGCGGCGGCGTGCGCTGGGCGTGCGGCTGGTGATCCGGGATGCCGAGTGCCGAGGGCTGGCGCTGGTGGTGAACCCCACCGGCATGACGTGGAAATACGACTACAAGCCTCGGGGCCTTGATCCTCACACCGGCCGGCGCTGGGCGTCGCAGACCATCACCATCGGCAACCCGGAAACGCACAGCCCGGACCAAGCCCGCGCTGCCGCCGGGAAGTCCAAGGGGCAGGCAGCGGCCGGGCAAGACCCAGCGGCCGGGCGGCGCGTCGCGGCGGAAGCGCAGCGCCGGGAACGGGGCAACACGCTGGCCCGGCTGCTGGACGAGTATGCGAAGGTGCTGCCGACCCGACCCAAGCTGCGGGGCGCTGGCCTGGCGTCCGCGCAGCACGTCAAAGAGGAAACCACCCGCGCCCGGGCAGCAGTGGACGCCATGGAAGCCAGCGCCCGGCCCGTAGCGGACTTGACGGCCGTGGACGTGCGCCGGCTGCTGGATGGCGACGCGGCCCGCCCGGCAACCGCCCGCGCCCGGTTCGGGGCACTGTCCCGCTTCCTCGACTGGTGCCAGGACGCCGGCCATGTCGCGGTCAACCCGTGCGCCATGGTGGCGAAGGCCCGGCGTCCCAAGACCGTGCAGGCCCGGGCGCACTATCTGACGCTTCCGCAGATGGCGACGCTATGGCGGGCGGCTGACGGCTTGGATAAGCCGGTCTGGCGCGACCTGGCGCGGTTCCTGATCGCGGTCCCTTGCCGGCGGGGGGAGGCCGCGGCGCTGGACTGGCGCGCCCTCGACCTTGAAGCGGCGGAGTGGCGTCAAGCCGTCGGCACTACGAAGAACGGCGAGGCTCACCGGCTGCACCTTCACCCCCTGGCGCTGGACGTGCTGCGGACCCGGCATGAATTGGCCGGCAAGCCGAAGGCGGGGCTGGTGTTCCCCTCCCCCCGGGCCGGCAACGCTATTGAGACGTTCTCCGACTTGAAAGCCGCCCTGGACAAAGAGGCCAAGTTGACCGGCTGGCGCTGGCACGACTTCCGCCGGAGCTTCGCAACCGCGCTGGGAGAGGCCGGGATATCGGAAGCAACGGCCGATGCGATGCTGAACCACAAGCAGGCCGCGACCCGGGGCGGCGTGCTAGGCGTTTACCAGCGGGCGACGAACTGGCCGGGCCAAGTGGCGGCGATGAAGGCATGGGGCGCGGCCCTGGCGGCGGAGTTGACACTCAAGGGCAAGCCAAAGGCCGGGGGCGTGGTGGTTCCCATGCAGCGCGGCCGGCGCAAGGCGGCGTAGGACCTGGCACCCTTATTATGAGTAATACCAAGACTCATTAATCAGAACTCATGGGCCCAGTCGCGCAATCCGAGT
>CAXTCN010000220.1:0-7605 GCA_964242575.1 uncultured Acetobacteraceae bacterium | reverse complement strand
GAGCCGACGCCGGGCCAGGCGAACACCTTTTCCACCAGGACGTTGGCGCCCAGCAGGAAGCTGAACACCATGCCCAAGGTGGTGACCACTGGCAAAAGTGCGTTGCGGAAGGCATAGGCCAGCACGATGGTCATGGAGGACAGGCCGGACGCGCGGGCGGTGCGCACGAACTCCGCCCCCAGCACCGCGAGCATACTGGCCCGGGTGATGCGCGCGATGGGCGCCAGCGCGAACAGCCCCAGCGTGCAGGCCGGCAGCACGAGTTGCGCCACGGCGCCCCGCAACCCCTCCCAGTCCTGCGCCAGCACCGCATCCACCGTGAACAGCCCGGTGACGGTGGGGGGCGCCGTGGCATAGGCGTCCAGCCGGCCGACCGGTGCCGGCGCCCATCCCAGCAAAAAGTAGAACACGTACACCAGCAGCAGCCCGGTGAAGAACACCGGCAGGCTGACCCCGGCCGTCACCACCACGCGGCACAGATGGTCCACCCAAGACCCCTGCCGCACCGCCGCCAGGATGCCGAGCGGCACCGCCACGGCGATTGCGAGGAACAGGCCGGTCAATGTCAGTTCGGCCGAGGCCGGCAGCCGGGCCGCGAGGTCCGCCAGCACCGGCTGCCCAGTGGTGAGCGACATGCCCATGTCGCCACGGCCCAATGCCGCGACATAGGCGAGGAACTGCTCCGGCAACGGACGGTCCAGCCCCAGGCTACGGCGTATCTGCTCGATGGCCTCGGCGCTCGCGGTTGGCCCGGCGAAATAGGCGGCGGTGTCGCCCGGCAGCACGCGGGTCAGCACGAAGGTGAACAGCACCACGCCGGCCAGCGCCGGCAGCGCGCCCGCCAGCCGGGACACGACGCCGCGCATCAGGCCTTCGTCAGGCTGCGGAAGTCCGGCTCGCGGCTCGGCCAGAACTGGTAGCCGCCGATGGATTTCTGCATCGCCACGTCGTGCAGCGGCTGGCACACGGGGATGAACGGCACCTCATCCATCGCCTTGGCAAGGAAGCCCTGGACGTTGCGCGCGTACTCGTCCGCGTCCGTGGTGAAGCGGGCGGTGTCGATCAGGCGGTCCATTGCCTTGTCCTGATAGTTGGCCGTGTTGAAGATGGCGTTGTTGCTGTGCAGGTTCCAGAAAAAGAAGTAGTCCGGCCAGTCCAGCCAGCCGCCGAAGCGGTTCACCACCATTGGCGCGGTCTTTTTCTGCAATTCGCCGCGGAAGTTTGCGCCGGGCACTTTCTGGATTTCCAGGTTGATGCCGATGGCGGCCAGGCTCTCCTTGACCAGCACCGACATCGGCTCCGCGATGGTGCCGGACCCGGCGTCGAACAGCAGGGTCGTGCTGAACCCACCGCCGGCGTCGGCCAGCAGCTTGCGGGCGCGGTCGAGGTCGGTGTCGTAGGGGAACGGCTGCGGCCACTTCTCGCCGCTGGGCTGGGGGCCGCCGCCCCACATCGGCAGGCCGCGGCCGAACAGGGCGGCCTGCATGATCTTCTCGTATGGGATGGCGTAGGCGACGGCCTGGCGCACCCGCTTGTCGGTAAACGGGCCGACCTGGGCGTTCATCGCCACGTACCAGACGGCGTTGGGCACCGGGACGCCGGACACGCGGATCTTGCCGGCCTCGGCCAGGTCCTTGAAGTCCTTGGGCGGCAGGCCGTAGCTCATGTCCGCGTCGCCGCGCTCGATCAGCGCGCGGCGGGTGGAGGGGCTGGGGATGTCGCGGGCGATGATGCGGCGCAGCTTGGGCAGCGGGCCGTTCTTCCAGCCGTCGAAGCGGGTGTAGATGGTCTCGACGCCGGGCTTCCAGGACTCGACGCGGAACGCGCCGCCGCCGGCGACGTTGTTCTTGAGGTAGTCCTTGGCCCAAGGGTCGTTGCCCGCGTTCCTCTGCGCCAGGTCGCTGTCGAACACGAAGGGGATGGTGACGCCGAGGTTCGGCATCAGCAGCTTGTCGCACCGGGCGAAATCGATGCGGAAGGTGCGGTCGTCCACCGCCACGAACTGCTCGGGCTTTTCCATGCTGCCGGCGTTCATCTGCGTGGTGGCGAAGCCGCCGATGCTGACGGCGCGGTCCAGCGACCACTTCACGTCGCGGGCCGTAACCGGCCGGCCGGAATGGAACGTGGCGCCGGCGCGCAGCGTGAACGTGGCGCTCATGCCGTCGGACGCGACCTGCCAGGATTCCGCCAGCTCAGGTTCCAGCTTGGTGAGGTCGTAGGACAGCGTGCCGTCCGGCAGCGTTGTTTTGGCGAAGCGCACCAGCCGGTCGTAGCAGTTGAGCGCCACGCCGTTCACCGGCTGCGCGGAGCCAATGCCTTGCATATCCAGGCTGTTGGGGCCGTACTCCTGCACCAGCAACAGGGTCTCGGCGCGGGTGGGCGCCTGTGCGCTGGCGGGGAGGGCAGGCATCGCCAAGGCGGCCCCGGCGGCGGTCAGGAACGTTCGGCGGTCCATGGGAACTCCACTGTTTCCCAGGATCTTATGCAATTCTTGTACCTTCGCCGGTCCGCCGTCGGGCAGGGCGGTCCCAAGTCCGGGCAGCGCGATGGTGCCCAGGAAAGCGGCGTCCTGATGCGGCGTTACTGGCCCAGCCGGCCGAGCATGGCGCGCACCGCGGCCATCTGCGGCCCTGCCTTGGTCGCGTATGCGGCTCCGGTGTAGCCCCACCAGTCCCAGCAGCCATTCGGGTTCACCAGCGCCTCGCTCCGGGCCTGCGGATAGAGCACCACGATGTTGTTGCCGTCCGCCCACCGGTTGTAGCCGGTGTCCGTGACATAACGCTCCTGAATGTCGTCAATCGTCTGCCTGCAGCCGTGGAACACGACATGGACCCGGCACGCCTGGCCGCGAGCAGCGCAACCGCTGGGCACATAGGCGAAGCCCGTGTCTTGCAGGCCAAGCGCGGCGTGGTCCGGCCTGGGCAGTCCCGGCCAGTTGAAGCGCGCGCCACCCGGACCGGAGGCAAAGAACTCCGTCTGGTCGAAGGCCAGCACTGCGCCGCCGCCACGGCCGGCATCCGGCGTCCGCAGGCCGGGAATGAGCTGGTTGAGGATGGCCCCGGCCAGGTCGAAGTCGCAGTCGTTGATGTAGGGTGCCGCCGACCGCGAGCAGGCGACGCCGGAGTTTTCGGTCACCATGCCGTGCCCGGCCGGCAGGTCGCTCTGGTACTTGAGCTGCGCCGCGGGAAGCCCGGCGGCCAGGTAGAACTGCCGCGCCGCGTCCACCACCGGGCTGGCCACCGTCTGGTCGCGGGCGCCGGTGAACAGGTAGGCGCGGGCGTCCCGCAGGTTCTCCATCGGGTCGATGCGCCCCTCCCGGGCGAAGCCGCGGGCGAGGCCGAGCAGGCGCGCCGTGTCCGGCCGGCCCAGGCTGGTCTGCATGCAACGGTAGAGGGCGTTGGTGAAAAGTTGCCCCTCGGCGCAGTAGTACGGCCCGCCGGCCACCACGCCCACCCCGCGCACCGTGCTGGAAAAGGCGACATGGAACTGCACCGCCATGAATGCGCCGGACGACAGTCCCGAAACAGTCGTTTGGCCCAGGTCCACCCCGAGGGACGGCAGGCGCTCCGCCGCGTGGGCCGCCGGCGCGGCCAGCAGCGCGAGCAGGGCGGACGCTAGGACGCCGGGGGCGGTTCTACCTCTTGGCATAAGCCGGTCTCCTCTCCGCCCAGTGCCTACAACGCGAGCTGGACCTTCATGGCCCGGCTCCGGTCGCCCGCCAGCTCGAACGCCCGCACCGCCTCATTCAGCGGCACCACCTCGGTCAGCAGGGGCGCGACCTGGATGGCGCCGGACGCGATGAAGCCCACGGCCCACTCGAACTCCCGGTCGAAGCGGAAGGTGCCGCGGAGCTGGATTTCCTTGGCCACCAGCGTGTTGATCGGCAGCGCCGCATCGCCGCCCAGGCCGAGCTGCACGATGATGGCGCCGGGCCGGGCTACCTGGACCGCGGCGGCCAGCGCCGCGCCGCTGCCGGACGCCTCGATCACCACGTCGAAGTAGCCGCGGCCCTCACTGAAGCGGTCCAGCGCGCCGGGGTCCGCGCGGGTGTTCAGCGCCAGGTCCGCGCCGATGCGGCGGGCGAGCGCAAGCGGCGCGTCCACCAGGTCGGTCGCCACCACCTCGCGCGCCCCGGCATGGCGGGCCACCAGGATGGACAGCGCCCCGATTGGCCCAGTGCCCGTCACCAGCACGCGGCGGCCCTGCAACGGCCCGGCCTGCGACGCCGCGTGCAGGCACACGGCTAGCGGCTCGGCGAAGGCAGCGTGTTCCAAGGGCAGGTCTGCCGGCACCGGGACCGCCTGCGCCTCCGTGCAGACCAGCACCTCGCGGAACCCGCCCTGCACGTGCGGGAAGCGCATGGCGCTGCCGAAGAAACGCATGTCCAGGCAGTGGCGCGGCTTGCCCTCCAGGCAATAGGCGCACTGCCCGCAGGGACGGCTGGGATCAACCGCCACGCGGTCCCCGGCCCGCACCCGCGTGACCTCCGCGCCGGTGTCCGTCACCTCGCCGGCGATCTCGTGGCCCAGCACCATCGGCTCCCGCAGCCGGATGGCGCCGAAACCGCCATGCTGGTAGTAATGCAGGTCCGACCCGCAGATGCCGCCGGCGCGGATGCGCACCTGCACGTCATGCGGCCCGAGCGGCGGGATGCCAGGGTCGCCGATGCGCAGGTCGCGTGCGGCGTGGATGATGGCGGCCTTCATGTCGTGTTCCCTCTGTCCCGTCCGCTTCAGAGCACCGCCAGCATTCCGCCGTCCACGTAGATGATTTGCCCGTTCACGTAATCGGACGCCGGCGACGCCAGGAACACCGCCGTGCCGATCAGGTCGGCGGGCACGCCCCAGCGGCGGGACGGCGTGCGGCCCTTGACCCAGCCATCAAACTTGGGGTCGTCCGCCAAGGGCTGCGTCATCTCGGTCAGCATGTAGCCCGGCCCGATGGCGTTGGCCTGGATGCCGTGCTCCGCCCACTCCGCCGTCATGGCCTGCGTCAGCATTTTGATGCCGCCCTTGGCCGCGGTGTAGGGCGCCACGGTCGCGCGGCCGACGGCGCTCATCAACGACCCGGTGTTGACCACCTTGCCGCCGCGCCCGCGCGCGATCATGCGCCGCGCCGCCTCCCGTCCGATTAAAAAGGCGCTGGTGAGGTTGGTGTCGACCACCCGGCGCCAGTCGGCGGCGGTGCAGTCCAGGATGGGGCCGCGCAGTTGGATGCCGGCGTTGTTGAACAGGATGTCCACCTCAGTGCCCTGCGCGTCCAACGTTTCGAAGGCGGCCACGACCGCGGCCTCATTCGTCACGTCGAACGCCGCCTCGTGCACCGCATGGCCCTTGTCCCGCAGCGCGGCGGCGGCAGCGGCGAGCCGGCCAGGGTCGGAGCCGTTCAGCACAACGGCCGCGCCGGCGTCCGCCAGCCCCTCGGCGATGGCAAGGCCCAGCCCGCGGGAGGACCCAGTGATGAGCGCGGTGCGCCCGCTCAAGTCGAACAGCTTGATTGTCATGCGCTATGCCTCCGACCGGCGTACAATCAGGTCCGGCCCTCCATAGGGTATGCGTAGCCGTCACGGATCAATGGCATAGCGGTCGCCAGCTCGTTATACCACCCAGTGCAGAACGCCCGGACGCTTTCCTGGATCAGCGCATGGGCTGGCTGAACGAGGCATGGACGCCGGCTGGTAAGACGACCTGAGGAGGAAATCATGCCCCATCCCAACAGCCCGGACCTGGTGGAGGCCGTGCTGTTCGGCGCCGGAACCGGCCAGCAACTCGGCCCGGCGTAGGGCTGCGCGCCCGTGCAGCGCGTGGCCTGCTTGGGCGAGTGCATGGTCGAGTTGTCGGAGGCGCCCGGCGGGCTGCTGACGCGCAGCTTCGGCGGCGACACGCTCAACACCGCTTTGTACCTGGCGCGGCTCGGCACGCCGACGGACTACGTGACGGCCCTGGGCACGGACCCGCTCAGCGACGAGATGCTGCAAGCCTGGCAGGCCGAGGGGATCGGCGTCGGGCTGGTGCTGCGCGTGCCGGGGACCTTGCCGGGCCTGTACCTGATCCAGACCGACGCCGCGGGCGAACGGCGGTTCTTCCATTGGCGCGACAGCGCCCCGGTGCGGCAGCTATTCCGCCTGCCGCAGACGCGGGACATCGAGGCCGCGCTGTGCGACGCCGGCCTGGTTTACCTGTCCGGCATCACGCTCTCGCTGTTCGACGAAGCAAGCCGCGAGCGCCTGTTCGCCGTGCTGGCCCGCGTGCGCCAGGGCGGCGTCCGCGTCGCCTTCGACACCAACTTCCGCCCGCGCGGCTGGCCTCACCTGGCCGTGGCGCGCGACGTTTACGAACGGGCGTTCCGCGCCAGCGACGTGGTGCTGGCTGGCGTGGAGGACCATGCCCCGCTGTTCGGTTGCGCCGAGCCGGACGCCGTGATGGCCCGGCTGCGTGCCGCCAACGTGGCCGAGGGCGTGGTAAAGCTCGCCACCCCGGCGTGCCGCGTCTGGGCCGGAACGGCCTGCGAGGCGGTCGAGGCGGAGCCGGTCGCGGACGTGGTGGACACCACGGCGGCCGGGGACAGCTTCGCCGCCGCCTACCTCGCCGCCCGCTTGGCCGGGCACGGTCCCGCCGACGCGGCGCGGGCCGGACATGCCCTCGCCGGCGTCGTGGTCCAGCACCGCGGCGCGATCATTCCCCAGGCTGCCATGCCCCTACGACGTGAGGCGCGATGACCGACACCCCGCTTGCCAGCCTGCTGCGCGCCGCGCGGCTGGTGGCCGTCCTGACCATCGAGCGCGCGGACCAGGCCGTGCCGCTGGCCCGCGCGCTGCTGGCCGGCGGCGTGCGGACCCTGGAGATCACCCTGCGCACGCCCGCCGGGGCCGCCGCCGCCACCGCCATACGCGCCGAGGTGCCGGACGCAGTCGTCGGCCTCGGCACCGTGCTGACCCGGCGGGACCTGGAGCTGGCCCGCTCCCTCGCGCTGCCCTTTGCCTTCAGCCCGGGCGCGACGCCAGAACTGCTGGACGCGGCGGCCGAGCTTGGCGTGCCCTTCGTGCCGGGCATCGCCACCGCGTCGGAACTGATGGCGGCGGCGGCCCGGGGCTTCACCACGGTCAAGCTGTTCCCGGCCGAGCAGGTGGGCGGCCTGGGCATGTTGAAGGCCCTGGCCGGGCCGTTCCCCGCCATGCGTTTTAACCCCACAGGCGGCGTGACAGAAGCCAACATGGGCGCATACCTCGCGCTGCCGAACGTCGTGGCGGTCGGGGGTTCGTGGCTGGCGCCCGCCGCGGACGTCGCCGCGGCAAACTGGGACGCCATCACTCGCCGGGCTAGGCAGGCGATGGACCTGGTTTGAGCAAACCTGCGCGCGACGTTTAACTGAAATACTTGCATACAAGAATACCAACTTCGGATCAGATCGTTGCAACGGACCAGCAAGGTCCAGCTCAGCTAAAACTGGGAGGGTTAACGCATGGCCATGAACCGCAGGGACATCGCAAAGGGGCTGCTGCAAGGGGTGCTCAGCCGCGGCGCCTTGCGCATCGCCGTGCTGCCGAGCCTGCCGCCTTACAGCCGCGTGCTGCCGACCGGCGAGCCGGAGGGCTACGACATCGAC
>CAXTCN010000219.1:0-7631 GCA_964242575.1 uncultured Acetobacteraceae bacterium | reverse complement strand
GCCCGCGAGCATGGAGGCGCTGGTGATCGAGCGGGGGGTGCCCACGACCGAGCGCATCCTGCCCCCCAAGAACATGGGACCGCCGCCGGTGATGGGGTCCGTCCTGCCGGGGCGCTACGGCATGAACGCCTGGCCCGGCCCGGACCCGCTGCGCCCCAACGGACGCTGAACCTGCCCGGAGCCTGCCAGTCGTCCGGTCAAGCAGGCCCCGAACCCACCCACCACAGGAGACACGGCATGGGCCAACCCGTCATCGTAGTTGCCGGAGCGTCCGGCGACCTCGGCGCCCGGATCGCCAAGGCCCTCATCGCCCGGGGCGCGTCCGTCCGCGCGCTGGTCCGCAGCGGCGCGTCCAATGCGGACAGGGACCGGCTTGCCGGAATGGGAGCAACGGTCGCGCAGGCGGACATGGCCGACGCCGGGTCGGTCGCCGGGGCTTGCGCGGGCGCTGCGTGCGTGGTGTCCGCCCTGAACGGGCTGCGCGAGGTGATCGTGGACCGGCAGGGCGTGCTGCTGGACGGCGCGGTGAGGGCCGGCGTGCCGCGCTTTATCCCGTCGGACTATTCGGCCGACTTCACCAAGACCCGGCCCGGCCGCAACCGCAACCTCGACCTCCGGCGCGAGTTCATGGCCCATGCCGACGCCGTGGCGGCCCGGGCGCCAATCCGGATCACCAGCGTGCTCAACGGCGCGTTCATGGACATGCTGGGCGCGGAGATGCCGGTCATCCAGCCGCGCATCCGCCGGGTGCTGCACTGGGGCAGCGCCGGACAGTTGCTCAACTTCACCACAAAGGACGACGTGGCCGCCTACACGGCGGCGGCCGCCCTCGACCATGCGGCCCCACGCATCCTGCGCATCGCCGGGGACAGCGTGAGCGCGCGCGGCCTCGCCCAAGCCATGACCGAGCTGACCGGCGAGCGGTATCGCACCCTGTGGGCCGGCAGCATCGGCTCGCTCGGCTTGCTGATCCGTTTGGCTAAGCTTGTTGTGCCGCAGCCGGGCGCCGCGTTCCCGCCTTGGCAGGGCATGCAGTACATGCGCGACATGTTCAGCGGACGCGGCAAGCTCGATCCGCTGGACAACGGCCGCTACCCCGGCCTGCGCTGGACCTCGGTCCGCGAGCAACTCCGCCGCCCGGCGCTGTAGACACAGTGCCGGCACCGGGCCACAAAGACCCGTCTGCCGAACGGAGCCCTGAACACCGTCAAGAAGGCCTGAGGAGAACGCCATGCAAGCCCTCGTACTCGAACGCAAAGGCGAGCTGTCGCTGCGCGACATCGACCTGCCGCTGGATGTCGGGCCAGCCGACGTGAAAATAGCCCTGCACACCGTCGGCGTCTGCGGCAGCGACGTGCACTACTACACGCACGGCCGCATCGGACCGTACGTGGTGAACGCCCCCATGGTGCTGGGCCATGAGGGCGCAGGCACCATCGTCGAGGTCGGCAGCAAGGTCACGGGCCTCAAGCCCGGCGACCGCGTGTGCATGGAGCCGGGGGTGCCGGACCTCACGTCGCGCGCCTCGAAGCTTGGCCTTTACAACGTGGACCCCTCCGTCAGCTTCTGGGCGACGCCGCCGGTGCACGGCGTGCTGGCGCCGTTCACGGTCCACCCGGCCGCCTTCACGTTCAAGCTGCCGGACAACGTGAGCTTCGCCGAAGGGGCGATGGTGGAGCCGTTCGCCATCGGCATGCAGGCGGCGGCGCGGGCGCGGATCGTGCCCGGCGACGTGGCGGCCGTGATCGGCGCCGGGCCAATCGGCATCATGGTGGCGCTGGCCGCGCTCGCGGGCGGCTGCTCCCGCGTGCTCGTGTCGGATTTCAGCCAGGAAAAGCTGTCGATTGCCGGCCGCTACGCCGGCATCGTCCCGGTGAACGTCGGCGCCGAGCCGTTTGCCGATGCGGTCGCGCGCGACACCGAGGGTTGGGGGGCCGACATCGTGTTCGAGGCCAGCGGCAGCCCCAAGGCCTTCAAGGACATCTTCCGCCTGGTGCGGCCGGGCGGCGCGGTCGTGCTGGTCGGATTGCCGGTCGAGGACGTGCAGCTATCGGTGCCGGACGCCATCGCCAAGGAGGTCCGCATCGAGACGGTGTTCCGCTACGCCAACATTTTTGACCGCGCATTGGCGCTAATCGCCTCCGGCAAAGTGGACCTGAAGCCGCTCATCACCGGCACCTTCGCATTCCAGGATAGCGTCCAGGCGTTCGAGCGTGCGGCCTCTGGCTTGCCGACCGACGTGAAGCTGCAAATTCGCGTCGCTGGCGCCGAGGGCTGATGCCAACTGCCCTGTTTCGCGTGCGCGGGCCGTTGCTGCCGGGCGAGCGCAAAAGCATGGAACCGATGGCAGCACGGGTGCTGGCTCCCCTCAGGCCGTCCCAAGCGCCAGGACACCGGCGCGCATGCACACCGTGCCGGCCGCGTCCTCCGTCCAGCAGGACACGGCGCCATCGGCCCCGGCCACGCCATGCACCGTGAAGGCCTGGCCGGCGATCAGGGGCGACTGGCCGCGGTAGCTGAACCGGGCCGGCGCTCCCTTGCCGAGCCGCGTCGCCATGTTGAGCAACAGCGTTGCCTGGATCGGGCCATGCACCACTAGCCCGGCATAGCCCTCCTGTTGGGTGACGTAGGGCAGGTCGTAGTGGATGCGGTGGCCGTTGAAGGTCATTGCCGAGTAGCGGAACAGCAGCACCGGGTCCGCCGCAACCTGCCAGGACAGGTCAGGTGGCGTCCGCTCCGCCGGGGCCGATGCGGGCGCGGGCGCGCCGGGGGTGGCGGCGCCGCGGTAGACGATGTCGTGCCGCTCGCTGACCGCGACGCCGCGCCCGGCATCGTACTCGTGCCGCACGGCGACGAAGCACAGCGTGCCCGACCGCCCGCTTTTCACCGACACGTCCTCGATGCGTGACCGGCGCACCACCGTGTCGCCCACGCGCAGCGGGCCGCGCAGCTCGATCTCACCGCCCGCCCACATGCGGCGCGGCAGCGGCACCGGCGGCAGGAAGCCGCCCTTGGCCGGGTGCCCGTCGTGCCCCAGCCCGTCGGCCGGCGCGATTGCCGGGGACAGGCACCAGTGGATGCCGAGCGGTGCCGCGCCCGCCTCCGCCCCGAAATGGGGGGCGAAAGTCGCCAGGAACTCGTCGGCCAGGCGCGGGGTGACAATGTCCGTCGCCTCTGCGGTCCGGCCGATCCAGGAGCGCAGCAGCGCCGCGTCCATGCCATCACTCGACTGATCGCTCATCGGAATGGCTTTCAGTACGACCGTGGCAGGCCAAGCACATGCTCGGCGAGATAGCTCAGGATCAGGTTGGTGCTGATCGGCGCGACCTGGTACAGCCGGGTCTCGCGGAACTTGCGCTCCACGTCATACTCCTCGGCAAAGCCGAAGCCGCCATGGGTTTGAATGCAAACGTTCGCTGCCTCGTTGGATGCGTCCGCGGCCAGCAGCTTGGCCATGTTGGCCTCGGCCCCCGGGTTCTGCCCGGCCTCGTATAAGCGCAGCGCCTCGTGCACCATCAGCTCGGCCGCGCGCATGTTGGCGTGCGCCCGGGCGATCGGGAACTGGACGCCCTGGTTCTGGCCGATGGGCCGCCCGAACATAAAGCGGTCCTTCGCATAGGCGACCGACCGCTCCGTGAACCACTTCGCGTCGCCCACGCACTCGGCGGCGATCAGGATGCGCTCAGCGTTCATGCCCGACAGGATGTAGCGGAAACCCTTGCCCTCTTCGCCGACCAGGCTGTCAGCCGGGATTTCCATGTTGTCGAAGAAAACCTCGCACGAGTTGTGGTTCATCATGGTGCGGATCGGGCGGATGGTCAGGCCGCGCACCTTGCGCATGTCCACGATGAAAGTGCTGAGGCCTTCGGTTTTCTTGGTCACCTGGTCCTTGGGCGTGGTGCGGGCGAGCAGCAGCATCAGGTCGGAATGCTCGGCGCGCGAGGTCCAGATTTTCTGGCCATTGACCACGTAGCGGTCGTTGCCCTCGCGCCGCGCCGTGGTGCGGAGCGAAGTGGTGTCCGTGCCGCTGGTCGGCTCCGTCACGCCGAAGGCCTGCAGGCGCATCTCGCCAGAGGCGATCTTGGGCAGGTACTCCTGCTTCTGCGCCTCGCTGCCGTGCCGCAGGATGGTTCCCATAATATACATTTGCGCGTGGCAGGCACCGCCGTTGCAGCCCTGGCGCTGGATTTCCTCCAGGATCGCAGCAGCCCCGGAAAGCGGCAGCCCGGCGCCGCCGTACTCCTCCGGGATCAGCGCGGCCAGGTATCCGCTCTCGGTCAGCGCCTGCACGAACTCCGTGGGGTAGGCGCGGGTCTCGTCCAGCTTGCGCCAGTACTCGCCGGGGAAGCGCGCGCACAGCTTGGCCACTTCCTCGCGGACCTCGCGGTACCGCTCACCGGGCGCCTCGGATGGATGGGTCACGTAGTTCATGCCATTTCCTTTTTTCCTGCCCGGCGACGTTGTGGAAGCGGCGGAGGTCGGACATGTCGTTCCCTTGGTCAGGCCTCAGATCGGGACGAGGCCGAGCGCGGCGTGGAAGCGGCCCTTAACATACGGCCCGTCGCACGGCGGCAGCACGCGGGGGAGTTCTCGGCCTTGATCCTGATCGTGGCCAGCTTCACCCCATTGCGCGCCTCGACCTGGCACCGCAGCTCCTCGCCTCCCGCCATGTCGGCGATCTCCGCCGTCCACGCGGCCCGGCTCGAGTGCGACTTGGTAGGTAGGCCGCGTTCTCGACGACGCACGTATTATACAATCAGTTTGGCATACAGCAGTGTCAGCACGTAAACGCGGTCGTAGGCCCCGAATGGTCTTGGATCGCGTTTAGACGCAAATAAGCATCAGAGTGCCGGATCGAGCAGGATTTTGCCACTGTGACCGGCGCTTTGCATCAGCGCGTGTGCTTCCGCAGCCTTTTCCAGCGGGAAGACCTCTGATGTCACTACCCTGATGTGCCTGGCTTTGATCTCTGGCCATACCTTCGCACGAAGCTCGGCAATCGTCCGGGCTTTGAACTCCGGCGGGCGTGTCCTTAACGTTGATCCCGTGTAGGTAATCCGCTTCAGCATGACCGGCATCAGGTTTATCTCGACCTTGGAGCCGAGCGCGAACGCAAGCTGCACGATGCGGGCGCCCGGAGATGCTGCTTTAATGTTGCGTTCGATATAGTCGCCGCCGACGATGTCCAGGATCATGTTAGCCCCGCCAGCATCGCGCACCACAGGCACAAAGTCCTCCTGCGCGTAATCGATGACACGGTCCGCTCCCAGCTCAGTGCAGATCAGGCATCGTTCCGCCGGGCTGTCGGTCGTAAAAACCCGGATGCCAAAGGCCTTGGCGAGCTGAATGGCAGTCGTGCCGATGCCTCCTGCACCGCCATGCACAAGCAAGGTCTCGCCTGCCTTTAAGCCACCCTCCAGGAACAGGTTGCTCCATACAGTCACGAAAGTCTCCGGAAGCCCGGCAGCGTCCTGAACTGACACGCCGTCCGGCACCGGCAGGCATTGACGCGCCTCGGCAACACAGTATTGCGCGTAGCCGCCACCATCGGTCAGCGCCGCTACCTTGTCGCCGACCGTCCATTCCTCGACGTCGGAACCCAGGGCGACAACCGTCCCAGCGACTTCGAGCCCCAGCAGGTCCGACGCCCCAGGCGGCGCAGGATACAGCCCCTTCCGCTGCATGATATCGGGCCCGTTCACGCCGGCAGCCTCGACCCGTATCAGAACCTGGGTCGCGGATGGACGCGGCACCGCACGGCTTTCGAGCATGAGGACCTCTGGCCCGCCATGCCCTCGCATCGCCACCGCGTCCATTTTCTCCGGGATGGCCACATTGCTCAACAGACCAGCTCAATCACGAACCCAGTGCCTTGACCATGGTGCTGCCGAGCGCCGCCGGGCTTTCCGCCACGTGGATGCCGGCGATGCGCATGGCCTCGAACTTCGCCTCCGCCGTGTCCCGTCCGCCGCTGATGACCGCGCCGGCGTGGCCCATGCGGCGGCCGGGCGGGGCCGTCACGCCGGCGATGAAGCCCACCACCGGCTTGTTGCTGCCGGCGCGCTGGATGAACTCGGCGGCGTCAATCTCCGACTGCCCGCCGATCTCGCCGATCATGATGATGCTCTCGGTCTGATCGTCGGCCAGGAACATCTCCAAAACCTCGATGAAATCGGTGCCCTTCACCGGGTCGCCGCCGATGCCCACGCAGGTGCTTTGGCCCAGCCCCGCCGCCGTGGTCTGGCTCACCGCCTCATAGGTCAGCGTGCCGCTGCGGCTCACGATGCCGACAGTGCCGCGACGGTGGATGTGGCCCGGCATGATGCCGATTTTGCAGGCGTCGGGCGTGATGACGCCGGGGCAGTTGGGGCCGATCAGCCGCGACCCGCTGCCGAGCAACGCCCGCTTGACCCGGATCATGTCCAGCACCGGGATGCCCTCGGTGATGCAGATGATCAGCGGGATGCCCGCGTCAATCGCCTCCAGGATGGCATCGGCCGCGAACGGCGGCGGCACGTAGATGGCGCTGGCTGTGGCGTCCGTCGCCTCCCTCGCCTGCATCACGGTGTCGAACACCGGCAGGTCCAGATGTGTGCTGCCGCCCTTGCCCGGCGTCACGCCGCCCAGGACCTTGGTGCCGTAGGCGATGGCCTGCTCCGAGTGGAACGTGCCCTGGGCGCCGGTGAAGCCCTGGGTGATGACGCGGGTGTTGGCGTCAATCAGAACGGCCATTATGCAGCCTCCTTCACGGCGCGCACCACCTTCTCGGCGGCGTCGGCCAGGTTGTCGGCGCTGACGATCGGCAGGCCGGACTTCGCCAGGATCTCCTTGCCGAGATCGACGTTGGTGCCCTCCAATCGCACCACCAAGGGCACGCCCAGGCTCACCTCGCGCGCCGCCGCCACCACCCCTTCCGCGATCACGTCGCAGCGCATGATGCCGCCGAAGATGTTGACCAGGATGCCTTCCACGTGCGGGTCGGACAGGATGATCTTGAACGCCGCCGTCACCCGCTCCTTGGTGGCGCCGCCGCCCACGTCCAGGAAGTTGGCCGGGCTGCCGCCATACAGCTTGATGATGTCCATGGTCGCCATCGCCAGCCCGGCGCCGTTCACCATGCAGCCGATGGTGCCGTCGAGCGCGATGTAGTTCAGGCTGTACTTGGCGGCTTCCAGCTCCTTCGGGTCCTCCTCGCTCTCGTCGCGCAGCTTTTCCAGCTCCGGATGCCGATACAGCGCGTTGTCGTCGAAGCTCACCTTGGCATCCAGCGCCACCACCTCGCCGGCGCCGGTCACCACCAGCGGGTTGATCTCGACGATGGCGCAGTCGAGGTCGGTGAACGCCTTGTACAGCGCCAGCACGAACTTGGTGAACGTGCCGACCTGTTTCCCCTCCAGCCCCAGCCCGAACGCGAGCTTGCGGGCATGGTAGGCCTGCACGCCGGCGGCCGGGTCGACCGAAACGCGCATGATCTTGTCAGGCTGCGTCTCGGCCACATGCTCGATCTCCATGCCGCCCTCGGTGCTGGCGACGATGGCGACGCGCGCGGTGTCCCGGTCCACCAGCAATGACAAGTACAGCTCGCGCGCGATGTCGCAGCCGGCCTCCACGTACACCCGGCTGACCCGGCG
>CAXTCN010000218.1:0-7641 GCA_964242575.1 uncultured Acetobacteraceae bacterium | reverse complement strand
CGTTCCGGACCGACTGGGCCGGCCGTTCGCTGAAGCAGACGCCGAACCGCATCGCGGCCTACGCCGATACGGCCGGCGCCCGCCTGAAAGGCACCGCGGACGTCAGCGGTAAACAGCCGGGCGACCCGGTGCGGGCGGCCGAGGCCATGATCGGGATCACCGAGGTCGAGAACCCGCCACGCCACCTGGTGCTGGGAGCCTTCGGCATCGACGCGGTGACGGCCAAGCTCAAGGCCAGCCTGGCTGAGATCGAGCAGTGGCGCGACACGGGCCTGGCCACCGACTTTCCCCAGGCCCCAGCGACAGAACCTGCATGAGAGCCGTTCAGCTCCGGTCGACTGGCGGCCTCGACAACCTGGCCCTGGCCGACCTGCCCGATCCCGGCCAGCCAGCGCCGGGCGAGATCCGTGTGCGGCTGCATGCGAGTTCGCTGAACTACCACGATCTCGGCGTCGTGACCCGGACGGACTGGCAGGCCGATAAGCGCATCCCGATGTCGGATGGCGCGGGCGTGGTCGAGGCCATCGGTGCCGATGTCATCGAGTTCAAGCCCGGCGACCACGTCGTGTCCTGCTTCTTCCCCACTTGGCAGGACGGCCCCGCCACTCTCGGGGACTTCAGGACCGTGCCCGGTGACGGCGTTGACGGCTACGCGGGGAGGCCGTCACCAGCCCGGCCACTTCGTTCACGCTAGCGCCCAAGGGCTTCAGCCATGCCGAGGCGGCGACGCTGACGACCGCCGGGCTGACTGCCGGGCGTGCGCTGGTCGTGGAGGGTGGCCTCAAGACCGGCGACACGGTGCTCGTTCTCGGCACGGACGGCGTCTCTATCATGGCGCTGCAATCCGCCAGGACGATGGGGGCCTTTGTCATCGCCCCCTCGTCGTCGATGACAAGCTGGCGCGCGCCTTCACCCTGGGAGCTGACCACACGATCAACGACAAGGCGCACGAGGACTGGGGCACGCAGGTGCGCGACTGGACCGGAGGCTGCGGCGTGGACCACGTGATCGAGGTCGGCGGTCCCGGCACGCTGCCGCACTCCATCGCGGCGGTCCGGGTCGGCGGCCACATCGCGTTGATCGGCGTGCTGACCGGGCGCGGCGGCGCAGTCCCGACGGCGGCGTTGATGGCGAAGCAGGCGCGCCTGCAAGGCTCGATCGTGGGCAGCCGGCGAGAACAGGCCGACATGGTGCGGGCGATCGACGCCACCGGCTTCAAGCCGGTTATCGACCGCAGCTTCGGTTTGGGGGAGATCGCAGCAGCGTTCCGCCATTAGGCAAGCGATCGGCACTTCGGCAAGATTTGCCTGGAGTTCTGACGGAGAGGATCATCTGGCTTTGTGAGGAGCTTGAGCCGCGATGACTCAGGCGGCACCGTTAGGCTCTTCCTGGCAACGCCGGCGTAAGTGGACGTCAGAGCGGCCAGCGGGAGTTAGCGCCCTCGGCACGAGCGGCGACCAGCAGCTTGGCCATGACCTGGTTGGGACCGCCCTGCGCCGCCGTCCGCTCGATCTCAGGCCAGTCGAACTGCACCGTGTCGGTCGCCTGGTCCCACCGTGCCGCGGGTTTTGATGGGTTACAACCTTCCTGACCGGGTGTCGGCACGGCGTCATCCACGCCGGTGTTGCTAGACGGCGTGGTGCCGTCCGCATCGGCGCTGACCGGGTAGGCCATCTCGGCGATCGTCTCGTCGTCGTGGTCCGAGGCTTGCTGCACCGTGGTGTCCAGCTGGTCCAAGTTCATCGCGGGCTGCCTCACGTCCTCTTCGGGCAAAGCAGGCATGGCAGCCTCAGGCCGCAGCTTGGGCTTAGGACCCGGCTTGCCGCGGACGGGCTTTTTGCCAAGCTTGACGGTGGCAGCCGCGGCCTCGACGGCCTCGATGTCGTCGTCGGGGGCTGCAGCTAACGCAATCGGCTCCGCTGTCTTTGGCTTGCGACCGCGGCGGGCCGGGACGGGGAGGGGAGCCTTGGGCGTGCGTGCCATGTGCGACCTTGTCTGGTGGTGACGGCCAGTTACGCCATCCGCGCGCATGTTGAAACATCATCCGAGCGGGATCGACGCCATCGGCGGTGTGCAAGCTTTTCAGGCGTCGGCCGGCCCGTGGCCTGGAACCGGGTCGATGCCGAGTTCCTGCCGCACGTGGGCGAACTTGGCCGGGTTGGCCAGGCGCGCGTCGGCCATCATGGCCCGCAGCGCCGCGAGCCCGGCCGCGGTGAAGAACAACCGTGGCATCCGGGCCGTGGTGTCGAGGCGCAGCAGCCCGCGTTTGATCAAGCCCGCCGCGGCTTGCGGCACCTTGGGCTGCCCTGCCTGCGGGCCGCCCCGCCACGTCTTGAGGTAAAAGCCCTCGGCGACGCTCGGCAACGTTGAGAAGAACAGGTCAAGCTCGCGGCGGATGTAGTCCCGCTCGACAGGCGTGAAGGCGGCGGGGTGGTGGGCTTGGCTGCGGTCATGCGGCAGGCCATAGCACGTCGTCAGAGCCGTCGCCGCACCCGATCAGCCGTTCTGCGCAGGACCGCGCCGCTTAAGGTCCATGCCCGACGCCGGGCGTGTACTCGAAGCCCAGCCCGGCCTCGTGCCCCTCCTCGTAGACGTCCCGCAGCACGCGCCGGCCCGCCGTCCCCTTGCGGGCGCGGAACTGCAGGCCGAGCTTGGACAGCTCCGCCTCGACCACGTCCGCCTTGGCGATGACCAGGTCGCGCCCGGATGCGCCGCGCAACGCTGTCTCACGCGCCTGCCGCAAGGTGTGCAGCTTGGCAGCGATGCCGCGCCCCAGGCCGATGCCGAACGAGGTGGTCGCGGTCCGGCGCAGGCCGGTCGGCATCCCGGCGTAGGTCGGGCCGGCGCGGAACAGCGCCGTCTCCGTCTCGAACGCCTGCTCCACCAGGTCATACAGGTAGCGCGCCGCCATCACGTCCGCGGGCAGGCCGAAGAACACGTGGCGCAGCGTGCCCCCGGCCGTCTTCTCGCCCCAGGTCCGGCAGTCGAAGAACGCCGCAATGGAGGGCACGCAGTCGTCCAAGGGTCCGACGCGCTTGCGCCCGGTCTCGACCGCCGTGCCCTCGCAGGCCTGGCGTTGCAGGTCGAGCTCGCTCAGGCTCAGGCCGTAGCGGTCCAGCAGCTCCGCCACCTTCTCGGCCGCCGCCAGCGCCTCCTGCTCCGTGCAGCCCTGCTCCACCGTCTTGGCCCGCAGCGCCTGGATGCGGCCGATCAGCCGGTCCAGGTCGGCGTCCCGGGTGCCAGATGCTGAAGTGGCGGCCCCGAGCCGGCGGCGCGCCGCGTCGAACGCCTCCCGAGCGCCGGGCGGCAGGGCGCCGTCCGTCACCTCCGCCTCGACTGCCGCGGCCACGGCGTCCAGCCCCAGCGTACCCGACCCGGCCGCGTGCCGCCGGTGCACGGCCTCGAGCTGCACCCGGACGATCTCGGCATAGGCGTCCGACAGCGCGTGCTCCCCGTGCGTGCGCGTGTTGGCGGCCGAGGCGAGCATGTCCAGCACGTCGCCCAGGCCGGACTGCATGCGGACCCGCTGCACGTCCGCCGGGTCACGCGTGGCGCCCGGCTCCGCCCAGCGCAGGGCCACTTGGTCCAGCTCGCTCATCGTCTCCGATGCGTCGTCGTCCCAATCCGCCGGGGACTGGTTCAGGCCCGGAATGCGCAGCGTGCCGTGGCGCAGGACATGGCGGTAGACCGCCTCCGCACAGCGCTGCGGGTTGAGCAGCCCGCGCCCGCCAGGGCGGACGAACCCAGGCGCGACCGCCAGGCCCGCCTCGTCCAGCGGCGTCACCCCGCTCACGAACACGTGCCGGCCGTCACCCACGGGCGCCACCCGTCCCACTAGCGCCAGTCCTGCCAAGCCCGGCTCAAGGCTGTCATCCAGCACCGGCAGCAGCTCGCCGGTGGCCAGGTCACGGCAGCGGGCCACGCCAGCCTCGGCGCCCGCCTCGACCCGCAGCAGCCGGAAGCCGGCCTGCCGCAACGCCTGCAGCGCCGCCGCCTCGTCTGGACCCATGCTAAGGCATTGCCGGGCCAGCCGGTCGAACGCGGTCTGCCCGCTAGCCGACGGCTTGAACAGCGCCAGGTCCGTCGCCATGATCAGCGCGTCGGCCATGAGCCGCAGGTCGGGTTCCGGCCCGGCCATCGCAGCTCCGCCGCGCAGCAGCCAGCCGCGCAGGGTATCGTCCACCTTCGCCGGCGCGATGAACGCGGCCGCCTCCAGCATCAGGGCGTCGATGCCATGCCGCAGGCGGTCCGTGCTGACCGGCGTGGGCGAGGGCGCCGCTCGGCCGGGCTGTTGCTTCGTCCTGACCTGCATGGCCCTGCCTCCGTCGGTGCTGCGCCGGCATCCGGGATAACGCAGTGCGGCCCGCGGCGGCAAGCGGCGGGACCACGCTGCCTGTGACCTGACCCCCGCGTTTTTCTTCACCTAGAGTTAGAGTCCGGCCCATGAAGGGGCAGACGGATGGAGCAGAAGCGATTCACGGACGAGCAGATCATCGGCATTCCGAAGGAAGCCGACGCGGGCGCGATCGTGTTGGATCGGTGCCGCATGCACGGGATGTCGAGCGCAACGTTCTGTGCGTCGAATTCAAAGCATGGCGGGCTGGAGCTGTCCGAGGCGAAGCGGCTGCGCGGGCTCGAGGAGGTCGGCCGCAAACGCTCGCGTTTTGGCGTGAACGCTAACCTGAAGCGGTTGCGGGCCGACCTCATGCTCGACAACCCAGGCTTGGAGGACCTGCTTGGAGAAAAACATGACGCCCGCCGCGAGGCGCGAGACGGTCGCATACCTCCGGGCCCGCCTTGTGGTGAGCAAGCGGCTGGCGTGCGACATCGTTGGGGCGGATCGGAAAAGCGTCCGACACCGATCTTAACGCAGCGACGACGCTGGGCTGCGCGGGCGGCTGCGCGAGCTGGCCGAGCAGCGCCGGTGCTTCGGTGACCTTCGGCTGCATGTGCTGCTGCGCGATGGCGTGTGGATAAATCGCAAGCGACACCGTCAAGAGCTTCAACGGCTGGATGCGGGACGAGCTGCTGGACGCGACGCTGTTCACGAGCCTCGCCGATGCCGTGAGGCGGTCGCCGTCTGGGCAGACGATTACCACACAGAGCGCCGACACTCCTCGCTCGGCTACGTCACCCAGCTGCATACGCAGCCGGGCTCAGACTGGCCGCCTCGCGGCCGGTTGCAATCGTCACGGATGACGGCGACAACACACGCCGGTTCCTGGTCATCGCTGGATGAAAGTTGGGGGTCAGGTCATTCGATACTTGGCAATCGGTACTGCGCCGGCAAAGTCGAGGTCCGGCTGGTGAGCAAGCTGGTGATTATAGCTCGCATCCATACCGCTCCTTCATGCAACACGTTTGTTTTTCCTTGGAGCCATCCGGACGTCGTTCGACAACGTGTTCGGGCACGAAGCTCACGCACGGAGTGCAACGTGCATGGGAAGCCCGTCGGCGGGCCGCAACGTCACCAGCAGCTCCGGCCGGACCGGCGCGTCGGTGGCGTGGCGAAGCCGCACCGCCGGCACCAGCACCGCCAGTGCAACGAGCATCTCGGTCATGGCGAAGTGAGTGCCGAGGCAACTGCGCGGGCCACCGCCGAAGGGGAAGTAGGTGTACGGCTTCGTCCGCATTCCGGGCATGGAGCGCCCTGGGTCGAAGCGCTCCGGATCCGGCCAGAAGCGCGGGTCGCGCTGCACGATCCAGGGACTCAGCAACAGGATGGCGCCGCCAGGGATGTCATAGCCGCCGATCCGGTCAGGTCCGGCCGCGAGGCGTCCGAACCAGCCGATGGGCGGGTAGAGCCGCATGGCCTCCTGGATGACCGCCCGCGTCAGGTCCAGCCGCCCGAGGTCATCCGCGTTCGGCACGCCACGTCCTTTGAGGACCTGGGCAACCTCGTCGTGCACTGCGTCTGCGACCTGCGGGTGGCACGAGAGCAGGTGCCAGATCCAGGTCAACGCAGCCGCTGAGGTCTCGTGCCCGGCCAGCATCATCGTCATCACCTCGTCGCGGACCTGCCGCGCGTCGACGCCAGCGCCATCTTCGGTCGCGAGAAGAAGCATGCCGAGAAGGTCATCGCCGGCTTGGCCCGCGGCAAGCCGCTCCGCGACGATGCGCCCGACCGCGGCATCCACCGTGGCGAGCGCACGCCGGAAGCGGCGGTTGGCTGGCGTGGGCAGGCGCTCGGTCCAGCCCGGGGCCACGGACCAGAAACGGTCGGAGACCCAGGCCTGCATCTCCTGAACGGCTGCGCTGATCGCGGCGTCCCCGCCCCTCTGCTCCTGGCCGAACATGCAGCGGACCACGATGTCGAGCGTCAGGTCAGACATCTCGCGCGCGATGTCCAGAACCTGGCCTGCCTCGGCAGCCGCGTGCCACCGATTTGCCAACCCAGTCGCCGCGCCTCCCATGACCTCGACGAAACGGCGGATGCGCTCGGCCCGGAAAGCAGGTTGCAGAAGGCGGTGCTGACGCTGCCAGAGTTCGCCCTCGCTGGTGACGAGTCCCTCGCCCATGACGCTCTTCAGCCGGTCATGGAACGGCGTGCGCCGGTAGTTCGCGTGGTTCTCCTGCAGCACGTGGCGGACCTGCACCGGATCGGCAACCAAGAACAGGGGATGGCGACCCGGCACAGGAAGCCGAACGACGTCGCCGAGCACAACAGCTTGCTCGAACACCTGCAGAGGATCACGGGCGAGCGCTGGCAGGATGCCAAGCAACGGCACGCCGCCGCGCAGCACCGGCGGCGCTGCGCGGGCTCGCCCAGGCTCAACCACAGGACTGCGAGACCGGTGCACTGCCGGTTTGGCGTCTGACAAAGGCTCGTGCTGGTTCGCCATGCTATGCCATGCGTCTGATCCAGGCAGCGTAGGGTCCCGAGTGGCGCTACGGCAAGGATGCGTGCGGGATTCTCACACACCAGCGTTGTGCGGCTGAACAAAGCTGCAAAGTTGTCGCTGCCAGGCATGAGGCCATGCAATGAGAGGCTGTGGCGGCTTCGGCTCAGGCCGTCTTGGCCGCGGCAAGCCATTTGGGCCACAACGGCGCCATGCCGCCGGCGCCTGGCGCCAAGCAGCCAGCCCTGTCCAGCCTATCACGGGCCAGCGCATCCAGCGGCGTCGAGCGCGGGACTTTGAACCTGCGGGATACGTTGGCCTCGCTCACGCTGACGTTCAGGTCCGAGACGACCTGCTCCACCCGCTCCGGGTCGATTGTCAGAGGCCTGCTGTCGTGGCGACGCCGTATGCCCTATTCTTCGATCTGTCCCAGTTGCTCCTGCATCGCGGCCGTTTGTGCCTCCATCTCAACGACTAGAACCCGTGCCGCCAGGAGCTCCTGCTCTTGTTGCCGAAGGCGCTGTTCGAGGTTCCGGCCGTGTTCGCGTTCGGCCACCGGTGTAGGCTCCGCTCGTATACCCATTGTGCCAGGGTCCCTGCCACCCAGCACTGCCGTGATGGCGGACAGGTCCGTAAGCGCCAGCATGCGAGGCGTGGTGACGCGCTCACGCCGCTCGGGCGTGCGCGAGCTGTCGAGGGTGCTGATGCGCAGGAACGCCACCTGCGCCAGCACACCGTCGGACGGCGCCCACACCCAGCCTTCGCCGCGAGCAAGCCGGGGCAGGGCGGCCAGGATGCGCCG
>CAXTCN010000217.1:0-7647 GCA_964242575.1 uncultured Acetobacteraceae bacterium | reverse complement strand
CGTCCTGGAAGCGTCAACCCGGCTCCAGCTGTAACCCGGCTTTGAACCACGCCCACGCCGGTGCCGCCTTCCTGATTCGCCAGCATGGCGACGCTATCGAGGCTCAGGGTATCGCGTCTGCGCGTCTGGACGGCGCGGCCAAGCCGATTCACCCGCCCGGCGCGTAGCGCCTTTGTGCATCCTGACCCGCACCAGAGAAAGCAGGTTCAAGCGCGGACGTAGAGGGTCTCCCTATGCGTCCATCCGAAAACTCTCACAACCGTTATATCCGAAAGGCTAGGACTGATCGCATGCCCATGCCAGGGCCGAATTAGAGGGCTCATGGAAGACCTGCTGCCAGATTTCCTGTCGGAAACGCTTGAAAGCCTCGGGCAACTCGACACGCAGCTTGTGAAGCTGGAGCGGGAGCCTGAAGACAAGCAAACCCTCGGCGCCATCTTCCGCCACGTGCACACGATCAAGGGCACATGCGGGTTTCTCGGTCTGTCGCGATTGGAAAAGCTGGCGCACGCCGCCGAAAACGTCTTGGGCCAACACCGCGACGGAACCCTGCCAGTCACCACTGAGTCCATCACGTTGATCCTGCGCACCCTGGACGGCCTGCGCGTCATCGTCGACGGCATCCAATCAACGGGCCATGAACCCGAAGGCGACGACGCCGGCTTGATCGAGGAACTATCTCTTGCAGAGGGGAATGCCTCCACGGCCGCAGTGCCACCCGCACTTCCAGTCGCCCCGCCGCCGCCCGCGGCGACTGTTATGGCTTCGCTCGATGCGCCGTCGCCCGTCACACTGATGCCACCTGCCGTGCCTGCATTGCCCACGCCCTTGCCGGCCGTGGCCATCCTTCCACCGGAAGCCGCCGCCCAGACAATCCGCGTCAATGTCGAGGTCCTGGAAGACCTGATGACGCTGGTGAGCGAGCTCGTGCTCACGCGCAACCAGATCCTGCAGTTGGCCCGCATGCAGGACAGCGACGTATTCGCAGGGCCGCTGCAGCGGCTGTCCCACATCACGTCGAATCTACAGGAAGGGGTCATGAAGACCCGCATGCAGCCGATCGGCAACGCATGGAACAACTTGCCCCGGCTGGTACGCGACCTGGCCAACGACCTTGGCAAGAAGATCGAATTGGTCATGGTGGGTGCCGAGACCGAACTGGACCGTCAGATCCTGGAGTTGATCAAGGACCCGCTCACGCACATGATCCGCAACAGCGCCGACCACGGGCTCGAGGGCGTCCTGGACCGCCGCGGAGCCGGCAAGCCCGAGCAAGGCCGCATCAGGCTGAACGCCTACCACGAAGGCGGCCACATCGTCATCGAAGTCGGCGACGACGGGCGCGGGCTCCCGGTCGATCGCATCAAGAGGAAGATCCTTGCTAACGGGCTGGCCACGGAAGCCGAGATGGCGGGGATGAACGACCAGCAGATACAGTCCTTCATCTTTCGGGCCGGCTTCTCGACTGCCGCCGCCGTGACCTCCGTCTCTGGACGCGGCGTCGGCATGGACGTCGTAAAAACCAACGTCGAGCAGATCAGCGGCACCATCGACGTGTCGAGCGAGGAGGGGAAAGGAACCCTCTTCACCGTGAAGATCCCGCTGACGCTGGCTATCGTGTCGGCGTTGATCGTCGAAGTCCATGGTGACCGCTTCGCCGTCCCGCAGATCAACGTGGTGGAACTGGTGCACGCCCGGACTGCGGGAACGCGCAAGCCACTGGCGGGGCAAAGCACGTCGGAGTTGGAGATCGAGCACATCAACGAGACGCCGGTCCTGCGGCTGCGCGACCACCTGCTGCCGCTCATCGACTTGGCTGACCTTCTCAAGCTGGACGACGTGGGCCAGCCTGGAACCACCGAGGGCGTCTTTGTTGTCGTCGTCCAGGTAGGGGCCAGCAGGTTCGGCCTGATCGTGGACCGGGTGTTCGACACCGAGGAGATCGTCGTCAAACCGGTTGCGCCGATCCTGCGCCACATCACCCTGTTCAGTGGCAATACAATTCTTGGCGACGGCTCCGTCATCATGATCCTGGACCCCAACGGCATCGCCCGCGCGACCGGAATCGGTGTCGGCCATGCCGGCACGGACGCCCCACCCACTACTACCCCGCCCGCCCAAAACTCTGCCCAGAAGGTGGCCTTGCTGCTGTTCAAAGCAGGCAACGATCACAGCAAGGCCGTGCCGCTCAACCTCGTGTCGCGTCTGGAGAACATAGAACGGTCAGCCATCGAGCATCCCAACGGCGAGCCAATGACGCAGTACCGCGGCAAACTCATGCCACTTGTAGCCATGGGCGTGCCAGACCCGCGACGGGTCCCGTCGGAGACACAACCGATCCTTGTGTTCGCCGACGGGAACCGGGTCATGGGCCTAATGGTCGACGAGATCGTGGACATCATGGAGGATCGTTTGTGTGTCGAGCTCGGCACCGACCAGCCTGGCTTCCTCGGCGCTGCCACCGTGCACGGCCGGGCTGTCAGCGTGCTGGACACCGCCTACTGGCTGCAGCGCGCGTTCAAGGACTGGTTCAGCGCCCCGATCTCTGATCGCCCTGAACCACGCCAGGTACTCGTGGTCGAGGACAGCCCATTCTTCCGCAGCCTCATCATCCCAGCGCTCACGGCGCAAGGCTATCACGTGACGGCAGCGGACAATCCAATCGCGGCGCTGGCGATGCGGCAGTCCGGACAGACCTTTGACCTGATCCTGTCGGATATCGAGATGCCGGAGATGGACGGCATCGAGTTCGTGCGGGAGGTGCGCATGCAGGGGGCTTGGACCAAACTGCCGGTCATCGCGCTCACCAGCCGGATTTCGCCCGCCGCTGTGGAGCATGGACGCCAGGCGGGTTTCGACGCTTACATCTCGAAGTTCGACAAGGCGATCCTGCTCGATGCGGTCGGGAAGGCGCTCTCGATAGAGCGCGAGGCCTACGTCCCATCACGAGAAGTCGCCACGGAAGAGGCGCGGCCATGAGCAGCGCCAGGATAACCGATCCCACTCCCGGCAATAGCCGCTTCGAATCAACGTTCGTGACCATGACGGTCGGTGGCCAGATATGCGGCATCCCGGTGCTCAGCGTGCGGGATGTCATCGAAACGCAAAAGATGACCCGTGTCCCGTTGGCCCCTCTGGAGATCGCCGGCAGCCTCAACCTTCGCGGCCGCATCGTGACTGCGATCGATCTTCGCCGCAGGCTTGACCTGCCATCCCGCGACGGAAGCCAGGTCAGGATGAGCGTGGTCATCGAGCGGCAGGGCGAACTCTACAGCCTCATGGTGGACTCGGTCCAGGAGGTGATGGACTTCAGCGACCAGCGCCTGGAGCCGAACCCGCCGACACTGCGGGCCAAATGGCGAGAACTCAGCGTCGGGATCTACCGGCTGAACAGCGACCTCCTCATAGTGCTGAATACCGAGCGGGTCCTTAGCTTTGGCTGAGATAGCCCAAGCCACGTTGCCGCAGGCAGGGCAGGCCCTGCGCACGCGCTCTAGGCAAACAACGACACGAAGCACGCGAGGAGGCATCTATGCCCAACATGAACCCGACTTCCTGGAACGCTGACCGTGCCCCCGCCCGTGCATGAAACTGGCGTGCGGCCGGCGCTGCCGGAAGCGCGTCCCTTAGGAATGGCGGCTGCCTTACCTGTCCGAGTGTTGATATGCGACGACAGCGCACTGGTCCGGGCGCTGCTGGACCGGACGCTACGGGGCAATCCGGGGATCAAGATCGCCGCGAAGGCGACCAACGGCCTCCAGGCCATCGAAGCAGTGCGGGCTGGCACCATCGACGTGGTCGTGCTGGACATCGAGATGCCGGTGCTGGACGGGATGGCTGCGCTGCCCCGCATCCTTGCCGCCGACCCGGCCGTCCGGGTGCTGATGTCGTCCACCCTCACGACAAAGGGCGCGGCGATCGCCCTTGATGCGCTGCGGCTGGGCGCATCCGACTTCATTCCGAAACCGACATCGGAGGAAGGCGGGAACAGCCCTGCGGCGTTTGCGGAGGAGCTCGTCGCCAAGGTGCGCGGCCTTGGACGGCAGTCGCACGCGCGACGGGGGAAGCAGAGCTCCGGACAGCAAGCTGCTGCGGCGTTCAAGCTCCGTGCCGCATCGCCGCACCGTCCGGTCCTGCTGGCGATCGGCAGCTCCACTGGCGGCCCGGCCGCGTTGCTGACGTTGTTCCAAGCCTTGGGCAACCGGGTGGAGGTGCCCATCGTGCTCACCCAACATATGCCCGCCTCCTTCACGGCGCAGCTTGCGGGACACATCCAGCGCCTTGGGGGCGCCACTTGCGCTGAGGGCGTGCACGGGGAACCCTTGCGGCCAGGCCATGTCCACCTGGCGCCAGGCAACCACCACATGACCGTCGTGAAGCGGCAGGAGGCAGCCATGGTGGCGCTTACCGGCGAGCCACCGGAAAACTTCTGCCGGCCGTCTGTGGACCCCATGCTGCGGAGCGCGTCCGCTGCCTACCCCGGCCGTGTGCTGACGGTGATGCTGACAGGGATGGGACAGGACGGGCTGCTGGGTTCCGAACGGATCGTGGCGGACGGAGGGACTGTGATGGCGCAGGACGAGGCGAGCAGCGTGGTGTGGGGGATGCCCGGCGCGGTGGCCCGCGCCGGGCTCTGCCATGCCGTGCTGCCGCTCGCCGAACTGGCAACGCGGATCCTGCGCCTTGCCGGGAGGCAAAGCTGATGACCGGCGCTCACGTGCTGCATCATACCAGGTCCGGACTGCAGCCTCAGGCGGTTTCCCGGGCAGACTTCACCATGATCGCCGAACTGGTCCGCGTGCGGTCTGGCATCGTCCTGGGACTGGACAAGGCTTACCTGGTGGAGAGCCGCCTGGAGCAGGTCGTCCGAACCAGGCGGCTCAAGGACTTGGCTGAGCTCTCGATGCAGCTTCGCCTGGCTCCGACGGAGGCCCTTGTCCGAGACGTCGTCGAGGCCATGACCACCAACGAGACGTTGTTCTTCCGCGACACGCGGCCTTTTGAGCACCTGCGCACCGCCGCGCTTCCAGCATTGCATGCCGCCCGCCCGCAGGGGCTGCCTTTGCGCATTTGGTCGGCCGCCTCGTCCTCCGGGCAGGAGGCCTACTCAATCGCCATGACGGTGACGGACGCAGGCCTTGGCCGCCGCCCGGTGCAGATTCTCGGGACCGACATCTCAACCGAACAGCTTGACCGCGCCAGGCTCGGCATCTACTCCGATTTCGAGGCACGGCGCGGGCTCTCGGGTGCCATGCTCGTGAGGCATTTCCAGAAGGCGGACGGGGGCTGGCAGCTCAAGGACGCCGTGCGAAGCATGGTCGAGTTCCGCCAGTGGAACCTGATGGACGACTTGCGCCCGCTTGGAACCTTTGATCTGGTCTTCTGCCGCAACGTGTTGATCTACTTCGACATGCAAACGAAGAAACGCGTCCTTGACGCCATCTGGTCGCGGCTTGCCCCTGGCGGCTGGCTCTACCTGGGCGGTGCCGAGACAACCTTCGGGGTGTCCGACAAGTTCACTCCCTGTCCTGGCCTGCATCAAGTGTATACAGCAGCCACGCCGTGATCTGTTGCCAGCGCCGGTGATGGCTGGCTGACCGAGAGCCTTCCCCCGCCGCTTAGTTACCCGTCGCCAATCCTAAGCAGACTTCATCTCGACATCTGTGAACTTCCAATAACCAAGGTACGCCGCTGCAGCGTCGCCGGACGACGCACGGCCACGTCAGGGCTGCACGAGAGGTTTTGCCTCGACGAGGCCGCGGTCTGGGTGCTGTGGAACATCGGCCAGAAGACGTTCGGTGAGGAACAGGCCCGGGCAGCGATGCCCGAAACCGCCGCCAGAGCCGCGTAAGCGGCTTGGCGGATGGTAGTTCATAACGCACCGTTTCCCTATGCGGCTCGGACTTCGGCGATGAAGCCGCCTACTTCGCTGGTCAGCTGCTCGGCTTGCCGCGACAGGTCCGCCGCCGCGCTCAGCACCTGGCCCGCCGCCTGGCCCGTCTCCGTCGCGGCCTGGCTCACCCCGCCGATGTTCGCCGTCACGTCCTGCGCCGAGCGCGCCGTCTGCTGCACGTTGCGCGCGATCTCCGCCGTCGCCGCGCCCTGCTGCTCCACCGCGGCGGCGATGCTGACCGCGATCGAGCTCACCTCCTCGATGGTCCCGGTGATCGCGCGGATGGCGTCCACCGCCTCCTTGGTCGAGGACTGGATCTGCGTGATCTGCGCGCTGATCTCCTCGGTCGCCTTCGCCGTCTGGCTCGCCAGCCCCTTCACCTCCGACGCCACCACGGCAAACCCCTTGCCCGCGTCCCCGGCCCGCGCCGCCTCGATGGTCGCGTTCAGCGCCAGCAGGTTGGTCTGGCCGGCGATGTTGGTGATCAGCCCAACCACATGCCCGATCCGCTCCGCGCCCTGCGCCAGCGCCTGCACGATGGCGTCCGTGCGCCGCGCATCCAGCACCGCCTGGCCGGTGATCTTCGAGGACTGCGACACCTGGCGGCTGATCTCGCCGATGGACGCCGACAGCTCCTCGGCCGCCGCCGCGACCGTGCCCACGCCCATGCTCGCCTCCTCGGCCGCTGCCGCTACCGTGCCCGCCTGGGCGTTGGTCCGCGCCGCAGTGGACGACATGGACTGCGCCGTGGCCTCCAGCTCGGTCGCACCGGAGGACAGCATTGAGACAAGCCCCCCGACCCTGCTCTGGAACGCGTCTGCTGTCTTGTTCATGGCCACTTTCTGCGCCGTCGCCGCCGCTGCTTTCATCTGCTCCTGCTCAGCTGCCAGTTGGTCGGCCTTGATCATGTTGTCCTTGAACACCTTCACGGCAGCGGCCATGCTGCCAATCTCGTCTTTGCGGTGGTACGTCGGCACCTTTGCGTCAAGCTTGCCGCTGGCAAGCTCGACCATAGCGACACGCAGCGTTCCGAGCGGACGGAACGTCCGTCGTACGAAGAAGAGCAGGGCGCCACCCCCCAACAGCAGCATGGCCGCGCCGCCAAGGGCCGCCGCCTGCACGAGGTGATCAACGAGAGAAAGGTGCTCGGCCTTCTTCACGCCGACATAGAGGATGCCAATCACTTTGCCCTGGGTGTCTTTAAGCGGCTCATAGATGGTGAAGTATACCGTGCCCAAGATGTCGGCTTCGCCACGGTAGAGTCGTCCTTCCTTAAGCACGGCGTCGTATACTGGGCCTGGTGCGAGGCGAGTCCCAACCGCACGCGCGCCGTCCGGTTTAAGGACGTTAGTGCTTACCCGCAGGTCGCCCCGGAAAACAGTCATGGTGCCGCCGACGATGGCGCGGACCTTGTCCACCACCTCGAAATCGCCGTCGAGCACGTAGCCGTTGGCCGCTTTCAGTTGCTCGCCTTCCATGCGCAGCGAGGTGCCGGCTGTCTTCATCTCCAGCAACTCACGCCCAAGCCGCAGGTTGGAGTCGAGCCGAGCTTGTGCCTGCTAGTTCATGGTCACCTCGACCTCCCAGACAATCAGGCCCGTCGTAAGCGCGATTGATGCAGCAATGATTATGATGCCGATGGTTGCCAATCTTGTTGCGGCACTCCAGCGCGACGCGCTTAAACGGGAGACAATGCCTGGCATGATGCAGCTTCCTTAGCTTTTGGATCTTCCTCGCCATATAATGGCCTGCCT
>CAXTCN010000216.1:0-7730 GCA_964242575.1 uncultured Acetobacteraceae bacterium | reverse complement strand
GCCGCCTTACAGCCGCGTGCTGCCGACCGGCGAGCCGGAGGGCTACGACATCGACATCGCCAAGAAGCTGGCCGAGGCGCTGAAGGTAAAGCCCGAGTTCGTCGTCACTGACATCCCCGGCCGCGTCACCTCGCTGCAGACCCGCAAGGTGGACGTGACCATCGCCGACTTCACCCGCAACGTGGAGCGGTCCACCACCATCGCCTTCACCAACCCCTACCTCGTCACCACCATGCGCCTGCTGGTGCCGGACGCGCACAAGGCCAAGGCCATCACGGAACTGGGCGCCGGCGCCGGCGTCCGCATCGCCATCTCCCGCGGCGGCACGGCGAAGCGCGCGGTGCCCAAGGCCACCCTCGTTTGCTTCAACACCCAGGCCATCAAGGACCGGCCCCGCAAGCTGCGGCAGCTCGACGGCATCCTGGCCCGCGCTGAGATCGCCATCGGCGTTCCGGCCGGCGACGCGGATTGGCTGCGCGTGCTGAACCTGTTCGTGGACCAGATGAACGCCAGCGGCGACAACGCCCCCATGTAGTTCTGGCGCTCCATCCCGATCCTGATCGTCATGTTTTTCGCCTATTTCGGCCTGCCGCTGTTCTTGGGACATGACCTGTCGCCGTTCGCCGCCGCGACGCTGTCCCTGGCGCTGCACGCCAGCGCGTCCATGTCGGAGGTCATCCGCGCCGGCATCGAGAGCGTCGGGCGGGGCCAATGGGAGGCGGCGCGGGCGTTCGGGCTGCGTTACGGCCGCATCATGCAGCTTATCGTGCTGCCGCAGGCTGTGCCGGTGATCGTGCCGCCCTCGGTCGGGGTGTTCATCACGGTGCTGAAGGAAAGCACGCTCGCCTCCATCATCGGCTACATCGAGCTGACCAGGACCGGGCTGCTGATCCGCGAGAGCACCGATGGCGGCTTCGTGCCGCTGCTGGCGCTGGCGGTGCTGTACTTCGCCACCAAGTACACGATCTCGCTCGTCGGCCGCCTGCTGGAGAGGCGCTTCGACGCCGGGCGTCGCCCTGAGTGGCCCGGCATGATAATGGCCCAGCATCACGCCCTCGTGGACTGCGTGCTGGCAGGCGACGGCGCAGGGGCGGCAACCGTCATGCAGGCCCACCTGCGCACCGCCTCCGCCGCCATCGACCGCATCGCCGCCCAGCACCCTGGGTTCTTCGAGGGCTTGGGCGTTCATCCCGACGATGCCTCCCGCCTCGAAGCCAGCTAGGACACGCACATGGAACAAACCTGGCGCTGGTGGGGACCAAATGACCTGATTACCCTGCCGCACATCTGCCAAACGGGCGCGACCGGCATCGTCACGGCCCTGCATGACGTGCCCACCAGGCAGCCATGGTCCGCCGAGGCCATCCAGGTCCGCAAGCGGGCCATCGAGGCCGACCCGGCGCTCGGCCTGCGCTGGAGCGTGGTGGAGAGCGTGCCGGTACACGAGTCCATCAAGCTGGGGGAGGACGGGGCGGAGGGCTGCCTTGAGGCCTACCGCCAAACGCTCGCCAAACTGGGCGCGGCCGGGGTGCGGACGGTCTGCTACAACTTCATGCCGGTGCTGGACTGGGCGCGGACGCAACTGCGGGCGCCCTTGCCCGGCGGCGCGACCGCGCTGCGTTTCAACTACTGGGCCTGCCGCGCATCTGCTCCACCGCCGAGGACATCGCCTTCATCCTGGACGCGGTGGACAGCCCGGCCAACGGCCTCACGCTCTGCACCGGGTCGCTCGGCGCGAACCCAGCGAACGACCCGCCCGCCACTGCTGGACGACGTGGGCAAGCCCACCCACCCCGGCTACCCCGCCATCGGCCGCCTGCGTGGCCTGGCGGAGCTGCGCGGGGTCATGCTGGCGCTGTCGCACCAGCACGGGCTGCCGCTGTGATGCGGCTTTGCGAGGCGGCGTTGGCCCACCTGCCGGCCGGCGTCCGCCCTCCGGGCTACGACCGGACCGCGATGCAGGCCGGCATCGTCCACCTCGGCATCGGCGCGTTCCACCGCGCGCACCAAGCGGTGATGGCGGACGCCGCGCTGCGGGCCGGGGACCACCGCTGGGGCATCACCGGCGCCAGCCTGCGCAGCCCCGCCACGCGGGACGCCCTGGCGCCGCAGGACGGGCTGTACGCGCTGAACGTGCGTGGCGACGGGGACGAGTGCTCGGTGATCGGCAGCGTCGGCCGCATCCTGGTCGCGCCGGAGGACCCTGGCGCCCTGCTGGCCGCCATGGCGCACCCCGCCGTCCGCATCGTCAGCCTGACCGTGACGGAGAAGGGCTACTGCCTAGATCCCGCGACCGGCGAGCTGGACGAGGCGCATCCGGATATCCTGCACGACCTGGCGCACCCCCGTGCGCCGCGGTCCGCGCCGGGCTTCCTGGTCGGGGCGCTGGCCCGGCGGCGCGCGGCCAACCTGCCGCCGCCGACGCTGCTAAGCTGCGACAACCTGCCGCGCAACGGCGTCACCCTGCACCGGCTGCTGGCCCGCCTCGGCGCGCGCGCGACGCCGGACCTGGGCCAGTGGATCGAGCACGAGGTCGTCTGCCCCAGCACGATGGTGGACCGCATCGTGCCCACCACCACGGACGCCGACCGCGCCCGCGTGGCCGCGGCGCTCGGGATGGAGGACGCCTGGCCCGTGGTGGCCGAGCCGTTCCTGCAATGGGTGGTCGAGGACCGCTTCATCGCCGGCCGCCCGGACCTGGAGGCGCACGGCGCCGTGATGGTGGCGGACGTTGCGCCGTTCGAGGCGATGAAGCTGCGCATGTTGAACGCGGTCCACTCCGCCATTGCCTATCTGGGCCTGCTGGCCGGGGACGCGACGGTGGCCGATGCGGTGCGGAACCCGCTGTTGGCTGCCTTCGCGCGCGGGCTGATGCGGGACGCGGCGGACACGCTGCGGCTACCGCCGGGCACGGACGCCGCGGGCTACAGCCGGGCGCTGATGGCCCGTTTCGCCAACCCCGCCTTGCAGCACCGCACGGCGCAGATTGCCATGGACGGGTCGCAGAAGCTGCCGCCGCGGCTGCTGGCGGCCCTGCGCGACCGGCTGGATGCGGGCTTGCCCGTCGCGCGCCACGCGATGGCCGTCGCCGCCTGGATGCAGCACGTCGCCACCGCGCCCGTTGTGCATGACCCGCGTGCGGCGGAGCTGGCGCGGGCAGCCGGCGCGGGCGGCCCGGCCGCGTTGCTCGGCGTGGCGGCGGTGTTCGGCGGCCTGACCGACCGGCCGGATGCCCGCGCGGCCATCCTCGCGGCGCTGGCCAAGCTACAGCAGGCCGGCCCGCGCCGCGCCTTGGACGGCCTGGGCGAGGGCGACAACTTTCAACCGCAAGCGAGTGCGCCGTGATGCCCCCGGGATGCGCATCGTGTTTCATGGCGAAAACGCCGCCTCGTTCAGCGACGGCTTCGCCGCCCTGCTGGACGCGCCTGCCGACATCGCTGTCCTGCCGGACGCGCGGCCCTGGATGATCAGCCACTGACGCGGGCGAGGATCACCCCCCTGAGGCCTTAGCCTCGTGCTTGGCGACCCGCGCCGCCTCTTCGGCGGCCAGCTCAGCCTTATGCTCGGCCACTTCCTCCGAGTGGTGGCGATACAAGTCGACCGCCTGCATGGCGTGCCGGTTGGCGACGGTGTCGGCCTCGGCCGCGGAGGTGGCCAGGCTTTGGGCCTTCTCGAAGTTGCCGGACGTGCACTGCTTGGCCGCGTCGCGGTGCATCTGCGCCGCGATCTCCAGGTGGTGCGCGGCTTCGTTGTGGTGCTCGGCTGCGTTCGCCTTGATGTCGTTCATTGCCTATCGTTCCTTCTTCGGGCCGACATGGACCGCGACGGGCGCGCAGCCATGCCATCGCCTGCTGCTACGCGCAGCCGGTGCAAGCCGCAAGCCGCCTACTTGGTTCAGCGACGTACGACCGAGACATACAGTGAACTGTGGATAAAACCCGGGATGGATTGGTGGACGATATGGAAATCGTCCGGCTTGAGGGGGCCATCCCAGTCTTCGTTTCGAACAAACACCGTCATGCAAATGTCTTGCAATTGGCATCGCCGGATCACTTGCTTCAATTTAGGACTTTGCGCCTCACGCCTCTAAAGAGGAACGCGCGATGTCTGGAACCTTCAATCTCTCTTCTGCTTCGACGCCTACTGAGTTTCCACGCGGCATCACCGGACCCTCTACGTCGCAGAGTCCATACCTGACGTCCGCGCAAGCGAACGTGCGGATCGTATCCCTGCTGAGCGCCGGGGACACTGTCGCGGGCGCGACCCTCGACACCGGCCAGCCCTGGCGTTTCGCCGGGGTCCCGGACGGCATCGGCGCCTACGACAACGGCGACGGCACCGTCACGGTGCTCGTGAACCACGAGTTGCGGCCCGAGGACGGCGGCAGGCATGACACGGGCGCCGCAAGCGGAGCGTTCGTGAGCCGGCTGGTCGTGAGCAAAGCGAGCCTCGAGGTCGTTTCGGCTCAGGAACTCGGGCAGCGGATGTTCGTGTACGACGTCGCGACGAAATCCTTCACTGAGCAGCCGTCCGTCATCAACCGCCTCTGTTCCGCTGACCTGCCCCTGCAGTCGGCATTCTTCGACCAGGCGACCGGCTTGGGCACGCAGACCCGTATTTTCCTCAACGGCGAGGAGGCCGGCGCCGAGGGCCGTGCGCTGGGCTGGATTCCCGAAGGCCCGGACGCCGGCAGCGTGTATGAGCTGGCGGCGCTGGGCAACTACTCCATCGAGAACTTGCTGGCCTCGCCGAACACGGGCGAGCGGACGGTTGTTATCGGCAACGACGACTCTGCGGGGGGACAGCTCTACGTCTATGCCGGAACCAAGCAGGCGGACGGGACCGACATCGAGCGGGCCGGCCTCACCAACGGCCAGTTGTACGGGATCAAGGCGGACTTCCTGAACGAGGCATCGGACGGGCAACGCACGTCAGGGAGTTTTCAACTCGCCTCGTTCGGCGACGTGACCGACAAGGGCGGCGCTGCCCTTGAGCAAGACAGCGACGCCCTGGACGTGACCGGCTGGCTCCGCCCCGAGGACGGCGCCTGGGACACGATTGACCCGAACCGCTACTACTTCGTCACCACGAATGCCTTCGGCTCGCCGTCCCGGCTGTGGGCGCTCGATTTCTACGACGTGAGGCACCCTGAGTACGGCGGCCAGTACCGCGCGCTCCTCGACGGCGCCGAGGGGCAAGAGATGCTGGACAACATGACGGTCTCGGCCGATGGCACGCTCGTGCTGCAGGAGGACGTCGGCAACAACGCGCGCTCCGGCAAGGTCTGGTCCTATGATCCCAAAACCGACCAGCTAACCGAGATCGCCCGGCACGACGTCGCGCGATTCGGCAACGAGACAACCCCGGCCAGCGCCCCGTTCACCCAGGACGAGGAGTCGTCCGGCGTCGTGGACGTGACTGCGCTGTTCGGCGACGGCTCCGCCCGCAAGGTGTTCCTGCTCGACACCCAGGCGCACTACTCCTTCGGCGAACCCGGCAGCCCCGACCGCCAGCAGATCGTCCAGGGCGGCCAATTGCAGCTCATATACGTGGACCCGGCCAACACGGCGGCGGACACGCTGCGGGCCGCGACCTTCAATGCCTCGTTGAACCGCGCCGCGCCGGGACAGCTCATCGCCAGCTTGGCGACGCCGGACGACCTGCAGGCCCGGACCGACGCCGAGATCATCCAGCGCGTCAATCCGGACATCATGCTGCTGAACGAGTTTGACTATGACGCCAACGGGGTGGCCGCGTCCCTGTTCCAGGACAACTACATCGGCATCGGCCAGAACACGCTGGGCCTGCCGAGCGGCCCGGCGTTCGCGACGGATTACCAATACCGGTTCGTGGCGCCGTCCAACACCGGCGTCGCGTCAGGTTTCGACCTGGACAACAACGGCCGGGTCGTGCAGGTGCCGGGCGCGGCAGGCTACGGCGAGGACGCGCTGGGGTTCGGGCAGTTCCCCGGGCAGTACGGCATGGCGGTGTTCTCCAAGTACGAAATCCTGGCAGACCAGGTGCGCACCTTCCAGACGTTCTTGTGGCGTGACATGCCGGGCGCGCTGCTGCCGGATAACGCGGGCACGCCCACGCCGAACGACTACTACTCCGCCGGTGAGCTGTCGCAGTTGCGGCTGGCGTCCAAAAGCTTCTGGGACGTGCCGGTGAAGGTCGGCGACGACACCGTGCACCTGATCGTCGGCCACCCCACGCCGCCGACCTTCGACGGGCCGGAGGACCGCAACGGGCTGCGCAACCACGACGAAATCCGGTTCCTGTCGGACTACGTCACCCCTGGCAAAGGCGATTACATCTACGACGACGCGGGCCAGCGCGGCGGCTTGGCGGCGGGCTCGCGCTTCGTGGTGATGGGCGACATGAACGCCGACCCGAATGACGGCGACAGCGTGGACGGGGCGGCGACCCAGTTGCTCGGCAACCCCGCCATCAACGCGACCGTCGTGCCAACCAGCGGCGGCGCGGCGGAACAGGCGTTCCTCCAGGGACGCGCGAACCTCGGCCACGCTGGCAATCCCGCCTTCGACACCGCAGACTTCGCCGACGGCGCCCCAGGCAACCTCCGGGTGGACTACGTGCTGCCCTCGCTTGAAGGCCTCAACCCGCTCGATGGCGCCGTCTTCTGGCCCCAGCAAAACGATCCGGCCTTTCCTCTGGTGGGGACGTTCGACCCCAGCCTTCCCGGCGGCTTCCCAAGCTCAGACCACCGCATGACCTACATGGACCTGGAGATCCTAAGAACGCCTGGCACAACCGCCTGATTTGGTTCATGCAGACGAGCGCACGATGCCAGCGAGATCGCAAGCGATCTGCGCGGGTTCATGATGCTGCTGCGCTTGCCGGACATGGCGCAGCACGCCCAGCCAGATTGGTTTACTTCGTGGCCTGATCGCTGATTCCATCCATAAGTTTTGCGAATGGCGCAGTCTCCGAGGGGACCGCTGCGCCATGCCGTACATAGATCGTATCGTAGAGATACTCGGAAGAATTATACGACAGCCAAACCTTTCCTTGATCGTCCTCCCAAACCAGCGCCTTGAGTGGAAGGTCTATCGCCAATAGCGGCGTCTTGGCCATGGCGGGCGTTCCTTGTTTCGGATTGCCGAACACGATGACAGTACGTGGCCGCAAATCGAGGCCGAACTTTTTGGCGGCGGCGGCATGATCGATTTCAGTGAAAACCGTAAAGCCGCTTGCTTCCTTTTCCTTGATCGCGGCCTCGAACCGCAGGACGGTTTCGCTGACCGAGTACTTGCTCGGCTTGGTTACCAGGTCGTCGCCAGCCGCGTTTGCGGCACCCGCGTATCCCGCCAGTGAAAGCGCCAGGGCCGCCAGGAAGCGCTGTCTGAAGATCATAGGATTTCCTTGCCTGTCGTTGGTTTCGCCGAATGGAATTGCTTGCGACCGCTATACGCTCTTGCGAAAGTAGACTCGATTGAACCCTGCCTCCGTCTTGCGGCCGGTCTCCGTAAAGCCGATTTTCGTGTAAAGGGCGATGTTCTCGTGCATTCTCTCGTTCGTGAACAGCGAGACCGCAGCGAGGCCCTGCGCGCGCGCCATCGCCTCCGCATGGTCCATGAGCACGCGGCCGTAGCCGCGGCCCTGGGCCGACGGGTCCACGACGAGGTTGTTGACCTTGATCGAGTCTCCGTCCCTTAGAGCGTTTTCAGCCTGACTGGACGTAGCCGCAGTGCCGGATGTAGTTGACG
>CAXTCN010000215.1:0-7753 GCA_964242575.1 uncultured Acetobacteraceae bacterium | reverse complement strand
GCACGCCGGCGACCGTGCCGGATGCGAACGCCATCAGGGTCTCGGCCAGCGTCACGGCGAGATGGGGCCAGATGAAGCCGGTGCCGAACCAGGTGGCGATGACTTCGGCGATCTTTTCGGGGCGGCCGAAGAACAGCGGGGACAACAGGCCGGTGACGCTGCCGACCTGCCAGAACGCGAGCAGGCCGATGCCGATGCCGAGCCGGGCTAGCGTGATCAAGCGGCGAGGCCGGTCTGGTAGGCGCGCAGCACCTCGTCGCGCAACACGGACCAGATGCGCTCCTGTAGGTGTTGGAAGCCGGGGGTCAGGCGGATTTCGGCCACGTCGCGCGGGCGGGGGAGGTCCACCACGAACTCCGCGATGGGGCGGGTGGCGGGGCCGGCGGATAGGACCACCACGCGGTCGCTGAGGCTGATGGCTTCTTCCAGGTCGTGGGTGATGAACAGGACGGACTTGCGGTTGGCCTGCCACAGGGTGAGCAGCTCGTTTTCCATCATCTGCCGGGTTTGCACGTCGAGCGCGCTGAACGGCTCGTCCATCAGCAGGATGGGGGGATCCAGCACCAGGGTTTGCGCCAGCTGCGCGCGTTTCCTCATGCCGCCGCTCATCTGGTGCGGGTACTTCGCGCCGTGGCCGCGCAGGCCCACGCGGTCTAGCCATGTGTCGGCTTTGAGGCGGGCGTTATGCCGGGTCATACCGGCGAACTCGGGGCCGGCGGCTACGTTGTCGCGGGCGCTGCGCCAGGGCATCAGGCTGTCGGCCTGGAACAGGTAGCCGGCCCGGCGGTTGATGCCGCGCAACGGCTTGCCCTCAACCAGCACATTGCCCTTGGTCGGCGTCATCAGGCCGGCGGCCAGGTTGAGCAACGTGCTCTTGCCGCAGCCGGTGGGGCCGACGACGGACAGGAACTCGCCTTCGGCGACGTGCAGGGTGGTGTCGGCGACGGCCACGTAGGGTCCGAAGGCGACGGAAACCGCGTCTAGCGTCAGTGCTGGCATTGCAGCCTTATACCCCCCAAGCCCTGCTCACCTTAGGGTGGCATGGACTTGGGGGGAACCGGTCTTGGGGCCGGTTTAGGCTCCCTCCCCTTATGGGGCTTGGTGCGGGCAAGGGTGCCCGGCAACTTGTGAGAGGCGATGCTACCTCCCTCCCCCTGGTGGGGAGGGTGGCCCGAAGGGACGGGTGGGGGATAGCACTGGCCTTGGTGACGTTCAGCCTTGCTGTGCTGTCTTCCACCGTGGCCAGCGCCTCACCTCCCACCCGCCCCTCTGGGGCACCCTCCCCACCGGGGGGAGGGAGGTAGAAAGTTCTTACTTGTCCGGCGACGTTGCCGTGTCCACTGCGCCGGCGTTGGCGGCGGGCTGCTGCTCCATCTGCGGCACCATCTCCGTCGGAGCATTGTGCTCGTCGTGGAACTGCTCCGTCTCGGTGCTGCCGGCCATCGCCGTCGTGCTGCTGCGGCCACCGCTTGCCGCTACGGCCACGGCGTCGAACCAGCCGGTGCCGACCTCGCGCTGGTGGCGCGTGGCGGTGTAGCCGTCCGGCTCCGAGGCGAACTCAGCCTGTTGCAGCTCGGAGTACGCCGCCATGCCGCGCTCCTTGTAGCCCTTCGCCAGCTTGAACATCGAGTGGTTCAGGCTGTGGAACCCGGCCAGCGTCACGAACTGGAACTTGTAGCCCATCGCGCCGATGGCTTGCTGGAAGTCGGCGATCTGCTCCGCTTCCAGCTTCTTCGCCCAGTTGAAGGAGGGCGAGCAGTTGTAGGCCAGCATCTTGCCCGGGAACTGCGCGTGGATCGCGGCGGCGAACCGCTGTGCCTCGGCCAGGTTCGGCTCGCTGGTTTCCCACCACAGCAGGTCGGCATAGGGCGCAAAGGCCAGGCCGCGGGCGATGGCGTAATCCACGCCGACGCCGGGCTTGATGCGGTGGAAGCCCTCCGGCGTGCGCCCGCCCGTGAGGAACGGGCGGTCGCGCTCGTCCACGTCGGCGGTCAGCAGTTGCGCGGAGTGCGCGTCGGTGCGGCACAGCAGCACGGTCGGCACGCCCTCCACGTCGGCCGCGAGGCGGGCAGCGTTCAGCGTGCGGATGTGCTGGCTGATCGGGATCAGCACCTTGCCGCCGAGGTGGCCGCACTTCTTCTCGGAAGCCAACTGGTCCTCGAAGTGCACGCCCGCGGCGCCGGCCTCGATCATGGCGCGCATCAGCTCGAAGGCGTTGAGCGCGCCGCCGAACCCGGCTTCCGCGTCGGCCACGATGGGCGCCATCCAGTGGGTCGTGTCACCGCCCTCCAGCCGGGCGATCTGGTCGCAGCGGCGGAGCGAGGCGTTGATCTTCCTCACGACCTGCGGCACCGAGTTCACCGCATACAGCGACTGGTCCGGATACATCTCGTTGGACGTGTTGGCGTCCGCCGCCACCTGCCAGCCGGACAGGTAAATCGCTTTCAGCCCGGCGCGCACCTGCTGCATGGCCTGGTTGCCGGTCAGCGCGCCCAGCGTGTTCACGTACGGCTCGGTCTTCAGCAGGTGCCACAGGCGGGCCGCGCCCATCTCGGCCAGGGTGTGGCGGATGCGGAAGGTGCCGGACAGCTTGGCGACATCGGCCGGGGTGTAGTCCCGCTTGATGCCGGCGAAGCGCTCAGGCTCGCCTCCAGCAGCCATGCCATCGGGGGAGTAAGTGGGGGTTGGGCGCATCGGGGTGAAGTCCTGTTGGTGGGTCATGAGTGAAGTATTGACATTGCACCTGCGAACGTCAGCCCCTAATCGTTCGTTTGAGCGGGAATGATGTCACCTGATTGTTCATACGTCCTGTAAATTAGTAAAGGTTGTAAATGGCGGCTCCGCAAATCGGCCGTGCTGTCCGCCGGCTCAGACAGGAGGGTGGGCTGACGCAGCAGGCGTTGGCAGTGCGGCTGGGGATCTCGGCCAGCTACCTCAACCTGATCGAGCATGAGCAGCGGGCGGTGACGGCCAGCTTACTCATCAAGCTGACTGAGGCGTTGCATGTGGACCTGGCGGCGCTGTCGGGCACGCAGGAGCGGCAGCTTGAGGCGGGCCTGCGGGAGGTGTTCAGCGATGCGCTGCTGGACCAGGACGTGCCGGATGCGGAGCTGGCCACGCTTGCAGCCGCCAGCCCGGCGGCGGCGCGGGCGGTGCTGGCGTTGTATCGCAACTGGCGGGTGGCGCGGGAGGACAGCAGCGGGATCGCGCTGCCGTCTGGACGGCGCCTGCTGCTGCCGCATGAGGAGGCGCGGGACGCCTTCCATGAGCGTGCCAACCACTTCGCCGAGATCGAGACAGCGGCGGAGGCGGTGGGGGCCGAGTTGGGAGTGGAGCCGGCTGAGCTGAACCACGCCATCGCCGAGCGGTTGCGGCGGGTGCATGGGCTGCGGGTGCGGGTGGGGCCGCTGGAGGGGGCGCTGCGGCGCTACGATGCGGAGGCGCGGTCGCTGTTCCTGTCGGAGCAGTTGCCTCGGGAAAGCCGGGGGTTCCACCTCGCGTTCCAGTTGGCGCTGCTGGAAGCGCGGGAGGCGGTGGAGGCGGCGGTCACGGCCATCGCGCCGTCCACGCCGGAGGCGGGCCAGTTGATCCGGTTGGGGCTGCTGAACTATGCGGCCGGGGCTTTGCTGATGCCGTATGGGCCGGTGCTGGCGGCAGCATCGGCGTTGCGGCATGACGTGGATGCTTTGGCGGCGCGGTTTGGCGTGTCGTATGAGCAGGCGTGCCACCGGCTGTCGTCATTGCAGCGGGTGGGCGCGCGGGGGGTACCGTTCTTCTTCCTGCGGGTGGACCCGGCGGGCAACGTCAGCAAGCGGTTCTCGGCGGCGGGGTTCCCGTTCGCGCGGTATGGCGGGTCGTGTCCGCGCTGGGTGGTGCATGCGGCGTTCGCGGCGCCGGGTCAGGTGCAGGTGCAGGTGGCGCAGTTGCCGGATGGGGCGACGTTCCTGTGTTTCGCACGGTGCGTGGTGGGGCGCGCTACGGCTTGGGGCGAACCGCCGCCTACGCATGTCATCGCCATGGGGTGCGAGGTCTCGCATGCCGGGGACGTGGTTTATGCGGACGGGCTGGATTTGGTCGCGGCAGCGGTGGGAATCGGGCTGTCATGCCGGCTATGCGAGCGGGAACACTGCCGCAGCCGGGCATTTCCGCCGCTGGAGCACCGGCTGGCGCTGGACCCGATGCTGGCGGCGGATAGCCCTTACCGGTTCGTGCCGAAGCGGTAGCCGGAGTTGCGCCGCCTGTTCCTTCTCCCCCTGGAAGAAGGTCGGGATAAGGGCGTCGCCGCGCCGCTTCCGGCCATGTGCGGCGCTAGGCCCTCACCCGACCCTCTCCCGAGGGGAGAGGGAGGTAGTGAACTAACGCCGGCGGGCGGCGGCCAGGCCGAACAGGGCCATGCCCAGCACCGCGAAGGTCTCCGGTTCCGGGACGCCCACGGTCGCGTCCACGAACACCAGGCGGTGGTCGCTGCTGGGGAAGCCGCCGGGGAGGCTCGCGTTGAAGGTGCCGACTAGCGGGAACAGCGGGTCCGTGTTCAGCGGCCAGAACACGCCGCAACCGCGCACGCCCACCCCGGTGGACGGCAGCACGTAATCCGCGCGTAAGTTGCCGGGCGCGCCGTCGGCGAAGTCGGCGGTGTCGAACGCCGGGTTGCTGCGGTGGGTGAGGTTCGCGCCGCCCTGCAAGGCGGATTGCTGCGTACCGCCGGGGCTGGACGGGGTGCAGGACGTGTTGACGCGCGGGTTGTTCAGCAACTGCTGGATAGTGCCGGGGATGCCGTCGCCGTCGTTAGGGTCCACGCTCTGGTCGCCCATGAGGACGAAATTCGCGCCGGGCGCCAGGCCGCCGCGGACGCCGCGGTCGTCATACAGGTAGCCGGACGCGCCGGGGGTGATGTAGTCGGCAAACAACCGCACCTCGTCGGCGTTGCGGAGGCCGTTGCGGTCCTCAGGCCCATCGAACACCGGGGGCGTCGGGTGCGACGCCAGCACGTGCAGCACGGAGCCGTCCACCACGACCGGCAGGTCCCAGTGGTTCTTGGACGACAGGCGGAACACGTCCAGCTCGGCCTGGCTGTAGAAGTCGCTCGGCGCGGCGGTGGCGGCGTCGTCGGGCAGGCGTGCGCCGGGCATGTCCTTCCACAGGAAGGTCTGGAAGGTGCGGATGTCGTCGGTGAGGATCTCGTATTTGGAGAACACGGCCATGCCGAACTGGCCGGGGAACGCGCCGAAGCCCAGCGCGTCGTCGCCGTAGCCCGGTGCGCCCGGCGTGGTCACGGCGGTGCCGTTGTTGTTCAGGTCGAAGCCCGACGCGATGCCGGTGTTGCTAGGGGCGGTGTAGCGGAAAGCGTAGTTGATGGGTGCCGCGCCGTTCTGGGACACGCCGAGGTAGTTGGCGCGGAACAGGTCGGCCGCCTGGTTGTTCGGCACGAAGTCGAACTCGTTGACCAGCAGGATGTCGGGGTTGATGCGTTGGATAATCTCGGCGACCGTACGGGCCTGGGCGTTGGTGGTGGTGGAGAGGTCCCGGATCAGCTCGCCTTCGGCGTTGCGGTTCACCGACGCGTTGAACTGGGCGATGCGGACATCGGCCGCTCCGGCTGCGGTGGCGCCCCCCAGGCTGAACGCCGCCAGCAACACGTACCCGGTCCCACGCATGACAAAATCCTCCATAAGCAGACGGGGATTAGCAGGTGGAGCGGACGCGTGCCTTACGGGACCATGAAGGATTGATGAAAATAGCGGCCCTTCAGGCTTGACCCCGGTCCGCCGGCACCGTCCTGCACTCACCGTTTAGGCCGGGTCACTTGTCCAGGCCACGGCCTGCATCACATCGCGTTGGCATGAATACAACCGGGCACGCCCAGGCGTCTGCCGATGGAGACCGTCATGACCACCAACCGGAACATTGATCGGCGTGGGTTCGTCTTTGCAGGTTTCGCAGCCGGCGCGCTTGCGATCATCCTGCGTCCTGCCCGCGCCCTCGCCCAGGCGATCAGGCCGATGGTCGAACATCCCTATGCACGCGCCAACTACATCCCGGATGCGCCACTGCGCGCGAGTGTCGGGTCAGGCAAGGTCATCCGCGGCCGGATCGTATCTGCAGGGAGCGGCCGGCCGGTCGCGAATGCCAGGGTCGAATACTACCTCAACACGACGCCGGACGCCGGTGGCATCGGCGAGCAGAACCCGGTGAACCGGGGCCAGGTCATGTCGGACGCTGACGGACGCTTCATGTTCGAGTCTGATCCGCCGCAGCGCGTGTTCGCCAATGCCGCACCGCATATCCATACCCGGGCGACCGCGGACGGGCACCAGGAGTTCTACTACCGGCACCTCACGCCGTCGCAGCCGTCCACAGACGACGTGACGATCGTGCTGGTCAGCGCACAGGCTTGATAGCCGCTGCTTCGACCTTACCGGCCCTTCTCACACATCTTTGAGGGGCTTAGGCCCAACTCTCCTCAGACCTCCGGCGTGCGATGAAATCCAGGAACGCGCGCATGGCAGGCGGGGGTTGCCGGCGACTGGGGTAGTAGAGAAACCAGCTTGGGATGTGCGGGCACCAGTCGCCCAGCACCTCCACTAACTGCCCGGACGCGAGCGCCTCGCGGGCGTAGTCGTCCAGCACGCGGGACAGGCCCAGCCCGGCGGCCGACGCCCTGACCAAATGCCGCGCATCGCTTAGGATCAGCCGGCCTTCCGGTACGATGGTGATGGCACAGCCTGCCTTCTCGAAGGTCCACGCGAAGATCGCGCCGCCGGGGAACCGTTGGCGGAGGCATTGATGGCGCAGCAGATCGGACGGCTCATCCGGCACGCCATGGCGCCGGAGGTAGTCCGGGGCGCCCACAATCAGGTAGCGTAGCGGCGGGCCGAGCGGCACGGCAACCATGTCGCGCGCCAGCCCCTGACCGAAGCGCACCCCGGCATCGAAACGTTCGTCCACGATGTCCACCCGGGTGGCATCACTGATCAGCTCCAGCGTGACATCCGGGTAGGCTGCCATGAAGGGCTGCATCAGCGGCACGAGGATGAACTCCACGGCCGGTGCTGGCGCGTTGATCCGCACCGATCCAGCGGGCGTTTGCCGGAGGCTGCTGATGCCCTCCACGGCGTCGTTGATCTCCGCGAACGCCGGCTGCAGGCGGCTCAGGAGCTGCTCGCCGGCTTCGGTGACGGAGACGCTGCGCGTGGTCCGGTTGAGCAATCTCAGGCCTATACGGTCCTCCAGGGTCCGCACGACCTGGCTGATGGCGGAGCCGGACACGCCGCGTTCCCGGGCCGCCTTGCTGAAGCTCCGGGTGCGCGCGACGGCGGCGAAGATTTCGAAGTCGTCGAGGTTGGGCCGCCTCATTCGTAAGCCCTTCTTCGCAGTTCATCCTGAAAAGACCGTGTTATCCAGCAATGGGCAAGCTGCCACAGTGGCGTCACCGGCGTGTGCCGTTTTCTGATGGAGAAAAAGATGCCCGTCACCGATTATCCTGCATGGTTGAGCCGGCGCGCGATGTTCGGGGCTGGGGTGGCTGCTCTGGTCCCCGTGGTCCTGCACGGTCCCGCCGCCGTGGCGCAACCTGCCGGGCCGGGAAATGCCGGCACCTACCGCTTTCGCATCGGCGACATCAGGGCGACCGTGGTGAGCGACGGCACGCTGACCGGGCCGCCGCAGATCTATGCCGGCAACGCGCCTGCGGACGAACTCATACCAGACGCCCTATCCACTGACTGCTTTGGCCCAGGTGCGCCGGGTAATGGAG
>CAXTCN010000214.1:0-7785 GCA_964242575.1 uncultured Acetobacteraceae bacterium | reverse complement strand
GCCAGGATCAGGAACGGCAGCGCCGCCTGGAAGTCCACCAGCATCAGCACCGCCTGTTCCACCCAGCTGCGGAACTGCGCCGCCATGAAGCCGAGCGTCGTGCCCACCAGCGCCGCCATGGCCGTTGCGCCGAACGCGATCAGCAGCGAGATGCGGATGGACTCGATCAGGCGGGACAGCACGTCGCGGCCGAGTTCATCGGTGCCAAGCGGATGCGCCGCCACGCCGCCGAAGCCAAGCGGTGGGGCCAAGCGGTTGCGCAAGTCGAACTGGGTGATGCCATAGGGGCGCAGCAAGTCCGCGAACAGCGCCACCAGCAATACCAGCGACAGCCACAGCACCGCCGCCGTCACCAGCGCGGGGAACGGCCTGCCACGCTCGGCGGGCAGTGGAAGGGCGATGCCGGACATCAGCGCGCCATCCGGAGCCGTGGGTCCAACGCGCCGTACAACAGGTCCACCATCAGGTTCGCCAGGACCATGGTGCAGGCGACCAGCAGCAGGATGCACTGCACCACCGCCAAATCCCGGTTGGAGACCGCCACCACGAGCAGGCGGCCGACGCCGGGCCAGCTGAACACGCTCTCGACCACCACCGCCCCGGCCATCAGGCTGCCGACCATGAAGCCGACGATGGTGACAGTGGGAATGGCGGCGTTCGGCAGCGCGTGGCCGCGCACCACGGCGTGCCAGGGCACTCCCTTAGCCATGGCGGTGCGGATGTAGGGCTGGCCCAGCACCTCCAGCATGGCGGACCGGGTGAACCGCGCGAGGATCGCCGCACCTCCCACGCCGAGGGTGATGACGGGCAGCACCGGGCTGAGCCAGCTGTCCCGGCCGCCGGAGGGCAGCCAGCCCAACTGCACCGCGAACACCAGCACCAGCACCAAGCCCAGCACGAAACTTGGCACGGTGAACCCGGCCACCGCGGCGGCCATCACCAGCCGGTCAGTGAGTGACCCGCGGTGCAGCGCTGCCTGGATGCCGGCGGGGATGCCGACGCACACCTTGATCAGCAGCGCCGGGATGGCAAGCGTGAGAGTGGCGGGGATGCGTTCCAGCACCAGCGCCGCGGCAGGCCGGCCGTCGCGCATGGACTGGCCGAGGTCGCCCACGGCGATGTTGCCGAAGTAATGCAGGTATTGCAGCCACAGCGGCTGGTCGAGGCCCCAGGCCGCACGGAACGCGGCGATGGCCTCAGCGGGCGCATCGACGCTCAGGATCAGCATGGCCGGGTCCCCCGACAGCCGCAGCACCACGAAGACGAAGGTCACCACCAGCACGATGGTGAGCGCGGCGCGGCCCAGCCGGATCGCGAGGAAGCGGATCAACCCCAACCCTTGGGGCCAAGGTCCAGGAAGAACGACGGCGAGGCCCGCCACGGCAGGTCCCGGCGCTTGGCGGTGAAGCTGGCGTTCTGGTGCAGCACCAAATAGGCCGGGTCCTCGCGTTCAGTGATGACCAGCATACGGGCGAACACGGTGCGGCGGCGTGCCGGGTCGGTGCCGGTTTCCAGCTCGACCGACAGGCAGTTCATCTCGGCATTGGTCCACTCGCCGTTCTGCTGCTGCGCGCCGTTCGGGCCGTGCTGGTTCACGAGTGAGGACACCGGGTCATCGGACACCGCGCTGTTGGACCAGTCGCGCAGGCCCCGTGGCGGCGTGGTGGCGAGCACCTGGGACCAGTTCTCCTTGACCTCGATGTTCACAGGCATCCCTACGGACTTCCACATCTCCGCCAGCACCTGTGCCGTCGCGACCTCGGCGGTGTAGTAGTTGTTGCGGATGCGGTAGGGGATCGGCTCACCCTGGTATCCGGCCTCGCGGAGCAGGGTGCGGGCGCGGGCGGGGTCGTAGGGCGGGACGGTCCAACCCTCGATGAACATCGGGCCGTAGAACTCCCATTGCAAGCCAGGCGGCAAGCGGGTGCGGCCGGCCCACAGCGCGTCCACGATGGCCTGCCCGTCGCGGCGTGCGCCATCGCCAGCCGCACCCGTGGATCGCGCAGCGCCGGATGCTTGTTGTCGAAGTTTATGATGCGATGGTTGGGCACCGGGCCGCCGACCACCTGGTAGCGCCGGTCGCGCTCCACCTGCGCGATCTGGTCCGAGCCGATGTCGGTGGCGAGGCCATACTCGCCGGACAGCAGCCCGTCCACCCGCGCCGCCGGTGTTGGCGATTTTCTGCACCGCGACCGTGAGCATAGGCCGCTCCGGCTGGCCAATGGCGACCCGCGGCAGCACGGCGGCGGCAAGGGCGGTGCGGCGGGTGATCATGCGGCGATGGCCTCCATGGCAGGGCTGCGGGCGTCGCCGTGCGCGACATGGCACGCCACCTTGCGCCCGTCCGGAATGAATTTCAGCACGGGGTCGTCGGTGCGGCACGCGGGCACTGCCGCGAAGCAGCGGGGATGGAAGGCGCAGCCCGGCGGACGGTCGGCCGGATTGGGCGGGTCGCCTTCCAGCACGATGCGTTCGACTGCGCGAGGGCCGGGCACCGGGATGGCCGACACCAGCGCCCGCGCATAGGGATGCGCCGGCGCGGCGAAGATGGCCTCCGGGTCACCCTGTTCCACCACCCGGCCGAGGTACATGACCACGACCTCGTGCGCCACTTGCCGCACCAATTTGAGGTCATGGCTGATGAACAGCATGGCAAGGCTACGCTCCGCTTGCAGGTCCAGCAGCAAGTTCACGATCCCGGCCTGGATCGAGACATCCAGCGCGCTGACCGGCTCGTCCAGCACCAGCAGCGCCGGGTCGGTCGCGAGCGCCCGGGCCAGCACCGCGCGCTGCCGCTGCCCGCCAGATAGCGCATGGGGGAAGCGCGCCGCCTGGTCCGAGCGCAGGCCAACCTGGCGCAGCAGCGCCTCCACCCGGTCACGCCCACCGGCCCGGCCGTGGATCGCCAACGGCTCGGCCACCTGCGCCGCGATGCTCAGCCGGCGATCCAACGCGCCGAGCGGGTCCTGCGGCACCAACTGCATGTCCGCCCGCATCGCCCGCCACGCGGCAGTGCCCGGCGCCGGCATTGGCGCGTTACGGAACCGCACCGTGCCCGCGTCCGGCGCCTCCAGCCCCAAGGCGATCCGGCCAGTGGTGCTTTTACCGCAGCCGCTTTCGCCCACCACGCCCAGGGTGCGGCCAGCGGCGACCGACAGGCTCACCCCATCCACCGCGCGCACCGGCACCGTCCGTCCGAACAGGCCGCGCCGAGCCGGATAACGGCGGGCAACAGCGTCCAGCTGCAACAAGCTCATGCGTAGGCGGGACGCCGCGCAAGCGCCGTCTCCGCCAGGATGCACGCGGCCCGGCGCCCTGTCCCGACCATGCGCAGCGCTGGAACGTCCTCGTCGCACTCGGTATGGGCAAACGGGCAGCGTGGCGCGAAGGCACAGCCCGGCGGCAGGTTCCACGGTTCGGGCAACCCGCCCGGGATCGCCGCCAGCCGCGCACGCGGACCCACCATGGACGGCAGCGCCGCCAGCAGCCCGGCCGCATACGGGTGCGCCGGCTGCTCGAACAGGGCGTCCGCCGGCGCGTCTTCCACAATGCGCCCGGCATACATGACGCAGACCCGGGAACAAGTCTCGGCCACCACGCCGAGATCATGGCTGATCAGCACCATCGCCATGCCGGTTTCAGTCCGTAAACGGCGCAGTAAATCGAGGATGCCGGCCTGGATGGTCACGTCCAGCGCCGTGGTGGGCTCGTCCGCGACCAGCAGCTCCGGCTGGCCAGCCAGGGCCATGGCGATCATCACCCGCTGGTTCTGCCCACCGGACATCTCGTGCGGGTAGCCGTCCAGCCGACGCCGGGCGTCCGGGATGCCGACCTGGTCCAGCAGGCGCAGCGCCTCCGCCCGAAGCGCCGCGCCGCCTAGGCCACGGTGCAGCCGCAACGCCTCGCCGACCTGGCGGCCAATGCGGTGCACCGGGTTCAGCGCGCTGCCGGGATCCTGCGAGATGGTGGCGATGCGCCCGCCGCGCACCCGGTCGAGCGTGGGGCCGTCTGCGCCCAACATCTCCTGGCCGCGCAACCGGACGCTGCCGCGCACCGTGGCCGTGCCGGGAAGCAGGCCCAAAGCCGCGAGCCAAGTGACGGACTTGCCGCAGCCGCTTTCGCCCACCAGGCCCAGGCTCTCGCCCGGCGCCACGTCAAGGTCGATGCCGTGCAGCGCGGGGACGCCGCGGAAGGCGACCTCCAGGCCGCGGATCGAGACGAGTGGGTCCGCGTCCATGCCGCGACTATCCCCAGTTCGGCGCCCGGAAGTCCATCGCGAAGGTGGGCGCAGCCCGCCACTTCAGAGCGCGCGGCTTGGCGGTGAAGGTCGCGTTTTGGTGCAGCACGGTGTAGGCCGGGTCCTCGCGCTCGGCGATCTGCAACATGCGGGCGAACGCCTGGCGGCGACGGCTGCGGTCGGTGCCGGTTTCCAGCTCGACCGACAGGCGGTTCATCTCCTCGTTGGTCCACTCGCCATATTGCTGTTGCTGGCCGTTGGGGCCGTGCTGGCTGACGATGGAGGACACCGGGTCATTGAACGGCGCGGAGTTGGACCAGTCCCGCACCGCGCGGGTGGGCGTGCGCTCGAACACCTGGGAAAAGTTCTCCTTCATCTCGATTTGCACGTTGAGCCCAGCCTGCTTCCAGGACTCCACCAGGATTTGCGCGGTGGAGACTTGGTTCGTGTAGTAGTTGTTCAGCAGGCGATACGGGATCGGGTCGCCCTTGTAGCCGCTTGCGCGCACCAGCTCGCGGGCGCGGCCCGGGTTGTACTCGGGCACGGCCCAGTCAGAGATCAGCATGTCGGCGTAGAAGTCCCATTGCAGCCCACGCGGCACCCGCGTGCGGCTGGCCCACAGCGCGTCCACGATGGCGGTGCGGTCGATAGCGTGCGTCATCGCCTGGCGCACCCGCGCGTCGCGCAGTTGCGGATGAGTCTTGTCGAACACCGTCAAGCGATGGTTGGGGATGGTGCCACCCTGCACCTCGAACTGGCCGGACCGCTCGATGCCCGCCACCTGGTCCGGCGGGATATCGCAGGCGAACTGGTACTCGCCCGCCAGCAGCCCGGCCACCCGCGCCGGCACCTCCGGCACCTCCACCAGCCGTATGCTGCGGAGCGGCGGACGTCCGCCCCAGTACTCGTCATGCGCCTCGAACGTAAGCGAGATGTCTGGGCGGTAGTCGCGCACCCGGTACGGTCCGGTGCCGACCGGCGCACGGGCGTAATCCAGCCAACTGCCGGCCTCGTCGAAGGCGCGGCGGCTCACGATCCCGCTGCCGCGGCAGGAGATGCGCCCCTCCATCGCCAGGTCCGGTGTCGCGTTCACGAAACGCACCGTGTGGCTGTTGACCACCTCCACCCGGTCCAAGGCGGGCCACAGGCGCCGGGCCACGGGCGGCACCTCGACCGGCAACTGCTTCACCCGCGCGGTCGGGACGATCAACCCAGGCAGCGCCATCGTTTGCCCCTGCCCTGCTGGCCGCGTGTCGCCGAACATGCGCTGCGGACCGAACGAGAACGCCACGTCCTCCGCGGCCAGCTCATCGCCGTTGTGGAACTTCACGCCGCGGCGCAGATCCAGCTCCACCGTGCGCTCGTCCACCCGGCGCCATGCGGTCGCAAGGCCGGGCCGCTGCTCCAGTTGGCCTTGGTAGTCGAGGTCGATCAGCCGCTCCACATACATCGCCGACGTGCGCGTGCCGACGTTGGACTGCTCGCTCAGATCGTCCAGCGTGTTGCTGTTGGCGATTTTCTGCACGGCGATGGTGATGGCGGGCCGGGTGTCGGACTGGCCGATGGCGATGCGGGGCAGCGCCAACGCGGCGCCGGTCAGCAGGGTGCGGCGGAGCATGGCGTTACCTCGGTGCTTGGGGGTCACGGCGCTCCAGGCCGGCCGGCGTGGAGCGGAAATGGGCCAACGTCCGGTCGGCGTGCCGCATACGCCAAGACAGCGCGCGCTGCACGTAGTCCCGCACGATGGAGGCATGAGCCGGGTTCCCGGCGAGGTTGCGCAGCTGCGCTGGATCGGCCGCGAGGTCGAACAGCAGCGGGGGCAACGCCGCGAAATGCACATATTTCCAGCGTGCGTCCTGGACCACGCACAGGCTGCTCTCGTCCATCGACAGCCCAAGCGCCGCCTCCGGCTGAGAGTAGTGCACGTCCCTGAAGTCGTACTCGTAATGCAGCGCGTCCCGCCACCCGGCCGGGCGTGTGTCATGCAGCAAAGGCGCCAGGCTCACGCCGTCGCAGGCGCGCGGCACCTCCGCCCCGAGCCAATCAAGGATGGTCGGCATCACGTCCACGCTTTCGGTGAATGCGTCCTCGACCACTCCGGCGCGCGGGTTGTCCGCCCCTTTGACCACCAGCGGGATGCGGAAGCTCTCGTCGAAGTAACCAACCTTGCCCAGCAGGTGATGGTCGCCCAGTTGCTCGCCGTGGTCGCTGGTGAAGATGACCAACGTGTCGTCCCACTGGCCGGTCTGGTCCAGGTAGGCGAACACCTCGCCAAGACGGTCATCGACCTCGGTCATCATGCCGTAGTATGTCGCGCGAAGCTGGCGCACCGTGGCCTCGTCCATGCCGGACGCCATGCCCTCCGCGCCTTGGAAGAACTTGCCCTGGTGCGTGTTGTGCAAGTACCAGCGCAGCAGCGGATGGCCCTCCGCCTCAGCCGCCGGCGTCGCGGCGCGCACCGGACCCGGCATGTCGGCCGCGTCATACATCGCGTGGTACGGCGCGCTGGCGACGAACGGCGGGTGCGGGCGGTAATAGCCCAGGTGCAGGAAGAACGGCTTGCCGTCCCGCCCTTTTAAGTAGGCCAGCGCGCGCTCCGTGAAGAACGCGCTGTCCGACAGCTCCGCCGGGATGCGCGCCGGATGCGTGGTGGCGCCGCGCGAGGTCTCGTGGTCCGGCAGCCAAACGTCGTCCCGATGCTCCGGCAGCGCGTAGCCCTTCTGCGCCAGCCAGCCGAAATACCCGTCATGGTCCGGCTCGAACGCGCCGACGCTGCGGAAACCCTCCATGTTGTCGCCAAGCACGCTGAACCGTGGGTCGGCTGGCCCGGTGGTGCGTGGGTCCGGCGTGGTGGTGGTGTAACCCACCAGCGCCGGGTCATAGCCGGCCAGGCGAAGCGCCCGCGGCAGCGTCATGTGCCGGGCGTCGAGCGGGACGGTGTTCTGCACCGCCCGGTGGTTCATCAGGTACAGCCCAGTCAACAGGCTGGCCCGCGCCGGCCCGCATGGCACGCAGGTGGTCACGTGGTTGCGGAAAGTGACGCCCTCGCGGCACAGCCGGTCAAGGTTCGGCGTGCGCAGATGCGGCGTGCCCAAGTAGGGCACGCAGTCCGCCCGCCACTGGTCCACGACGATCAACAAGACGTTCTTAGCCAGCGTGCCGCTCCTCATTCGCGGAGGAGGAGCTAGCAGCGAAGTGGGTCAGCGCCGTTGCGGAAAAGTTACAAGATCGTGAAGCTGTCCAGCGGAAATGTGGAGTGACCGGTCAACTCCGGTGAGATGCGGACCTGGGCGAGGTGACCGACGAGACTAGAAGCGGGTTATGCCAACAGCCATCTGCTTTGGCTCACCGGATACAACAAGCGCGCCTGAGCCGAAGCCGGGCGTGGTTCAAAGCTGGGTCACATGTGGAGCTGGGTTGACGCTTCCCGGACGGATGACGGCACCCTGCCGTTTTCAGGTGTGGTGGGCGTATGGATCGATGTGTTAGAGCATTTTCAGCCTGACTGGACGTAGCCGCAGTGCCGGATGTAGTTGACGCACTCGCCT
>CAXTCN010000213.1:0-7813 GCA_964242575.1 uncultured Acetobacteraceae bacterium | reverse complement strand
GTCACGTCCGGCAAAACGCTCAGCACCACAGAAGCTTTGGTGCGAAAGCCCTGCCACCCTGGAACCCGACAAGAGCCACCGCGGTTACCCGATGTCCACACATGCAACAAGGTCGCGCCCGATCCTAACTGTTGATCACCAGCACGGCCCGCAGGGTGCGCGCGGAGATGTCCAGCACCGCCGGGTCGCCGCCGACCATCATGGCGGCGATGGCGCCGTCCATCACCAGCAGGACCTGGCGGGCCAGGATGCCCGGCTCGGGGTAGCCTGCGGCCTCCGCCAGCCCTGCGAGGAAGGCTAGAATGGCGCCGTGGTGCTCCCGCGTCATCTCCCGCAGCCAGGAGGCGTCGGCGTCCCCACCCTTGGCATGTTCGGCGGCGGCGTTCATGAAGGCGCAGCCGTAGAAGCGTTCTCCCGTGAACCAGGGCCGCAGCGCTGGGATGATGCCGTGCAGGCGCTCCGCCGGGTCAGAGCTTGCAGCCTCGACTGCAGCGAAGAAGGCGGCCCGCCATTCCGCGCCCTCAAGCGCCAGCACTTCTCGCAGCAGCGCCTCCTTGGAGCCGAAGCGGCTGTAGAGCGTCATCTTCGACGCGCTGGCTTCCTGCAGGATGCGGTCGATGCCGGTGGCGTGGATGCCATCGCGGCAGAACAGGTCGCGGGCGGCCAGCAGGATGCGCTTGTGCGGCGGTGTCCCGCCGGTGTCCTGGCCATCCGCCGGAGATGGGCGGCTGATGTCTGCCCGCGTTGAAGGCAAGAAGGTGGATGGCATTCCTGGCGGTCCTTACCTGCCCGTTTTTTGTTCACTTGGTGGTGGACTCGTACGCGACTGGTTGCAACCGATTGCCGCCAGCATCAGCCGATCTCACGCGTGGGTAAACAGGGCCGGCCCTCACGTTCGTGGCACGGCCATTGCAAGCTGCACTTTGCAAGACTGACCGTTCTGTTTGGATCAGTCGCAAGGAGACGACAGCATGAGCGCCACCCTGACGCAGGCCCCGACTGCGATGACCGGCTGCTTGACCCCCATAGACAAGGGCGGCTTGGACGAGCTGATAGCTAAGGGCAAGGCGAATCCCCAGGCAGTCAAGACCCTGAAATGCCGCACCATCGCCGAGGGCAGGTTCCGCCACCTGAACATGATCCGCGACCTGCCCCCCTATATCGTGGACGAGCCGCCGGGCCTGCTGGGCGACGACACCGCGCCGAACCCGTCCGAGGCGTCGCTGGCCGCGCTCGGGTCGTGCCTGGCCGTCGGCATCCATGCCAATGCAGTGGCGCGCGGCATCACCGTCCGCAAGCTGGAGATCGAGCTTGAGGCTGACATTAACATCACTGCGGTCTGGGGCACCGGCGACACCTCGCCCAAGCCGGTCGGTTTCGATGCTGTGCGGGCCAAGGTTCACCTGGAGGCCGATGCGCCGAAGGAGGAGCTGGATGCTCTGATCGCCCACGCCAAGACGTGGTCGCCGGTCGCCAACACCTTCACCAAGCCGGTGCCGGTGGACGTGACGCCGGTCTGATCGAGTGGAGGGGACGCCAACATGAGCGAAGCCGCAGTACGGGACGCCCCTGCATCCCCCAGCCTGGACTGCTTGCGCGCCGTGATCGCCGCCGAGCTGGTGCCGATCACGCACGAGATTGACCACGGCGGCATCTATCCCGCCCAGGTCATGCGGGCGCTCGGTGCCGCCGGGCTATATGGGCACCACCTGCGGGCCACCACCGCGCAGCCCAGCGTCGGCGCTGCCATCGAGGCCATGTCCGCCGTCAGCGAGACCTGCATGAGCGCGGGCTTCTGCACCTGGTGCCAGGACGCCAGCGGCTGGTACTTGGAGCAGTCGGACAATGCGGCGCTGCGGGCCAGCCTACAGCCCGGCCTGGCCAGCGGCGCGCAGATGGGCGGCACCGGCCTGTCCAACCCGATGAAGTCGCTCTCGGGGATCGAGGGCTTCAAGCTGCGCGGGCGCAGGGTGCCCGGCGGCTACGAGGTGTCCGGCGTGCTGCCTTGGGTCAGCAACCTGGGCGACGGCCACCTGTTCGGCACGGTGTTCGAGGTCGGGGACAGCCACCGCGTGATGGCCATGATCCGCTGCGGCCAGCCCGGCGTGTCGCTGAAGCAGAACGCGCACTTCGTGGCGCTGGAGGGCACCGGCACTTACAGTGTGCTGTTCCGCCGGGCTTTCATTGCCGACGAGGTGCTGCTGGCTGACCCGCTGGGCGACATGGTAAGGCGCATCAAGGCCGGGTTCATCCTGCTGCAGACCGGCATGGGCCTGGGCGTCACGCAGGCCTGCGTGGACCTGATGCGCGAGGCCAACGTCACCCATGGCCACAGCAACAAATACCTGCCGCGCCAGGCCGGGGACTTCGCGGACGACCTGGCCGCGGTTCGCGCGGAGATCGCGCACCTGGCGCAAACCCCACTGGAGCAGGCGCCGGAGTATATCCGGGCCGTCCTACAAGTACGGCTGCTGGTCAGCGAACTGACGCTGGAAGCCGGGCAGTCCGCGCTGATGCACGCGGGCGCCCGCGGTTACATCGCCGGGTCGCCCGTGAGCCGGCGCATCCGGGAGGGGCACTTCGTGGCGATCATCACGCCCTCGATCCGGCACCTGCGGCAGGAGCTGAGCAAGCCGGAGCTGCGGCCCGTTCCCGTTCCTGGACCAGCAGGAATCCTCCATTGATGCCGCACGCCATCGTCCACGGCCCGTTGAGCGACACCGTGCTGACTGGCAAGTCCGGCGACAGTCTGATGCAGGTTGCCCGCGCCGCTGGGCTACCAGTGCTGGGCGAATGCAACGGCTCGCTCGCCTGCGCCACCTGCCACGTCATCGTGGACCCGGTCTGGGCAGACCGCCTGCCGCCCGTGTCGGACGACGAGGAAGCGATGCTGGACACCGTGTTCGACCTGCGGCCCACCAGCCGCCTGAGCTGCCAGATCCCGCTCTCCGACGCGCTGGACGGCCTGCGCGTCAGCCTCCCCGCCTAACCAGGAGTCCAAGCATGACCGACAAGGTATTGGTGACGCCGGCGGAGCTGCAAGTGATGATAGGGCCGGACACGGTGGTCATAGACACCCGCTCGCCGGACGCCTACGCGGCCGGGCACATCCCGGGCGCGGTGAACGTGCACGAAATCTTCACCTACCTTGCCACCAGCACGCCGGAGGGCATGGCGGAGCTGCGCGGCAAGTTCGCCGCCGCCTTCGGCGCCGCCGGGCTGTCGGGTGCTGAGACTGCCGTGTGCTACGAGGAGAGCATGAACAGCGGCTTCGGCCAGTCCTGCCGTGGCTATTTCCTGCTGAGCTGGCTGGGCTACCCGAAGGCCAAGGTGCTGCACGGCGGCTTCCACGCCTGGAAAGCGGCGGGCCTGACGACCACGGCCGAGCCGACGGTGGCCGCCGGCAAGGAGTTCCCGCTGTCCAACACCGGTGCGGAAATGATGATCGACCGCAACGCCATGCTGGCTGCGGTGGGCGACGACGACATCGTTAAGCTGGACGTGCGCGACGTGGACGAGTGGGTGGGCACCAGCAGCAGCCCCTACGGCCCCGACTTCTGCCCCCGCAAGGGCCGCATCCCCGGGGCAAAGTGGCTGGAATGGTATCGCATGATGAAGCCAACCGCCGCCGGGCCGATGTTTAAGTCGCCGGACGAGATCAAGGCGGAGGCGCACACGGCGGGCATCAACGCGGACACGCCTGTGTACCTCTACTGCTTCAAAGGCGCACGGGCGTCCAACACGCTGGTCGCCTTGAAGGAGGCCGGCGTGAAGGACGTCCGGATGTACTTCGGGTCGTGGAACGAGTGGAGCCGGGACGAGTCGCTGCCCATTGAGAGCGGCCCGCCTTTCGCCCAAGCGGCGGAGTAGCATTCTGAGCCGGGTCGGGAGAGACCGGCCCAGCAGCTCTCGCGGTTCACGAACAGAACAAGGCACGATGCGTAATGATACCAGCGCACTTGGCCGTCCCATTACCTTTGACTGAACGGAAGATTCGGTGCGTCCCTTAAACCTGAGCCATGCTTCCTGCTGTGCCTGCCGCGGCGGCGCCCTACGCTGCGACACGGGCAGCCCGGACAACTTGGGCGCCGCCGCCGTCCGCACGGCGGTGGAGCGCGCGGCGTTCGGGGGCGAGGCTGGGCGGCGCCGGGTCATTGGCCTGCTGGGTACTGGGACTGTCGCCGCGGCCTTGGACCGCGCCTTCCCGATCCTGCGGGCACAGGAAGCATTGGCGGAGACCACCGGGGCACCGGAGAAGAAGGACCTCAAGGTCGGCTTCATCGCCATCACCTGTGCCACGCCGATCATCATGGCCGCGCCGATGGGGTTCTACGCCCGCAACGGCCTGAACGTGGAGGTTGTGTGGACTGCCGGTTGGGCTGTCATCCGCGACAAGTCGCTAAATGGCGAATATGACGCCTCGCACATGCTGTCGCCGATGCCCCTGGCGATCTCGATGGGTGCCGGGTCGACCCCGATCCCGTGGAGCGTCGCTGCCATCGAGAACGTCAACGGCCAGGCGATCACCCTCGCCACCAAGCACAAAGACAAGCGCAACCCAAAGGACTGGAAGGGGTTCAAGTTCGGCATCCCCTTCGACTACTCAATGCACAATTACCTGCTGCGCTACTATTTGGCGGAAGCCGGGCTGGACCCGGATCGGGACGTGCAGCTCCGTGCCATCCCGCCGCCGGAGATGGTGGCGAACCTGCGGGCCGAGAACATAGACGGGTTCCTCGGCCCTGACCCGTTTAACCAGCGCGCGGTGTATGACGGCGTGGGCTTCATCCACCTGCTGACGCGTGAGCTATGGGACGGGCACCCGTGCTGCGCCTTCGCGGTGCCGCGCAAAATGGTCATGGAGGTGCCGAACACCTACCAGGCGCTGCTGCGCTCGGTGATCGAGGCGACGGCTCATGCCAACAAGGCGGAGAACCGCAAGGAGATCGCAGGCGTCATCTCCGCCCAGAACTACCTGAACCAGCCTGAGACGGTGGTGGAGCAGGCGCTGACCGGCACCTATGCGGACGGCCTGGGCGGGGTGAAGCGAGTGCCGGACCGGGTAGGCTTCGAGCCGTTCCCCTATCAGAGCATGGCGCTGTGGATTATGACGCAGATGAAGCGCTGGGGCCAGGTCAAGGGCGACCTGCAATGGCGCGACGTGGCGCAGCAGGTTTACCTGGCGACGGATGCCGCGGCGAAGATGAAGGACCTGGGCCTGACGGTGCCCGGCAGCGCCTACCGGTCCCACACCGTCATGGGAAAGACGTTCGACCCGGCGGACCCCGATGGCTACGTTAACTCCTTCGCCATCCGGCGCACATGACACCAACCCGTATGCTGTCAATGCGAGCCGCTTGCGGCGCGGCAATCCAGGAGCCGCACGGACCCAGCCGTTGTCCTGGTAGCCCCTGGATTGCTTCGTCGCTGCGCTCCTCGCAAGGACAACAGGCTTGATGCCGCTGCGCCTGCGCTCCGGGCTGCTGTTGCTGACTATCCTCGTCCTGTTCGTGGGCACCTGGCAGATTGCCGCCGCGCCCTCCGCCGCAACTGACCCGGCGCTCGACCCCGAGTATGCCAAGCTGATCGGCGCCGCCGCGCAGCAAGGCCAGCAAACGCCGATGCCGCGCCCGTCCGACATCGCCGCCCGGGCATGGCATCACCTGCGGGACCCGTTCTACGTCCGCGGCACCAACGACCAGGGCCTCGGCAACCAGCTCGGCTGGTCCCTGCTGCGGGTCACGCTCGGCTTTGGGCTGGCGGCGCTGCTGGCGGTCCCGCTGGGGTTCCTGATCGGCATGAGTCCGGTGCTCAACGGCGCCCTGGACCCGATCATCCAGGTGCTGCGCCCCGTCAGCCCGCTCGCCTGGATGCCCCTGGCGCTCTACACGATCCGGGACAGCGGCGTGTCGGCGATCTTTGTCATCTTCATCTGCGCCATCTGGCCGATGCTGCTGAACACGGCGTTCGGCGTGGCGTCCGTCCGGCGGGAGTGGCTGAATGTCGCCCGCACGCTGGAGGCCGGGCCGTGGCGCACCGCCTTCACTGTCATCCTGCCAGCTGCGGCGCCCACCATCATGACCGGCGCGCGCATCAGCATCGGCATCGCCTGGCTGGTCATCGTCGCCGCCGAGATGCTCGTGGGCGGCACCGGCATCGGCTACTTCGTCTGGAACCAATGGAACAACCTGAACATCGCCGACATCGTGGTGGCCATCCTGCTGATCGGCCTCGTGGGCATGGCGCTGGACCAGATGCTCGGCTGGGCTGCCCGCCGTGTCAGTTGGCGGGAGTAGCGGCATGGCCCGGCCCTGGCTGAGCATCGAGGGGATCGCGCGCCAATACGGCGACAGGCCAGTGTTCCGCGACGTTTGGTTCGGGGTGGAGCGCGGCGAGTTCGTCGCGCTGATCGGCCACTCTGGCTGCGGCAAGACCACGATCCTGAACATCCTGGCCGGGCTGGAGGCACCGGACGCCGGCGTCATCGTCATGGACGGGCGGGAGGTCGCCAGCCCGGCGCTGGACCGCGCCGTCATCTTCCAGTCCCATGCGCTGCTTCCGTGGCTCACGGCGCAAGGCAACGTCGCCTTCGCCGTCCGCAGCCGGCACCGGGACTGGACCAAGGCGCGCGTGCAGGAGCGGGCACGGCAAGTGCTGGATCTGGTCGGCCTGGGCGACGCGGCGGCACGCAAGCCGGCGGAGCTATCCGGCGGCATGAAGCAGCGCGTCGGCATCGCCCGCGCCCTGGCCACCACCCCGACACTGCTGCTGATGGACGAGCCGTTCAGCGCCCTCGACGCCCTGACCCGCGGCACGTTGCAGGACGAGGTGCTACGGCTGGTCGCCGGTGGGCAGCAGACAGCGTTCATGATCACGCACGACGTGGACGAGGCAATCCTGCTGGCCGACCGCGTCCTGCTGATGACCAATGGCCCCGACGCGCGGGTGGCGGAGGTGGTGGTGAACACTCTGCCCCGGCCCCGCGACCGGCTGACGATCCACCGCACGCCGGGTCACTATGCCCTGCGGAACCATATCGTGGACTTCCTGGTGACGCGCAGCCGGGCGCTTGCCGGCACGCGCCCGCCGGGCTGGGATGGGCGCACGGTGCCGGAGGTCCGGCCCGCAGATTTCGTCTCAAAGGAGACCGCAGCTTGAACGACCCCAAGACCGCCCTGGGCCTCAAGATCAAGGGCATCAAGAAGAAGAACGGCTGGACCTGGGCGGACGTTGCCGGAAAGTTCGGCCATGCCCCGGTTTGGACCTGCGCCGCGTGCCTGGGCCAGATGAGCATGACGCCGGAGACGGCGGAGAAGGCCGGCGTGCTGTTCGGCCTGTCAGATGAGGAGGTCGAGCTTCTGGCCGATGCGCCCTACCGCGGCTCCCTGCCGACCGCGGTGCCGACGGATCCGCTGATCTACCGGTTCTACGAGCTGATCCAAGTCTATGGCACGACGTGGAAGGACATGATCCACGAGGAGTTCGGCGACGGGATCATGAGCGCGATTGATTTCGACATGACGTTGGAGCGGCAACCCGACCAGAAAGGCGACCGGGTGCGGATGACGATGTCGGGCAAGTTCCTGCCGTACAAGAGGTATTGACGTTTTATCCCACCGTTGTCGCGCAAGGGCTCTCTACCGTGCTCTGGATGCGATGAAGCGCATCGGGAGAGAGGTGCAAGGCGTTGACGGGAGAGCCAAAAACCTGGGGCAGCGTGCTTGCCTGTCCTGAGGTAATGGGCCTGGCTGACGCCTGGGCGTGGTTCAGAATCCGTCCTTTTTGGGTTACACAAGGCGCGCGGAAACGGCCG
>CAXTCN010000212.1:0-7828 GCA_964242575.1 uncultured Acetobacteraceae bacterium | reverse complement strand
GGGCACGCCGTATGTCCGGAACCGTGGCCGGTTCGATCAGGGATTGCGGCCGTTCATAGTCGTCGCGCAGGTCGAAAGTGATCGCGACAGGTGAGATGGTGGCCCGACCGAACGCCGTCCCGTCCTCTTCCACAAACCGGGACAGCACGTTGATGACCCCACGCTGACCCGTCTCATCAGCCTCTATGAGGACGCCGACCTGGTCCACTGGAGCCTGGTGCACATCGGGCGGCAGACGGCCTTCAATCCTGCCGTCCCATTCGAGCCAGGTGCGGCCCGGAAATGGTGAGCCTTTGTCGAACGAGTTGATCGTGACCGCCAAGTCGGAGATGCGCAGGTCCTCAGCCAGGTTCATGATCTCCTTGGTCAGCACGAACCGGTTGGCTCCGATCACGGCGCGGAACGCTGAGTAGTACGGCCCTCCGCCTTGCGACTGCTGGTCTTCCTTTGCTGGTGTCGCCAAGCTCCAGAACAGTTCGAGATCTTCCGAAGGGACACTGCCAGGCTGGCTGCGGGGTCGCATGGCTTTGGCCTTCCGGCGCTCGTGCCGGTTCATGGCAGCCACCGCAGCGCGCCAATGCGTCCAAGCTCTCCAAGCACCTTGAACATGAACTGCCGCACCATGAACTGCCGCACAGGATCGAACGGCCGACCGTCTGGTCCTGGAACGCCTGTCGCTGCGTCCATGAAGGACAGTCCCGCCCGCCGCATCTCGCCCATGCACGGAAGCCGCGGCATGAACATTGGCTTTATCCCGGCGCCCATCAGGTCCACCAGCTCGGGACGGCCCAGGATCGGGTCGAACGCTCCTTGCGGCGTTCGGCCTTGCAGGATCAGGTGCTCGTTGAGGATCAGGATGCTGTTCTTGGGCTGGAAGTAACCCTGGTTCCAGATAGACAGGACATGGTCGAAGTCGTCCATCTCCGGCCCGCAGCTGAAGAACCCTAGCGGCTCGAAGCCATGCGCCTGGCACAAGTCGACGACACCGAGGTCACGGCCATACTCCTGCATGGCCCGATCGCCACCGCTGAGATCGATCAGGAGTGACTGGTGACGCGAGATGGCCCTGCCGATAGAAGACGTAACCCAGTCCTTGACGTCGGCTGTCTCGTCGCTGGCCGGAGGTTCCAGCGCGCCGCCTTCGGAGCCAGGCGGGTAGAGCGCCGACAAAGTTGGGTTCCGCCGGTCGCCGTCCCCGACCAGCACAGACCGGCCAGCCGTTAAGGCGAGCTGGATGACCAGGTCGAGGTTGGTCGTCCCTCCGGTCCTGCCTCTTCCATACCGAAAGGCGACGCTGGGAGGCCGGGGTTCCAGGAACACCTCGGGCAGAGTGAACAACAAGCGGATGGGTTCGTGCTGGTCCATGACGGTCTCCTTTTTGCTACGTGTCTTCATCGTCCGCTCCGTTCGGCCAGGATGCGGCGTAGGCCGGCTAGGGCCTCCTCAGGCGTACAGTTGTCGTTGTTGATGATTCCGCTTCCATCACTCGATGGCTGAGCCAACAAAGGTCGTGGTGCTGGGGTGGCTTCCGTCGGCCGCCAAGTGGCCGGTAAGCGTGACGGACTGACCGACGGTGCCGGCTTGTTGGCGTCCGCGCTTTTCTCCGCATGCGCGTCGTCACTGACCCGTCGGAAAATCCGACGAGCTGATGCTACGGCTAGCGGGCCACCTTGCTTGTTGGTCAGACCTTCGCGAGTGAGCATGGCCGTGAATGCCTCCCACGATGGCCCGCCGCTCACACCAATGCCAATCTGGACGAAGCCTTCCAGGTTGGCTCGGATGTACTTGTAAGAAGCTGACCGACCATGGCCCCGGTCCTGCTCTAGCTTCCGCAACTCACGCTTAGGCGGTTTTCGCATCGTTGATCGGCCCTCCTCGTTCACGAGGACAGGATGCGATGTCGCGGCGCGAATAGGCCTATCGCGAACCGAAGAAACGACGACTGTGCTTGGACAGTGTCCGGACAGTGGCGAGGCCATGCTTGACCCGTGCATGGACCGTGGTTGGACAGTGAGAGAGGCAGCTATACACCATTGCACCGATGGTGCGGACGGCGCCCTTGCGGGACGCCGTCTTAAATGGTCAACGCGCGATCCGCGTCGTCGCCGGTGGTGGCGATCGGACCACGGCGCGCACAGAAGCTAACCAGTCCAAACATTCGACATGGCTGTGGACTGTATAGAGAGAAGGTACGCGACGTTGATCGCGGCAGGAGTGACGGCGTGTTGTTCCAGGCGCTCCACCAACCGACCCTGCTTGTGGTCGCGGCAGTTCACATCGCCTTCTCAGGCTTAACCCTCTTGCTTGCGCGCAGGCGGGGACGCGCGTCAGACGCCCTCCGGTTCTGGGGTGTGGCCATGATGGTCGGCGCTGCTGGCATCGTCCTGTTGGCCATTCCCGCAGACGTGGGCCCAGGTGCAGGTCTGGCCGGAACTGCGATGATCCTGCTCGGCACAGCCCTTTCGTGGACCGGCGCCCGGGTGTTCTCTGGTCGCCATCCCGAGCCCGCAATCGTCCTGGGCGGCCCAGTGGCTTGGCTGGCGCTTGGTGCGTCGTCACTGGGCGCCACGGACCTAACCCAGGTCGTGCTCGCCCCCGCCATCGGCACCGCATACACCCTTGCTACAGCCTTCGAGCTATGGCGCGGCCGAGAGGAGCCGCTCCGCGCCCGAAAGGCCGCGATCGGCCTGTTGCTCCTCCATGCAGGCATTCATGGCGGACGAGCCGCGGCTGTTGCGTTCGGCGCGCCGGGTAGCGCAGCACACTCGGCCGAGCTTCTGTCGGTCATGCTGCTTGAGGCGCTGCTGCACACGACCGGCATAGCCTTCCTGGTTCTGGCACTCATGAAGGAGCGCGCGGAAATGCGATCGATGGTTCACCTGCGGGAGCTTGCGCTACTGGACGCGCTCACCGGGCTTGGCAACCGGCGCTACTTCGATCAGGCGCTCGACCGTGAGCTGCGGCGTGCCATTCGGGACCACACGTCGATTGCCTTGCTGATGATTGATGCCGACCACTTCAAGGCTTACAACGACAGCTATGGCCACCCGGCGGGCGACAACTGTCTGCGCGCGATCGGGTCTGCCATACGCTCCGTGGTACAGCGGCCGAGCGACGTCAGGGTGCGTTACGGTGGCGAGGAGTTCGCCGTGCTGTTGACTGGAACCGATGAAGCCGGAGCGATGGCTGTCGCAGACGCCATCCAAGCCAACATCGTTGCGCTGCAGATGCGGCACGCTGGCAGTCCGCACGGCCAGGTGTCGGTGAGCATCGGGGTTGCTTCGGTCAAACCGGATCGTGGGACCATCCGTGGCGATAAGCTGGTGCGCGCCGCGGATCGCGCACTCTACGCAGCCAAGGCTGCAGGGCGGAACGGGACACACCGAGCAAGTCAGTCAGATCGCCACGCGCCAGTCCTGACCCTTGTGGGCGGGCGAGCCGTCGGGTAGCGGCGCCGGCCCAACACTCTTTTCACAGGCCGTCACTCAGAAAACCTTGTTTGACGCTCAACGTGAGCAGTGTCGGTCAAACGAAGTCCAGGCGTTGCACTTGGTGTGTTGGTCGTTTGACGAAGTGGTACAGTCGGTTCAGCCTGCCTCTATCCCGAACGACGCTTTAATCTCAAGCCACCACGCAGGCATTACCGTGAACGCCCGCGTGCTAAAGGACCGCTCGTGCTCCAGCTCCGTCCCAACTGCGAGTGCTGTGATCGGGACCTGCCGCCGGCTTCCCCGGACGCGGTGATCTGCTCCTACGAATGCACGTTCTGCCGCGGCTGCGCCAACGGCGTGCTTGGTGGGAAGTGCCCGAACTGCGGCGGCGAGCTGGTCCGCCGTCCCGTCCGCCCCGCCGAGTGCCTGGCGCGGCACCCTGCCTCGACCGAGCGTGTCCGCAAGCCGCACCCGGGTTGCGTACCTGTAGCGGCATGACGTGCTGCGTGCCGGGTCGCCATTGAGGTCCGGAAACGGCCAGACAACCGCTATCGGGCGCGCGAGGGTAGGCGCATGCACGTAGGTTCCGCCGCTGCCCTCGATCACGCTATCCTTTATCGCGCGTTGAGCGCCCGCGACGCGCGCTTCGACGGCCGCTTCTACGTCGGCGTGCTGTCCACCGGCATCTATTGCCGACCTATCTGCCCTGCGCGCACGCCCAAGCCCGAGCACTGCACCTTCCATGCGTCCGCGGGTGCCGCGCACGCCGCCGGCTTCCGCCCTTGCCTGCGCTGTCGCCCCGAAGTGGCGCCTGGCCTCGCGGGTTGGCGCGGTACCGCCGCGAGCGTCTCCCGCGCGCTCGCGCTGATCGCAGAGGGCGCTCTGGACGGGGACGGCGCGGACGTAGAGGCGCTGGCAACGCGGCTTGGCGTGGGTGGACGCCACCTACGCCGTCTGTTCGCCGAGCACGTCGGCGCCTCGCCGCTGGCCGTCGCCAGCGCCCGCCGCGTGCTGTTCGCCCGTCAGCTCATTGCCGAAACGCACATGCCGCTTGCCGCGGTGGCCCACGCATCGGGTTTCGGCAGCATCCGCCGCTTCAACGCCGTTATGGGCCGCACCTTCGGTCGGCCGCCCAGAATGCTGCGCCGTCCGGCAGCGGCCCGCGTGCTTACAGACAGGGAAGGCATCACGTTGCGCCTGCCTTTCGCACCGCCACTGGACTGGCCTGCTCTGCTCGCTTTTCTCGCCACACGCGCGATCCCCGGCGTTGAGGCCGTCGAGGAAGGAACGTACAGGCGAACTGTGCGGCTGGACGACGGCAGCGTGGGCACCATCGAGGTGTGGCTGCCCAATTCCGGCGTCGGCCATCTGGCCGCGCGGCTCCGGTTGCCGCACGTGTCGGGCTTGGCACCTGCCGCCGCCCGGCTACGTCGCTTGTTCGACTTGGACGCTGATCCCGAAGCGATCAGCACGGAACTTGAGCATGACCCGCTGCTCGCGCCGCTCGTGGCCGCGCAATCGGGATTGCGCGTGCCGGGAGCATGGGACCCGTTCGAGTTGACGGTGCGCGCCGTCCTGGGTCAGCAGGTCAGTGTTGCTGGCGCCTCTACGCTCGCGGGCCGCTTGGTCGCGCGGTTCGGCGAGCCTTTGCCCGACGAGGCAAAGCTGCCCGGCCTCGCCTGCGTGTTCCCCGGCCCGGAAGTCCTGGCCGGCGCCGACTTGCAAGGGATCGGGCTGCCCCGATCCCGCGCCGTTGCGGTGTCCGCCTTGGCCGCCGCGGTCAGCGCTGACCCGACCTTGCTACACCCTCGGGGCGACTTAGGAACTATGGTCCAACGCCTCACTACCCTGCCCGGCATCGGCCCGTGGACGGCGCACTACGTCGCCATGCGCGCAATGCGCGAACCCGATGCCTTTCCGGCCAGCGACCTCGGCCTGTTGCGTGCCGCGGCAGGGCTTGACGGGGTGCGGCCGAGTGCGGCTGGCCTGCTTGCCCGTGCCGAAGCATGGCGGCCCTGGCGCGCCTACGCTGCCATGCACCTGTGGGCGTCGGGAACCACGGCGCGGCCCGTGGCAGCATCGAAAGCTGCTGCGTGAACCCGCCCCGTATCCTGCTCGCCCGCGTCGAGGCAGCGCCGGCACCCATCGGTCCGGTGCTGCTCGTTTCGGATGGGCACAGCCTGTTGGCGCTCGACTTCGGGGCACCGGAAGAACGGCTGATACGCTTGTTGCGCGCCCGATTCGGCCCGGACGTGACACTGAGGGAAGCCGACGATCCGCAGGGCTTCGCGTCCGCGGTCCGCGCCTACTTTGCCGGCGACTTAGCTGCGCTGGACCGGATGCCGGCGGACGGCGGCGGCACGCTGTTCCAGCGCCGGGTCTGGGCAGCACTGCGAGAGATCCCGGCCGGGCAGACTCGCAGCTACGGCGAGATCGCCAGCCGCCTCGGCATACCGGGAGCGGCGCGCGCAGTGGGCGCGGCAAACGGACGCAATCCCGTCAACTTGGTCGTCCCCTGCCACCGCGTCGTGGGCAGCTCGGGCGACCTCACCGGCTACGGCGGCGGTATCGAGCGTAAGCGCTGGCTGCTCGCGCACGAGCGCGGGACGATGACATCGGCGAACCCCCGACAGGCGATCCTGCCGCTGCCCGCTGCTGTGGCAGCCTATTGACCGCGGTAGCCTCACCCACGCTGCCCCGCATGGGCCGGGTGGAGTGGGCACTGCTGGCCCTCCTGTCCGTGCTCTGGGGCGGCTCGTTCTTCTTCGCCAAGGTCGCGGTCGCCGAGCTGCCGCCGCTGACGCTTGTTCTGGCCCGCGTCGGCCTGGCCGCCCTCGCGCTGCAACTGGTCGTGTCGCTCACGGGCCGGCGAATACCGCTTAGCGCACAGGCCTGGGGCGCCTTCGCCGTTATGGGCCTGCTCAACAACCTGGTGCCCTTCGGCCTGATCTTCTGGGGGCAGACCCACATCGCCTCCGGCGTTGCCTCGATCCTGAATGCGACGACGCCGTTGTTCACCGTTATCGTCGCGCACCTGCTCACCCATGACGAGAAAGCCACCGGCGGCCGGTTACTCGGCATCTTGTTCGGTATTGCTGGAGTGGCGGCCATGATCGGACCGGACGCCGTGCGTTCGTTCGGCGGAGGTGTGTGGGGCGAGGTCGCCGTGCTGGGGGCCGCGCTGTCCTATGCCTTCGCCGGCGTGTGGGGGCGCAGGTTTCGCGTCCTCGGTCTCGATCCGCTCGTCTCCGCCTGCGGACAGCTCTCTGCCAGCACGGTGCTGGTGTTGCCGCTCGCCCTGCTGCTGGACCGGCCATGGGCGCTGGCACCGCCGCATGCCGCAACCTGGGCAGCGGTCACGGGTCTCGCCCTCGCCAGCACGGCGCTGGCCTACGTGATCTTCTTCCGAGTGCTGGCCGCGGCGGGGGCGACCGGCATCGCGCTCGTCACCTTCCTGATCCCGATCAGCGCCATCCTGCTCAGCTTCCTCTTCCTCGGCGAACGGCTGGGCACTCGGCACTTGGCTGGCATGGCCCTCATCGGCCTCGGTCTCGCCGCCATCGACGGTAGGCTGTGGCGGCTCCTCCGCTCGATCGGGAAGAGCCGCCACGTTCCGGGTCTTACATCAGATCGAATGGAAGGAAGCGACGACCGGCCCGGATAGTGGTTTAGTGGAAGAACACGGCTATGCACGCCCTCAATAGTTGTTCCTAAGTGTCCGTCAAACCAACCAACATGGACAGTGGCCGCATACGTGCCGGCGTGAACGGTTCTGCGTAGCCCTCAGTAGAGCTTGGTGCGATAGCCCTCCTCAATGGACCGCTCGGATTCGGCAACCCCTGTGCCGCCGACCTGATCGGCAAGAATGCGGCCGAGCGACGGGAACTGGGAACGCTCCACTTTGGCGTCCTGGTCCCAAAGGTTCGAACGAATCAACGCCTTGCCGCAATGAAAATAGACCTCCTCAGTGTCTATAAGCAGGCCGGCAACAGGGTCCTTGCCATTCACCGCAAGCGGCTTGAGCAATTCCAAGTCGTGAGTGAAACGGGCAGGACCGTTGATCCGCAGCGTCTCATTGATGCCAGGCACCAGGAACAGCAGCCCGACACGCGGGTTCTCCACCACGTTCAGCATCGTGTCCACACGCCGGTTGCCCGGCCGGTCGGGGACAAGGAGGGTGGTATCGTCAAGCACCGCAACGAATCCAGGCGCATCGCCACGCGGCGTCGCGTCGCCGCGCCCATCCTTGTCCGAAGAAGCGATCACGAGGAAGGGCGACAAAGCAATGAAAGCACGAGCGTGCTGGTCCAATCGGGTCAACTGCTTGGCCCTGGCACGGTTGCTAGCCTGGAAAATTCATAAGGGTTGGCGGGCATAGTACAAGCCGTTGATCCAGC
>CAXTCN010000211.1:0-7838 GCA_964242575.1 uncultured Acetobacteraceae bacterium | reverse complement strand
GGCTGCTCTGCTGCACCGCCTCCGTGCCACGGCGCACCGCCGCGTCCGTCGCGGCACTCGCCTGCCGGATGTCCTGCGGCTTGCTGGCGTTGTCTTGCTGCTTATTGAGTTCGGGCATTTTTGTCCTCTTAAATCAGGAAGCGCGGCAACAGGATGTTGCACTGCACCGCCGCAAAATGTACGCGGCCACGCCGGAGTCCAAGATAAATTTCTGTTAAAAACAACTTAATCAAACGTTAATGTCAGTATCATGACAGAATCCGAACATTCTGTTCTTAATGAAACAATCGCTTACAGCACATTATTAAGGACCGCTCTCACACTTCGCGGCGTTGATTGTGCCTGGACCATAAACAATCGGCCGTCATGCATGTAGATGCAACATTGTAGCGTCACCAGCACTCTAACGCGCCTGCGCCAGGCGCTGCTCCACTGCGGCGCGCCAGGGCGCATCCGGCGGAGCGGCGGCCAGTGCACGGCGAAATAACGCAGCGCTTGAGGCACTCATGCCCCCTTCTGCACGGATTGCGGCCTCGGCCGTGCGGGCAGCCAAGGCGGCGTCGAACCGGCCCGCCAACGCCGTGCGCCATGCCTCGGCGGCGGCGGCGTCGTTGCCGCGGGACTCCTCGACGTTGCCCAGCAGCACATAGCCCTGCCGTGCCTGATCCGTGCGGGGGTCCATGGCGGCCAAGCGCTCCCGCAACTGCTCGATCAGCGCGGCCTCCTCCATTTGCCGGGCTAGGCCGGCGGCCTCGCGCCCATCACCAACCAACGTAGGCAGGCCGGGCTGCCCGCCGATCAAGTAGAGGCCTAGGGACAGCACCGGCACTGTAACCAGCGTCGCCAGCAAGGGCCGGTTCGACCCGGCGTTGGCGGGCCGCTCCGCCTGGTCCGCCGCCGCCAGCAAACGGCGCTGTATCTCAAGACGCGCGGTCGCGTGCTCGGCTGGCAGGATGCGGCCCTCGGCCAGGTCCCGGTCAAGTTCCGTAAGCTGGCCGCGGTGCAACGCAATCGCCGGGTCCCGGCCCCCTTGCGCGCTGGCGCGTCGGCGCAGCACCAAGGCCAACGGCGCGAGCGCCGCCGCTAGCAGCAAAAGCAGCGCCAGCCAGATCATGGGCCGGTCAGGTCAGCCAAGCGGGCGCGCTCGGCCTCCGACAGCGGCGTGGCGGGCACCGGACGGCGGCGGGACCACAGCGCGAAACCAAGCCCAGCCAGGACCGCCACGACGGGAGAGGCCCACAATAGCGCGGTGAGGGCGTTCACCGGGGGGCGCAGGCGCACGAAGTCGCCGTAACGGGACACGATGGCGTTGGTGGCGGCCTCGTCCGTGTCGCCGGCGGCGATGCGGACGCGGACCATGCGACGGAGGTCCCGTGCCAGATCGGCGTTGCTGTCCTCGATGCTCTCGTTCTGGCACACGAGGCAGCGGAGCTGGCGGCCGATGGCCTCGGCGCGCGCCTCCGCCGTCGGGTTCGGCAGCATTTCGGCCGGGTCGGACACTGCCCATGCAGGGCCGGACAGCGCCACCAGCAGAACCAGCGCGCGGATCATGCAAGACGGCTCAGCAAGGGCCGCAACTGCTCGATAACCACCTGCGGCGTCAGCGGCCCGGCATAGCGCCAGCGCACCACGCCGCCACGGTCGATCAAGTAGCTCTCAGGCACGCCATACACGCCGAAGTCGATGGCGACCTGGCCCGGCGCGTCGCGCGCCACGCGGGCAAACGGGTTGCCGTGCCGGGCCAGGAAGCCGGATGCGGCGGCAACGGTGTCCTTGTAAGCGATGCCCCACACTGGCAAGCCGCCGCGGGACAGCGCCATCAGCTCCGGATGCTCGATGATGCAGGGCACGCACCAACTGGCGAAGAAGTTCAGCAGCACCGGGCGGTTGGCGGCTTGCAGGTCCGCGCTGGAGAAGCCCTCGCCCGGCTCCTGCGCCGGCAACGCAAACTCCGGGACCGGGCGGCCGATAAGCTGGCTCGGCACGCCCTTCGGGTCGAAGCTGCCGGATTGCATGCGGTCGAGCACGGTGAAGAACCCAGCGCCCGCCAGCGCCGCCACTCCGAACGGCGCCAGCAACAGGGCACGGCGGCGGTCGATCATGTCAGGCGACGGCGCTGCCGGGACGGACCTTGGCGCGGGCCGGCGCGCCAACCCGGGCGCGGCGGTCCAGCAGCGACAACCCGCCGCCTGCCGCCATAATCAGCGCACCCAGCCAAATCCACGGCGCCAACGGGTTGTAGTGCAGCCGCATGACCGCGCCGCCGTCCCGTTCCTCGCCGAGCACCGCGTAGATGTCGGCGAAGCCATTGGTGCTGATGGCAGCCTCGGTCGTGGTCATGCGCTGCACCGGGAAGGTGCGGCGCGCCGGCTCCAGCCGGGCCACCAGGACACCGTCCCGCAGCACGCGCATCGTCGCGATCCGCTCGGCATAGTTGGAGCCAACGTCGTCCCGCATACCGTCCAGCGTCCAGGTGTAGCCGGCGGACTGCGCGCTCTCGCCGGGCTTCAACAGGACGATGCTTTGCGTGGACAGCGACATGCCGGCGACGCCCGCGACCAGCACGCCCATGCCGGCGTGGCCGAGCGTGGTGCCGAACGTCGCCAGACGGAGGCCGCGCAGCCGGGCTAGGCTGTCGCTGAGCGGCAGGCGGAACAGCCGGGTGCGCTCGACGATTTCAGCCAGCGACCCCAGGATCAGCCATGCCGCCGCGCCGAACGCCAAGGCGGGCAACCCGCGCGCCGGGCCGAGCGCGCTGATGAGACCGACCGCGAGCGCCGCCAGCGCCGCCCACCACAGCCGCATCAACGCCGGAGCGAGCGCCGCGCGTTTCCAAGCCATGCCGGGCGCCAGCACCATGACGGCGAACACCGGAACGCAGAGCGGCAGCACAGTGGCGTTAAAGAACGGCGCGCCGACCGAGATTTTGGCGCCGAACGCCATGTCGGCTACCAGCGGGTACAAGGTGCCGGTGATGACGACGGCGGCGATGGAACACAGCAGGATGTTGTTCAGCACCAGCGCGCCCTCACGCGACACCGGCGCGAACAGCCCGCCCGGCGCCAGCACCGGGGCGCGGAACGCGAACAGCAGCAACGACCCGCCAATCACCAGCGCCAGCAGCCCAAGGATGAACACGCCGCGCGTCGGGTCGTTGGCGAAGGAGTGCACGGAGTTGAGGATGCCGGACCGCACCAGGAACGTGCCGCCAAGCGACAGGGAGAAAGTGCCGATGGCGAGCAGCACGGTCCACACCTTCAGCGCCTCGCGCTTCTCCACAACGATGGCGGAGTGCAGCAGCGCGGTGCCGGTCAGCCACGGCAGAAGGGAGGCGTTCTCAACCGGGTCCCAGAACCAGAAGCCGCCCCAGCCAAGTTCGTAATAGGCCCACCAGGAGCCGAGCGCGATGCCCATGGTCAGCAGGCACCAGCTTGCCAGGGTCCATGGCCGGACCCAGCGGCCCCAGGAGGCGTCGATCCGGCCTTCCAGCAGCGCCGCCACCGCAAAGGCGAACGGCACCGCGAAGCCGACATAGCCCGCGTATAGGATAGGCGGATGGAACGCGAGGCCGGCGTCCTGCAGCAACGGGTTCATGTCGCGGCCATCGAGCGGCGGCGGCCAAATCCGGTTGAACGGGTTGGACGCCAGCAGCGCGAACAGCAGGAACCCGACCGACGTGCCGCCCAGCACGCCAATGACCCGCGACCGCAGCACCGACGGCAGCCCGCGCCCGAACAGCGCGACCGCGCCGCCGCACAGCGCGAGGATAAGCGCCCACAGCAGGATCGAACCCTCGTGGTTGCCCCACGCGCCGGTGACCTTATACAGCAGCGGCTTCAGCGTATGGCTGTTCTCCGCCACGTTCAGCACGGAGAAGTCGTCGGCGACACTGGCCCACACCAGCGCCAGGGACGCGGTGCCGAGCGCCAGCAACTGTCCGACCGCAAGCGCCGGGGCGGCGGCCATCAGGCGCGCATCGGAACGGTGCGCCCCCCAGATTGGCAACACTGTTTGCGCGAACGCCAAGGCACATGCGAGCGCCAGCGCGAAATGGCCGAGTTCAGGGATCATCCGCCTGCCTTTGCCGGTGATGCGTTCAAGGTGTTCCAGGTCGCGGCCGGCGGCGGCGGCCCGTCCTCCGGACGCCACTGGCCGGTGCGCTTCAGCGCCTCCGCCACGTCGGACGGCATATAGGTCTCGTCGTGCTTCGCCAGCACCTCCTGCGCGCGGAACGAGCCGTCGGGGAGCAAGGTGCCGAGCGTCACCGCGCCCTGCCCCTCACGGAACAAGTCCGGTAGGATGCCGCTATAGGCCACGTCGATTGAGGCACGGCCGTCGGTGATGCGGAACCGCGCGGTCGGCACCCCACGCTCCTGGCCGCGCTGGATGCTGCCGGCCTCCACCAGCCCGCCCAACCGCAGCGTACGGCCCGGCGAGACCGCACCCGGGCCAGCCACGTGCGCGGCCAAGTCCGAGGGGGCGACAAAGAACACCAGGTTGTCGCTGAACGCCGCCAGCCCGAGCGCCGCGGCGGAGCCGAGCCCTAGGCCGCAGGCCAGCACGACATAGAGGCGGCGGCGCTTGCGGGTCATGTGCGTTGCTCCATCCGTGGGTCCAGCGCCGCCAGCCGACGCCGCGCCACGCCAAGGCGACGCCAGACGGCAATCCCGAACGCGATGGGCACGCCGGCGCCAAGCGCATACACGGCGACGATGTAGGGCAGGTGCGTCACGCGCGCTCCGCCTGCGCCAGCAACAGGCCGCGGATGCGCCGCTCCATCACGGCCGCCCGCAACCGCGCGACCACGATGGCGGCGAACGCCAGCGTAAAGCCCAGCACGCACACCAGCAACGGCCATAGCATCCCGACGTGCATGCCCGGCGCGCCGGTCAGCTTGATGGTGCCGGGCTGGTGCAGGGTGTTCCACCAATCGACGCTGAACTTGATGATGGGCAGGTTCAGCGCGCCGACCAAGGCGAGGATAGCGCCGGCGCGGTAGCCGCGCACGGGGTCATCGAAGGCGCGCACCAAGGCCACGTGGCCCACATACAGGAAGAACAGCACCAGCACGGAGGTGAGCCGCGCGTCCCACACCCACCACGCGCCCCACATTGGCTTGCCCCACAGGCTGCCGGTGGCCAGGCACACCGCGGTGAACGCCGCGCCGACCGGGCCGATCTCGACCGCCGCCAGGTCCGCCAACGGATGCCGCCAGACTAGAGATGCCAGTGACGCGAGCGCCAGGCCCAGGTATCCCGCCGACGCCAGCCAGGCGGACGGGACGTGCACATAGATCATGCGGACCGCGTCGCCCTGCTGCCAGTCGGCTGGAGACAGGAACAGCCCCCAGGCCAGGCCCACCGCGGTCAGAACGACGGCAGGCACCGTGAGCCATGGCTGCAACCGCCCGGCCAGCCGCAGGAAACGGCCCGGATTGGCGAAGCGGTGCAGGCTGCGCGGCTGGCGCGCGGGGAGTGCGGTGGCGTCCACGGTCTCAACATAGCACGGGTTGCGCCGCTTTGAAGGCGTCCCACCATGGCATACTGTGCGCCGCCAGGGGAGAAGTTTCATGCTGTTTGCGATAATCTGCACCGACCGGCCAGCCAGCCTCGACCTCCGGCTCGCGACGCGGCCAACGCACCTGGCGTATCTCACCACCTATGGCGACCGCGTGGTGCATGGCGGCCCCATGCTCGACACCGATGGGCGGCCATGCGGCTCGTTGCTGGTGGTGGACGTGCCGGACCGGGCAGCGGCGGAGGGGTTCGCCGCCGCCGATCCCTACGCGAAGGCCGGGCTGTTCGAGAGCACCATCATCCGCGGCTTCCGCACCGTGCTGCGGGATGGCAGCGTCGTGGGCTGATGGCGTTCTGGCTGGTGAAGTCCGAACCGGACGTGTTCGGCTGGGACCATCAGATGGCGAACGGCACCGAACCCTGGACCGGCGTCCGCAACCACCAGGCCAAGCTGAACCTGATGAACATGCGGCTCGGGGACCGGGCGTTCTTTTACCACTCCAACATCGGCAAGGAGATCGTTGGCATCGTCGAGGTGACGCGGGAGGCTTACCCCGACCCGACTGCCGATGCCGGCCCGTGGGTGTCCGTGGACCTGCGCACCGTGGCGCGCCTGCCGCGGCCGGTGTCGTTGCAAGAGATGCGGGCGGACCCGGCGCTGGCCGAGATGGCGCTTATGAAGCTGTCGCGGTTGTCGGTCAGCCCGGTGCGGGACGCCGAGTGGGCGCACATCCTGCGGCTGGCGGGCTAATGCGCGCGCTGTGCCGAGTGGACGAGATCGCGGACGGCGCCGCGCGCGGGTTCGGGCCTGCGCCGGGCGGGTTCACCGGGCTGTTCGCGGTGCGGCGCGGGACGGAGGTGTTCGTTTACGTAAACGTGTGCCCGCATATCGGCACCGCGCTGGACTGGGCGCCGGATCGGTTCCTGTCGGCGGACGGCGCCGTCATCGTGTGCGCGACGCATGGGGCGCAGTTCGGCATCGCGGACGGGGTTTGCCTGCGCGGCCCTTGCGTGGGCGACCGGCTCGAATCGGTTCCGGTGCGAATTGAGGATGGGGTGATACTAGTGCCCGAGGACGCCGGGCTGTAGAATTCCGGCCAAGACTAAAGCGCGGAGGAAGCAAATGTCTGACCAACTTTATCCGGTGCGTCCGGAGATCGCGTCCCACGCGCATGTCACGGCCGAGCAGCATCGCGCCATGTCGGAACACGCCACCCGGGACCCGGAGGCGTTCTGGACCGAACAGGCCGGCCGCGTCGCCTGGATGCGGCGTCCCACCCGCGCCAAGAACGCCAGCTTCGAGGGCGACGTCAGCATCCGCTGGTACGAGGACGGCACGCTGAACGCCTCCGCCACCTGCCTTGACCGGCACTTACAGGAGCGTCCGGACCAGGTCGCCATTATCTGGGAGGGGGACGATCCCAACCAGAGCCGCAGCGTCACCTACCGAGAGTTGCACGCCGAGACGTGTCGCCTGGCCAACGCGCTCAAAGGCCTGGGCGTGAAGCGGGGCGACCGGGTCACGATTTACCTGCCGATGGTGGTCGAGGCGGCGGTGGCGATGCTGGCCTGCGCGCGGCTCGGCGCGGTGCACGCAATCGTGTTCGGGGGCTTCTCCCCGGACAGCCTGGCGAACCGCATCCAGGATTGCGAGAGCACGGTGCTGATCACCGCCGACGAGGGGCGGCGCGGCGGGCGGCGCGTGGCGCTGAAGGCGAACGCGGACGTGGCGCTCAAGACCTGCCCCAGCATCGAGGCCGTCGTGGTGGTGCGCGTCACCGGCGGGGACGTGCCAATGATCCAGGGGCGGGACCACGACTACACCACCTTGATCGCCGCCGAAAGCGAGGAGTGCGCACCCGAGGAGATGAACGCCGAGGACCCGCTGTTCATCCTGTACACCAGCGGCAGCACCGGCAAGCCGAAGGGGGTCGTGCACACCACTGGCGGCTACATGGTCTGGGCCAGCTACACGCATGAAGTGGTGTTCGACTACCAGCCGGGTGAAGTTTACTGGTGCACCGCCGACGTGGGTTGGGTGACCGGGCACACCTATATCGTGTATGGCCCGCTCTCGAACGGCGCGACCACGCTGATGTTCGAGGGCATTCCCAACTACCCCGACAGCAGCCGGTTCTGGCAGGTGGTGGACAAGCACCAGGTCAACATTTTCTACACCGCGCCGACCGCCATCCGCAGCCTGATGCGCGAAGGCGAGGGTCCGGTGAAGTCCACGTCGCGCAAGTCGCTCCGGGTGCTGGGCAGCGTGGGGGAGCCGATCAACCCCGAGGCCTGGATGTGGTACTACCGCGTGGTCGGCGA
>CAXTCN010000210.1:0-7848 GCA_964242575.1 uncultured Acetobacteraceae bacterium | reverse complement strand
CTGCGTGCCTATCACCGCCCCGAATACATGGCAGCATAGTCAAACAGGCTCTAAGCGGTAGCCACATTCGCAATGTCTTCGGCCAGGCTCTTCTCCAGAGCCTCCTTCTCGCCCCAGAAGGTGTGATTGAACACCCAGTCCCAGGCCGAGCGTGCCTTCTCGCGGGTGCAGTTCCCTGCATCGAACAGAATGGCAAGGCGGCTGATCGCGGTGCCAAGATTATCCCGCAAGCGTTCGACCTGGTGCGGCACCTCCTCGTTGTCCGTGAGGGCGGGCGATCCGTTGATCGGATTGGCGACCTGGCAGTAAGCGTCGAGGCGGATCTTCAGCGCCGACAGCGTCTCGGAGAGTGACCGATCGTCGCGGCCTGGGTCGGGATGGTACACTTCAGCGACAAGAGCAGACACGACCATGCCGCCCGGCAGGCTCCATGAGGTGCGGGAGCGGCAGAACCACTTCACGAAGCGCACGATCCGACGCATCTGGCCATCGGCGACCTTGGGGTAATAGCCGATCAAGAGATTGGCCTTCGGGCTTTTTGCCGCCATGGCAGCGCGGCCTCCGGCACGGGATACCGGTTTCGGCGACGTTCGGCGGCCTTGGCCAGCCTATCCCCATGCTCGGGGGAAGCCCTGCGACTGTCCTCGCGCTGGTGTTGTCAGGGTGACGGGCGGAGGGTGTCGATGACCTCAGGCCGGCTTCGGTGCCTATGCGACATCAGCAACCGCGGCGACCTCACGCCAGGTGCGGAAAGCGGCGTCGCGGGCGGTCCGGTGCTGGTCGGCGGTGAGGCGATGGCGGCGGAGCTGGAAGTGGTTGTGGATGCGGGCGTGGGTCGACAGGAACTGCTGGGCGTGGCGCGCTAATTTGAACCGCTGCATCTGCCGCTCTCGTCGGCGTGTCGGCTGGTGCGACACCTCGGCCCGGTTGTTCAGGTATTTGCTTTGCCGGTGCTCGACATGGGGCAGGAACTCGCGCTTCGCCGCCGCGTAGCTCTTGAGCTTGTCGGTGACGATCACCCGAGGCACATATTGCAAGCCGCACAGCAGCTTGCGGAAGAACCGCTTGGCCGCCTTCGTGTTGCGCCGGCTCTGCACCAGGATGTCCAGCACATGGCCGTCTTGGTCCACCGCCCGCCAGAGATAATGCTGCTTGCCGCTGATGCGGATGAACACCTGATACTGTCGTCGAATTCAGGCTGCAGGTTAGGATTGCCCCGGAGGTGATCTATGAGTCTGCATCCTGAGCCGATTGGCGAGGTTCCTGCTGAGACCGCGCGCGTGGCCTGCGCGGCCTTTCCCAAGGGCACGGTGGTCACGCGGCTGCGCGACGAGTTCAGTGCTCTTTACGATGACGAGGACTTCCGCAAGCTCTACCCCGCCCGGGGTCAGCCGGGTCTTGCGCCGTGGCGGCTGGCGCTGGTCACGGTGTTCCAGTTCTTGGAGCATCTCAGCGACCGGCAGGCCGCCGACGCCGTGCGCGCGCGCATTGACTGGAAGTATGCGCTCGGGCTCGAGCTGACCGACCCGGGGTTCCACTTCAGCGTGCTGACGGAGTTCCGCGCGCGCCTTGTTGCTGGCGGGGCGGAGCACCTGTTGCTGGACAGGATGCTTGAGCGCTTCAAGGCGCGCGGCCTGGTCAAGGCGCGGGGCAAGCAGCGCACCGACAGCACGCATGTGTTGGCAGCCGTGCACGACTTGCGCCTGCTCGAACTGGTGGCCGAAACGCTTCGCGCCGTGCTGGACGACCTGGCCGCAGCTGCGCCGGACTGGCTGCGTGGGATCGTGCAGCCAGCCTGGTTCGAGCGGTATGGACGGCGGATTGAGGAATACCGCCTGCCCAAAGGCCAGGAGAAGCGGCAGGCCCTTGCCCTGGAGATCGGGGCGGACGGGTTCGTTCTGCTTGATGCCTTGGATGGGCCAACCGCGCCGGCGGCGGCTCGCGATCTGTCCATGCTGCAAACGCTGCGCGACGTGTGGCGGGTGCATTATGCGCGAGACGAGGGGCGGCTGCGGTGGCGCAGTGTCGCGGAGCTGCCGCCAGTGGCTGAGCGGATGCAGTCTCCTTACGACCCAGAAGCGCATTTCAGCATGAAGCGGCAACTCGGCTGGACAGGATACAAGGTCCACGTCACCGAAACCTGCGATGACGACGCCGCGCACCTGATCACGCACGTGAAGACCTGCCCTTCCATGCAGCCGGACATGACGAGCACAGCCGAGATCCACGAGCAACTGGCGGCAAAAGGGCTGCTCCCTGCGGAGCACTTCGTCGACTCAGGCTATGTCGATGCTGAACTGCTGGCGAGTAGTCAGCGGGACTATGGCCTTTCGCTCGAAGGACCCGTCCGGGGTGTGTCGAGCCGTGTGGGGCAAGGCTACGGCCTACGGCACTTCACCATCGACTGGGACCGGGAGCGGGTGACGTGCCCGCAGGGCAAGACGTCGGTGTCATGGCGCACGATACGCGTCGCGGACGGCAGCCCGCGCATCCAGGCCCTGTTCAGCCGTGGGGATTGCCGGGCGTGTCCTGCCAGGGCCATGTGCACGCCGGCGTCAAGCGGGCGCCGCACCGTGCACGCTCACCTGCGTGAGGAATACGAAGCGCTGAATGCGGCGCGGGCGCGAATGACAGACCCGGCATGGGTGGAGCGCTATCACAGACGGGCCGGGGTAGAGGGCACGCTCTCGCAGGGCGTGCGCGCATTCGGCATGCGCCGGAGCCGCTACATCGGCTTGGCCAAGACTGGCCTGCAGCAAGCCTGCACAGCGGTGGCAATGAACGTCTCGAGGGTGGTGCATTGGCTGGATGGACGGCCACGCTCCAAGACACGCGTGACGCGCTTCGCAGCCCTGGCCCAGGCAGCCTGAATTCGACGACAGTATCAACACCTCGTCGAGGTGCCACTTGTCGCCCGGCCTCGGCCGGCGCCGCTTCAGTTCATTTGCGAACTGCCGACCAAAGCGCAGGCCCCACTCGCGGATGGTCTCGTAGCTGACCACGATCCCGCGGGCGGACAGGATCGTCTCGACGTCACGCAGGCTCAGGCTGAAGCAGTGATACAGCCACACGGCGTGCTGGATCACTTCGGCCGGGTAGCGGAAGCCACGATACGGGTTGGGAGCATGCGCCATGGCCGAAAGGCTGCCACAGCCCAGCAGGCGCTGCCAACCTGACAACGCCCTTCAAACCGAAATCCGACTTTCATAGGCCGACGGTTTCCGCGCGCCTTGTGTAATCCAAAAAAGGCGGACTCTGAACCACGCTGATTTTTTGAATGCTCCCTCTGGCGTCTGACCCATATACATTGATCGCCATGTATCGACGAGAGAGGAACGACGACATGTCCACAATCGGTGAAGCCAACATCTCGCGGCGGGTCGTCCTCGCCGGAACGGCCATGGGCCTCGGCATGACGATCGCGGACGGCAATCCAGCGGTCGCGCAGGGCGCCACCGCCCAGCCGGCAACCCTGCCGCCGGTCATGATGCCCGTGACGATGGAGGTGAACGGCCAGCAACGGCAGCTCACGCTCGACACCCGCACCACCCTGCTCGATGCGTTGCGGGAGCACATCCAGCTCACCGGCAGCAAGAAGGGCTGCGACCACGGCCAGTGCGGCGCCTGCACGGTGATCGCCGACGGGCAGCGCATCAACGCCTGCCTGTCGCTCGCAGTGATGCACGAGGGCAGCAAGATCACGACGATCGAAGGCCTGGGCACGCCCGACAAGCTGAATCCCATGCAGGCCGCCTTCGTGAAGCACGACGGGTATCAGTGCGGATATTGCACGCCGGGCCAAATCTGCTCGGCGATGGGAGTGCTGGCGGAGATCAAGGCTGGCGTACCCAGCCATGCCACCGCCGACTTGATGGCGCCGATGGAGGCGACCAACGACGAGATGCGCGAGCGCATGAGCGGCAACATCTGCCGGTGCGGCGCCTATTCCAACATCCTCGAAGCCATGACCGAAGTGAAAGGAGAGTTCGCATGAGGCCCTTCACCTACGAGCGCGCCACCACCCCGGCCGAAGCCGCCGCCGCCGTGGCGCGGACCCCGGGCGCCAAGTTCATCGCCGGCGGCACCAACCTGCTGGACTTGATGAAGCTGCAGATCGAGGTGCCGCAGCACCTGGTCGATGTGAACGGCCTGGCGTTGGACAAGATTGAGCCAACGCCGGAAGGCGGGCTGCGCATCGGCGCGCTGGTGCGCAACACCGCGCTGGCGTCCGACGAGCGGGTGCGGCGCGACTACGGCGTGCTGTCCCGCGCCATCGTGGCCGGCGCTTCCGGCCAGCTGCGCAACAAGGCCACCACGGCGGGCAACCTGCTGCAGCGCACGCGGTGCCCTTATTTCTACGACACCGCCCAGGCCTGCAACAAGCGCCAGCCCGGCAGCGGCTGCTCGGCGCTGGATGGGGTCAGCCGCTCGCTGGCCGTGATCGGCGCCAGCGACAAGTGCATCGCCACCTATCCCGGCGACATGGCGGTGGCGATGCGCGTGCTGGACGCCACGGTCGAAACAGTGAAGGGCGACGGCGCCACCCGCCGTATCGCCATCGGTGACTTCCACCGGCTGTGGGGCGACCATCCGGAACAGGACACCGTGCTCGAGCTCGGCGAGCTCATCACCGCCGTGACCCTGCCGAAGCCTGCGGGCGGCAAGCAGTTCTACCGCAAGGTGCGGGACCGGGCCTCCTATGCCTACGCCCTGGTGTCCGTTGCGGCGGTGGTGCAACCGGACGGCAGCGGCCGAGTGGCGATCGGCGGCGTGGCCCCGCGGCCCTGGCGCGTTGAGGCGGCGGAGGCCGAGATGATGCGTGGTGCGAAGGCCGTGGCTGACAAGCTGATGGACGGCGCCCACCCCACCCATGACAACGCATTCAAGGTGCCGCTGGTCGGCCGCACCCTGGCCGCGGTGCTGGCCGAAGCGAGGGCCTGAGACATGAAGTTCGACACACCAGCCACTACCAACCCGATCGACCAGCTGAAGGTCGTCGGCAAGCCGCTCGACCGGATCGACGGCAAGTTCAAGACCACAGGCACCGCACCCTATGCCTATGAACGGCACGACGTGGCGCCCAACCCGGCCTACGGCTACGTGGTCGGCTCCGCGATCCCCAAGGGCCGCATCGATGCCATGCACGTGGACGAGGCCAAAGCCGCGGCCGGCGTGATCGCCGTGGTCACCACGCTGAACGTGCCCAAGCTTGGTCTCGGCCGGATGAATTACGCCTCGCTGTTCGGCGGTCCAGAGATCCAGCACTACCACCAGGCGGTCGCGGTGGTGGTGGCGGAGACCTTCGAGCAGGCGAGGGCCGCCGCCATGCTGATCCGCGTGGACTACACCCGGACCCCGGGCAAGTTCGACCTGAAGAAGGAGGCCGCGAGCGCCAAGCCGGTCGGCGCCAATAGCGGTGAGGGCAGCGGGGCCGGTCCCATGGACCAGGTCGGGAACTTCGAGGCAGCCTTCGCGACGGCGCCGGTGCAGCTGGATGCCACCTACACCACGCCCGACGAGAGCCACGCGATGATGGAGCCGTTCGCCACCATCGCATCGTGGCAAGGCGACAAGCTGACCATCTGGACCTCGAACCAGATGATCAACTGGGCCAAGGGCGACATCGCCAAGACGCTCGACATTCCCGAGGCGAACGTGCGCGTGGACTCGCCGTATGTCGGCGGCGGGTTCGGCGGCAAGCTGTTCGTGCGCGCCGACGCGGCGCTTGCGGCCATCGGGGCCCGGGCCGCCCGGCGCCCGGTGAAGCTCGCGCTCACCCGGCCGATGATGGCCAACAACTCGACCCATCGCCCCGCCACTATCCAGCGTATCCGGATCGGCACCGGCCGCGATGGCAAGATCACCGCGATCGCGCATGAGAGCACCTCGGGCAATCTGCCCGGCGGCAAGCCGGAAACGGCGGTATCACAGACCAAGCTGCTTTATGCCGGTGCCAACCGGCTGACCGCGATGAAGCTGGCCGAGCTGGACCTGCCGGAAGGCAACGCCATGCGGGCGCCGGGCGAGGCGCCGGGCCTGATGGCGCTGGAGGTCGCGATGGACGAGATGGCGGAGAAGCTGGGGATGGACCCGGTCGAGTTCCGCATCGTCAACGACACCCAGGTCGATCCCGAGCATCCCGAGCGACCCTTCTCCCAGCGGCAACTGGTGCAGTGCCTGCGCCAGGGTGCGGAGCGGTTCGGCTGGAACAAGCGCAATTCCAAGCCGGGCACGGTGACGGAAGGGCGCTGGCTGGTGGGCCAGGGCGTCGCCGCCGGGTTCCGCAACAACCAGCTGACCAAGTCGGGCGCGCGGGTGCGGCTGAATGGCGAGGGCGTCGTGACGGTCGAGACTGACATGACCGACATCGGCACCGGCACCTACACCATCATCGCGCAGACGGCGGCGGAGATGATGGGCGTCGGGCTCGACAAGGTGGTGGTCAAGCTGGGCGATTCCGACTTCCCGGCCTCGGCTGGGTCCGGTGGCCAGTGGGGTGCGAACAACTCCACGGCCGGGGTATACGCCGCCTGCACGAAGCTGCGGGAGATGGTCGCGCAGAAGAACGGCTTCAACTCCACCGACATCGTGTTCGCGGATGGCGAGGTGCGCTCGGGCAACCGCCGCGTCAAGCTTGGTGACGCGGCGCGAGACGGCGAGTTGGTGGCGGTCGATGCCATCGAGTACGGCGATCTGTCGAAAAAGTATCAGCAATCGACGTTCGCGGGCCACTTCGTGGAGGTCGCGGTGGACCGCTTCACCGGTGAGACCCGCATCCGCCGCATGCTCGCGGTCTGTGCCGCCGGTCGCATCCTGAACCCCAAGTCCGCGCGCTCCCAGGTGATCGGCGCCATGGTGATGGGAGTGGGCGCCACGCTGACGGAGGCGCTGGAGGTGGACACGGGCCGTGGCTTCTTCGTCAACCACGACCTGGCGGGCTACGAGGTGCCGGTGCACGCCGACATCCCGCACCAAGAGGTGGTGTTTCTGGACGAGGTGGACCCGATCTCCTCGCCGATGAAAGCCAAAGGCGTCGGGGAGCTGGGCCTGTGCGGCGTGGGTGCCGCGGTGGCGAACGCGATCTACAACGCCACGGGGATCAGGGTGCGCGACTACCCGATCACCCTCGACAAGCTGATCGACAAGCTGCCCGCCGTCGCCTGAACGGGAAGCGTTCCCCGGATCGGCGATCCGGGGAACCGTCCCTCCCGCTCTCGTGGCCCGGGGCTTCCGGGTCGTCCCTTGTCACGGAAGCTCCCGCCATGAAGTTTGAGACGCCAGCCTCCACCAATCCGATCGACCAGCAGAGGGTCGTCGGCAAGTCGTTCTCGCGCATTGAGGGACCGCTGAAGACCACGGGCACGGCCCTTTATGCCTATGAACGGCACGACGTGGCGCCTGATCAGGCCTACGGCTTCGTGGTGGGGGCGGCGATCGCGAAGGAACGCGTCATCGGCATGAACCTGCGCGCCGCCCGGGCGGCCGCAGGCGTGCTTGCCATCGTCACCGCCGAGAATGCCGGCAAGCTCGGCAAGGGCCGGGCCAACACGGTGCCCCTGCTCGGCGGGCCGGACATCGCGCACTACCACCAGGCCAGCGCCCTGGTCGTCGCCGAGACGTTCGAGCAGGCCCGGGCCGCGGCCTCGCTGATGGGACTGTCCAAACTTTGGGGGGACTACGCCGTTTCCGCCCATTGCAGGGCTGAGCTGGGTGCCGTCTCGAACAGCCAGCCGAAGCCTGAGCCGAGCGCGCCGTTGCAGACGGCAGAGCGGACGTGCAGCAGCAGGTCGGCGCCGCGCCGGGACCAGCGCATCTGCTGCGACTTGGCCATGCGTTTGTTGACCAGGA
>CAXTCN010000209.1:0-7947 GCA_964242575.1 uncultured Acetobacteraceae bacterium | reverse complement strand
GACGTGGGTCGATATCGCCATCGCTATCCGGATCGCAAAGTGAACAGTATTGGGGTTAAGCCGATGCAAACCAACCAGGACACCGCTCGCCGCTTCGCCGCCGTTGTGCACCTCTATGAGAAAACACGGCTTGTCGCCGATCAAATCGTCACCCGTGCCCACGCTGCCCAGGAGCGCGGTGGCACGGCCGAGGCGTATCGCACCGGCGCCCAGGAACTGGACCAGCAGGCTGACCGCGCTGAAAAACTGTTGTTCGGCCAAGCCCTCAAAACGCTCCGCGCCGCTGCTGACGAGTGCCGGCTCGTTGCGGACGCGCTTGAGGTGCTTGAGGCCGGTAGCGACGCGTAAAGGCCCGTTCCCAACAGATCACCCGCGCGCGTGGCGCGCACCATCATAGGTAGGAAATGCGGGGCCTTCGTTGGGTGGGGCGGATGACGCTCTACTTGCGCTATGGTGGCCGCATGGAGGTCGAACAACACTGGGCGACATGATCCCGTCCAACAGATCGGTCCGCGCCGTTCCCAGGCATCATCCTTTGTCGCCGTCCTTGCGGGCGAGCACGCGTAGCAGATCAACCGCGCGCGTGGCGCGCACCATCATGGTGAGGAAGTGGTGGCCTGTGTTGTCGGCTGGCGGGTGGGGCTCCATCTCTGCTTCCGGTGGCCGCATAGAGGCCGATGGATACTGGGTGTTCCAACTCCGTGTAGCAGATTGGTCCGCGCTGTTCTCAGGCACCATCCTTTGTCGCCGCCAGCTTTGGCGAGCACGATCAGCAGTCTCTGACTTTGCCTGCAGCGTCACGGCCGCCACCCCGTTCACGTATGACAGGTGCTGGCCATGGAGGTTTTCCTTGAACGTTGCGCCGGCCTGGACGTCCATCAGGCCAGCGTCGTCCGCTGCGTCCTGATCGGCGCGCCAGGGCGCAAGCCGCAGAAGCTGCTGCGGACCTTTGGCACGACCACACGTGAGCTGGAAGCGCTACGGGCGTGGCTGGCCGAGCATGGCGTGACCCACATCGGCATGGAGAGCACAGGCGTTTACTGGAAGCCGGTGTATGCCGTGCTGGGAGGGCACTTTGACCTGACTGTCGGCAATGCCCACCACATCAAGAACGTGCCCGGCCGCAAGGCCGACGTGAAGGACGCGGAGTGGATCGCCCAATTGGTCCGCCACGGCCTGGCCGCCAGGAGCTTCGTGCCGCCGCCTGCGATCCGCGACCTGCGCGAGATGGTGCGCCACCGTCGCACTTTGATCGAGACGCGGACGGCGGTGCGCAACCGTGTGCTGAAGCTGCTAGAGGGCGCCAACATCAAGCTGTCCGGCGTGGCCAGCGACGTGTTCGGCGTCTCTGGCATGACCATGCTGGAAGCACTCGCTACGGGCACGAACAACGCCGCCGAGATGGCCGGCTTGGCGCGCGGACGGATGCGGCGCAAGCACGCCGAGCTTGAGGCGGCACTCGACGGACGCATGCGCGAGCATGAGTGCTTCCTACTCGGCATGCACCTGCGCACCTTGAAGGCGATGACCTTGGCGAGGGCTACCTCGACCAAGTCGCCCGTAAGCGCTCCACCTCCAAGCTGGTCCAGCGCCTCAGCAACCTGGGATATGACGTCATGCTCGTCCCGAAAGCAGCGTAGTCCTCCAGCCTGCCCGTTCCTGGTTTATTTCCTCAGCAGCAGCAGTGATGCTGGTGGCGAAGTCAGAATTAGCCTTTTGTTCGCATGCTCGGCTGCTCACCAAGCCCGATCTTGCCGCGGTTCCTGGCCTTACCAGTAGATGCCGAGAGCGGCTTGGCGGCAGGGCGATGACTTCGCCACCAGCATCGATGTTGGGTGAGGCCCGTCTTGGCCCGGCGGTGCTCACGCGACACCGCGACGCTGGTCGAGTGAGTGACGTGCACCTCGATGCCGCGCGCCTGCAGCCACCGCGCCAGCCAAAACCCGTCACGGCCCGCCTCATAGGCGAGGGTCACCCGTCCCATCGTCTGGCCCGCCCTCACTGCCTCCGCCTGCCAGCGCTCAAGGAGCCGCAGCAGCGCATCCGGATCAGGCGTAAGCTTCTTCAAAGGCCGACGGTCCACGCCAGGAACCAGGCTAGCCACCAGCCAACTCGCCTCGCTCAACTCGACGACCGCGATCAGGCTGGTGTTCTGATCGAAAACAGCAAGAGAGCGGCTCAGGTCATGGGAAAACATCCACCCGTTGCATAAACCGACGATGATGCCACCCATCCGCCGGTCGGCCATAGCTTCTTCTGACCCAGCAGGGCTGCCCACTTCGGAATCAGGCAGGCGGCCGCCATCCCCGCCCCGGAATGCTGTCGAGAAGCGCGCGCGTGTAGGCGTGGCTCGGCGCCGCGAACACCTGCGCCGCCGGTCCCTGCTCCACGATGGCCCCGCGCTGCATCACCGCCACGCGGTCGCAGATCTCCGCCGCCACGCGCAGGTCGTGGGTGATGAACAGCATCGTCAGCCCGAGGCGCCGGCGGATGTCCGCCAGCAGCGCCAGCACTTGCGCCTGCACCGAAACGTCCAGCGCCGAGACAGGTTCGTCCGCGATCAGCAGCTCGGGCTCCATCGCCAGGGCCCGGGCCAGGCCGATGCGCTGTCGCTGCCCGCCGGAGAACTCGTGCGGGTAGCGGTCCATGGCGCCGGAGTCGAGTTGGACCAGCCGCAGCAGGTCCCGCGCGCGCTCCAGCGCGGCGGCGCGGGGTGTGCCATGGGTGATCGGCCCTTCCGCGATCGCCTCGCCGACGGAACGACGCGGGTTGAGCGAGGCATAGGGGTCTTGGAACACCATCTGGATACGGCGGCGAAAAGGCATCCAGGCCTCCCGACCCAGCGGGCGCAGGTCGGTGCCGTGGAACAGGATCTCCCCTGCCTCCGGCCGCACCAGCCGCACGACGGTGCGCGCCAGGGTGGATTTGCCCGAGCCGCTCTCTCCCACCACGCCCAGCGTCTCTCCCCGGTGCAGCACGAGGTCGGCGTCGTGGACGGCCTGCACGGCCAGGCCCTTGCCGAACCAGCCACCCCCGCGGTGGTAGGTCTTATGCACGCCGCGCATCACAAGAATCGGCGCGCCAGGCGGCACCGGCTCCCGCGCTGAGGGCGCTCCGCGCGGCACGGCGGCGATCAGGGCGCGGGTGTAGCTGTGCCGTGGGGCGTTCAGCACCTCGGCCGCCAGCCCGCTCTCCACGATCCGGCCGTGCTGCATCACGGCCACCCGGTCCGCGATCTCGGCCACCACGCCGAAATCGTGAGTGATGAACAGCACCCCCATGCCGCGGCGGGCCTGGATCTCGCGGATGAGGGTGAGGATCTGCATCTGCGTCGTCACGTCGAGCGCGGTGGTCGGCTCGTCCGCGATCAGCAGCGCCGGCTCGAGCGCGAGCGCCATGGCGATCATCACGCGCTGGCGCTGCCCGCCGGAGAGGCGGAATGGGTAGGCGCGCGCGAGACTCGCCGGGTCGGGCAGGTTCACGGCCGCCAACAGCTCTGGCACCCGCCGCGCGGCCTCCGCGCCGGCGCCATGCACGCGCAGTGCCTCGGCGACTTGGTCGCCCACGCGCATTAGCGGGTTGAGAGCCGTCATCGGTTCCTGGAAAATCATCGCGAGGCGAGCGCCGCGCAGGTGCCGCAGCGCCTCGGGCGGCATGGCCAGCAGGTCCCGCCCCTCGAACAGGATGCGGCCGGCGCGGACGGGCAGGCCGGGCGGCAGCAGCCCCATGGCCGCGTTGGCGGTCATCGACTTGCCTGAGCCGCTCTCCCCCACCACGCAGAGGATCTCCCCCGGCGCGACGGCGAGGTTGATCTCCTCAATGGCGTTCACCCGGTCGCCACCGGACGGCAGGCCGACGGTGAGGTTCTCGACGGACAGCAGGCTCATCCGGCGCCCCGCTTCCGCAGCCGCGGGTTCAGCGCATCCGACAGACCTTCGCCGATGAGGTTCAGCGCCAGCACGGTGACGAAGATCGCGATGCCCGGAAACACGCTCATCCACCAGGCGATGCGGATGACGGAGCGGCCGGAGCCGATGAGGAAGCCCCAGGACATGAGGTTCGGGTCACCGAGGCCGAGGAAGGAGAGCGAGCTCTCCAACAGGATCGCGCCCGCTGTGTTGAGGGAGGCCAGCACGATGATGGGGGAGAGCGCGTTGGGCAGGATGTCCGTCAGCGCGATGGCCAGCGGCCGCTTGCCCAGCACCTCGGCGGCCTGGACGAACTCGCGCCCGCGCAGGGACAGGAACTCGGCCCGCACGACCCGCGCCACGGGCGGCCAGGACACGATGGCGATGGCCACGACGATCGAGGTGATGGAGGGCGTGAAGATCGCCACCAGCAGGATCGCCAGCACGAAGGAGGGAATGGTCTGGAAGAACTCGGTGAAGCGCATCACCACGTCGTCCACCACGCCGCCGAGATAGCCGGCAAGCGCCCCGAGCGCGACGCCGATGAGGATCGACACCGCCGTCGAGATCGCTCCCACCAGCAGCGACACCCGCGCGCCGTAGGCGATGCCGGCCGCCACGTCCCGCCCCAGGCTGTCCGAGCCGAGCAGCATCCCGTCCTCCCCCGGCGGGGAGAAAGGCGCGCCGGCCATGTCCCAGGGGCTGCCGGGGAAGATCACCGGCGCCAGCAGCGCGACCATCAGCACCAGCAGCAGCGCCGCACTCCCCACCACCGCGCCCGGGTGCCGCGCGAAGCGCCGCAGCAGCCCCATCACGCCATCTCCACGCGCGGATCGACCAGGGCGTAGAGCAGATCGGTCAGGAGATTGAAGGCGACCACTATGACGGAGGTGGCGAAGAATACGCCCAGCAGGACCTGGTAGTCGCGGGCCAGCAGCGCCTCGAAGGCCAGGCGCCCAATGCCGGGCCAGGCGAACACCGTCTCCACCAGGATCGAGCCGCCGACGAGTTGCCCGGCCTGGATACCGGCGAAGGTGATGACGGGCAGCAGCGCGTTGCGCAGCACGTGGGCCCGCAGCACCCGCCCCTCCGGCACGCCCTTGGCGCGCGCGGTCCTCACGAAGTCCTGGTCCGCCACCTCCAGCATCGTGGCGCGGGTGAGGCGCGCGTAGACGGCGAGGTAGAACAGGCCGAGCGTCACAGCCGGCAGCACGAGGTGGCGTGCCACGTCCCACGCCAGGGCAAGGCCCGTCAGCGACAGGCTCGGGTCGCTCATCCCGAAGCTCGGCAGCCATTCCAGTGTCACGCTGAACAGCAGCACGAGCATCAGCCCGACCCAGAACAGCGGAGTCGCGTAGAAGGCGAGCGCCAGCACCGTGATCGCGGAATCCGCCCAGGTGCCGACCCGCCGCGCCGCCAGCGCGCCGAGCGTCACGCCGCCGGAGACGGCGATGAAGAACGCCGCCCCTGTCAGCAACAGGGTCGCCGGCAAGCGGTCGAGGATGAGGCGCGCGACGCCCACCTGCTGGCGGTGGCTGTAGCCGAGGTCGAGCGAGACGACGCCTCGCAGGTAGATCCAGAGCTGCTCCGCCAGCGAACGGTCGAGGCCGAACTGCCGACGGAGCTGCTCCATGTACTGCGGGTCGGCCGAGCCCGACTGCCCTGCCATCACGGTCGCCGGGTCGCCCGGCGCCGCGTGTATGAGCAGGAAGTTGAATACGACGATCGCCAGGATCACGGCGATCGCCTTCAGCCCCCGGCGCAGCAGGAAGCCGGGCAGGCGCGGTAGCTCCACCTAGGAGGCCAGGTACACGTCGTCGAAGCTCGCGTGGTCGCCAGTTCCGAGCTGGATGACGTTGCGCAGCCGCCGGTCCGTCACCGTCGGGTAGTTGACCTCGACCACCCAGAGCAGCGGCACGTCCTCCACCAGCAGCCTCTGCACCTCGGAGAAAGCGGCGCGGCGCGCGTCCTCGCCCGCCACCGTGCGTGCGGTGGCGAACAGCTCGTCCACGCGCGGGTTGGAGTAGCCGGAGGTGTTGGTGAAGAGGATTTTCTGGATGTTGGTGCTGGCGTAGCTGCGCTCCACCCCCAACGTCGGGTCGCCGAACTGGTAGAGCACGTTGGAGGTCGTCTCGAAATCCCAGTTCGCGACGCGCGAGCCCCAGGTGCCGGCGTCGGTGGACTCCAACGTTACCTCGAAGCCGATCTGGCGCATTGCCTGGCGAAAGTACTCACCCATGCGCGTCCAGACTTCGCCGTAGGGCGGGATAAGGTGCTTGAAGGAGCCACGGATGCCCTGCGCGTTCGGCCGTAGCCCGGCCTCGTCCAGCAGGGCGCGCGCGCGGGCAAGATCGAAGGACGCCACCTTCGCGTCGGGCTCGTGGAAGCGGGTGGTGGAGGAGACCGGCCCAGTGGCCGCCCTGCCCAGCCCGAACCACACGCGGTTGACGATGAAGTTGCGGTCCAGCGCCATGCTCATTGCCTGCCGCACGCGTCGGTCGTCGAAGGGCTTCACGCGGTGGTTCGGCTCGTACCAGAAAAGCGGCGAGAAGTACTCCCAACCCTTGGTCGTGACCTCAAGGTTGGAGGCGGAGCGGAGGGCGGGGATGTCGAAAGGCTCGATGTCCGTCGCAGTGGTCATGGCGACCTGGCCGCTCTGGATCGCCAGCCGCCGGCTCTGCCCGTCCGGGATCACGCGCCATAGAATGCCGTCGAGGTAGGGCTGGCCGGGTTTCCAGTAGTCCTCGAACCGCTCCATCCGCACGAAGTTGCCGCGCTGCCACTCTACGAACCTGAACGGGCCCGTGCCGATCGGTCGCGCGTTAGCCGGGTTCGCGCGGATGTCGGTGCCGTCATAGACGTGCTTGGCCACGATCGGCAGCGCCGTCGCGTCGAAGCACAGGAGGAACGGCTGGAAGGCCTGCTTCAGCACAAAGCGAACGGTGTGCGGGTCGGGCGCCGTCGCCTCCGCGATGCCGGACAGCACGCCGCGCAGGCGCGGCGCCACTTCGCGGTTGAAGGTCATCACGGAGTAGATGACGTCCTCTGCCGTGAAGAGCCGGCCGTCGTGCCACTTCACATTGTCCTGCAAGCGGAAGACATACTCCAGCCCGTCCGGACTCACCGTCCAGCTCTTCGCCAACTCCGCTAGAGGATCCAGGGTGGGGGAGAACTTCAGCAGGCCTTGGGTCATCTTCGTGCCCTGAATTAGCGTCGGAGTCTGATTGTTCACGCCGATCTGGAGCACAGGCGGTTCGGGGTTTAGGATGACGTTCAGCACACCGCCGCGGCGCGGTTGCACGCCTTGCGCCAGGGCGGCGGAGGCGTTGAGCAGGAGCGGGGTGGAGCTCGCCCCGGCGAGTAGGCAGCGGCGTGTCATGGGCATGGGGCGGTCCTTGAACGGGGTATGATGGTTGACGGAGATCGGCGGCGGAGACGACACTTTAGTGAGCTGAGTTATATGTTTCTTGGCAGTCTAGCCTGGACGGGAGCAAGCTGCAGGCGTGGTTCATGCGGCCGTTTAGCCTGGAGGTGCCCATGCCCAGTCCGCGCGCGGTTCCGATCGCGTTGACCAATACAGCAGCCGACGCCAAATGCACCAGTCTCAGGGGTAACTGCAACGTGACAGCAGTGTCCGAGCGATTGCGGATCAACATTATCGAAACGAAAAGCTGGTTTTCACCCGTTTCAATGCGTTGTCGGATTGTATAAAGCGCAAATCGTTGGAACAACACGCTTTCCAGATCGGCACTTTTGGCACGAAGGTTACGACAAAGCCGATCAGCGCGTCGGCAGCCGGGGCAGGTTTCTGAGCAGGGCCTGGGCGAAGTTGGCCGGGTCCATCCATACGGCGCGCGACAGCGGCTCCGCGGCGCGGATGCGTTGTCCCCGGCGCCAGAACACCCGGCCGCCGCCTCGGTAACCGCCGGCCAGGAAGGGCCGTTTCAGGCCGAAGCTGTCGAACAAGCGCTGGTGGCGGGCGGGACTGTCCAGGAGTTGGGGGGATGGAGACGGGAGCGGTATGACCAGCCGTGCCGAG
>CAXTCN010000208.1:0-7963 GCA_964242575.1 uncultured Acetobacteraceae bacterium | reverse complement strand
ACCATGATCCCCGGCACGATGGCGTGGAACGGCGCCAGCAACAACCAGTCCTTCGCCTCCGGCGGGATCGGGCTGACGCAGAACGGCGTATCCATCTACTACGCGGCGAAATCCTCCAAAGACCCGGCGCAGAACGCCGTCGCCGCCGATACCGACCATGCCTCCATGCCGTTCGGCGCGGCGACCGCGCCGCCGGAGCAGTGCCTCGTGTTGAACGCCATGGTGTTCAAGCACACGCGGTATCCGAATGCCGCCAAGGAGTATCTCCGCTTCATGATGGAGGCGCCGCAGTTTGACCCTTGGCTGACGGGGTGCCTGGGATACTGGTCACAGCCGTTGCGGGCCTACGCCGGCAGCGCAGTGTGGGACAGCGACCCGAAGCTGAGCGTGTTCCGCAACGCCATGGATACACCGTATCACGACGGCTACGCCGGGCCGATCAACGCGGCTGCCGGGTCCGTGCTGGGGGACTGGGTGCTGGTGGACATGTTCGCCCGTGTCGTGACCGGCGAAAGCAACGCCGAGGACTCGATCAAACAGGCTGTGCGCGGCGCGCAGCGCTACTACAAGTAACGAGGCACGCCAGCTGTCACTTCACGGCCCCACTCTCCAGCAGCAAGGCTGCTGCGGCCGGTACTAAACGGGATTTCCCGCTCGTGGATGCCAGAGAGCTGATGGCGTCCGGATGCCATCCTGGCGTTCATACGCCAGAGTAATGAGACGGCGAGGGTCTTGTTCGCCGGACCACCAGGCCATCACGGGGCAAGGAACCGAAGCAAAGCGGGATCGTCGCGGACGTCTGCCGCCGCCCCTTCCAGCACGACAATGCCGCGGTCGATCACATAGGCGTAGCGGGCCACGCGTAGGGCAAGCTCGACATGCTGCTCCACCAGGATCACGCTCATCCGTTGGGCGAGTTCGGTCAGGCGGTCGGCGATCTCTTCGATGACGCCAATCCACACGCCTTCCGTCGGCTCGTCCAGCATCAGCACGCGCGGATGGCCCAGCAGGGCACGGCCCATGGCCAGCATCTTGCGTTCGCCACCCGACAATGTGGCCGCGGTCTGGCCCAGGCGGGTGCCCAGTTTGGGGAAGAACGCCAGCACTTCCTCGATAGCTCCAGAAGCTCGGTGTCCTGCGGCGCCCAGCAACAGGTTCTCCCGCACCGTCATTTTGGCGAAAATCGCGTGTTCCTGCGGCACGTAGCCGACACCGTTGCGCGCCCGCCGCTCCGGCGGATCGGCCGTGGCGGCTTGGCCGTCGAAGACGATGCTGCCCGACATCGGCCGGATCTCGCCGGCCAGCGTCTTCAGCAGCGTGGTCTTGCCCGCGCCGTTGCGGCCCAGGATGGCAACGGCACCGGTAGGCGGCACGGCGAGGGAGAGGTCGAACAGGACCTGGCTGCGGCCGTAGCCGGCGCACAGACGGTCAACCTGGAGAAGCGGGACACCGGCAGGATCAGACACGGCTGGTGTAAATCTCCTGCACGCGCGCATCCCGCGCAATGTCGTCCACGGTTCCGTTTCCCAGCACCCGTCCCTGGTCGAGCACGGTCAGCCGATCGCAGATGTTGCGGATGAAATCCAGGTTGTGCTCGACGATGACCAGCGCGCACTCGGCCTTGATCGGCGCCAGAAGTTCCCCGGTGATACGGCGCTCCTCGGGGCTCATGCCACCAGTGGGTTCATCCAGCAGCAGCAGTTTGGGCCGCGGCGCCAGCGCCATGGCGATCTCCAGCCATTGCTGCTCGCCATGGCTCAGCTCACCAGCCAAATCGTCGGCACGGCCAGCCAAGCCGAACCGGTCCAGCGCCTGCATCACGTCTCCGTCCAGCCGTCTGCGGGAGTGGCTGCGCAGCAAGGCCCAGTTGCTTTCCGTCGACTGCAAGGCCAGCAGCACGTTGTCGTACACCGATAGCTCGCTCAGCACCGCGGTTATCTGGAATTTCAAGCTCAGCCCGTTGCGGCAACGCTGGTAGGGCGGCACCTGCGTGATGTCCGCGCCATCGAAGCGAATGGTGCCGGCAGTCGGGAAATGCGCCCCCGCGATCGATTTGAGCAGCGTGCTCTTACCAGATCCATTGGGCCCGATCAGGCCATGGAACGTCTTAGCTTCCACCTGCAGGTCGACGCCGTCCAGGGCACGCAGCGGGCCATACACCTTGGTGACGCCGGAAACTTCCAGCAACGGCATCAGCGGATTGCCCGGCGCGGACCGAAGGAGCCAATGCGTTCGCGCGGCGTCACCAGCAGCCCCAAAAGGCCGGTGGGTTGGAACATCACCACCGCCAGCAGCACCACGCCAAGGATGACCGGCCAGAACTGCCGGATGGCATCGGTGTCGGCCAGCACGTAGCTCAGCAGTTCTATCGCTGCCGTGCCGAGCACCGGCCCGATCAGCGTGCCGGTGCCGCCGAACAGGCAGTAGATCACTGCCGTGGTCGACAAGGCCGGCCCCATGTTGCTGGGGCCGGTGAAGCCCTGGTGGTAGCTGTACAGTGCGCCGGACAGGCCTGCGACCGCGCCGGCGAAACTGAACAGCAATGCCTTGAACACCTGCACGCGGTAGCCGAAGAACGCCAGCCGCTCCTCGTTTTGGCGCATGCCGGCCAGCACCAGGCCAAGCTGCGAGCGGACCAGCCAGCGGCTGGTGGCGTACACCACCGCCAGCGCCGTCAGCGCCACCGCGTAGAATTCGACCCCCTCGACGAACTCGTAACCGCCAAAGGCCATCAGCCGGATCGCTGACAGCCCGTTGCCAGCCCCGACGTACTGCCACCCCGAAACGAGGCGTTCGGACGCGTAGGCGCCGGTCAGGGTGCCGAAGGCCACGAAGATGGACGTGGGCGTCCTGCGGCCCAGCAGCAGGAAGGCGGCCAGGGCGGCCGCCAGCAGCCCACCTACCAGCATCGCCAGCGGCAGCGTGCCCCAGAGCTGGCTGAACTCCAGGTCGCGCCCGACCAGTGCCACCACGTAGCCGGCGACGCCAAAGAACAGCGCCTGGCCGAACGACATGATGCCGGAAAAACCCCAGCACAGGTCGAAGCTGATGGCCAGCATCGACAGGATCAGGACGTTGGTCATCAGGGTGACCAACTCGGTCCGGCCGGACAGGACGAAGGGCGCCGCGACCAGTGCCGCTAGGGTTGCCAGCTCAATGATCGGCAGAACGCGGACCGACGCCCGAGCCCGCAGTCCAGTCGCGCCGGATGGGGTGATGCGGATCGCGGCGCCCGTCATCTCAGCACTCCCGCGGGTCGACCATGGCGGCCTTGTCGATCACCTCATAGCGCGTTCTGTTGCCTTCATTTTTGCAAACAGCGATGTACATGTTCATCTTCGCGTGGTAGTGCCCGGGCACCATTTCGGCGCCGCCACCCGGGCCTTCCTTCAGCACCGCATGGTCCAGGGCAGCCGCCACGTCCTCACGGCCCAGCTTGCCGCCAGTGGCCGTCACCGCCGCTTCGTAGAACTTCACGCCGCGGTACATGCCGGTTGCAGCGCTGCCTGCGGTGAACAGGTACTTGGTGCCCAGGAACTTCTTGGCATAGCCGTCCTGCAGGGTCCTGCTGAAGGGATCGTCGACCGCCTGGAAATAGTCCAGGCAGCTTACCAGCCCATCCATCTCGTTAGCCGGATGGTAGTTCAACAGATTCTCGTCGTAGTAAACGCAGCTGAGCGCCCCGCCGTTCTTCTGGAAGCCCGACTCATACAGCTGCTTGACGAATGGCTGCAGCCCGGGCGCGATGACGGTGTTAAACACGCAGTCTACGCGCCCGTCCTTGATCTTGCTGATTGTCGCGGAGTATTCGGCCTGATCGAGTGGGTAGTACTCCTCGAACACCACCTCGCCGCCGTTGGCTTCAATGACCTTGCGAGCATACTTGTTCAGCAACTGTGGCCAAACATAGTTGGCCGACGGCATGGCAAACCTTTTCTTGCCGAGGGTCTTGATCAAATAGGGGATCAGGCGGTCGCATTGCTGCGCCGGTGACGGGCCGGTGTTGAACAGGAACTTTGTGCATTCCTGGCCTTCATACAGCTGCGGGTAGATGTACAGCGTGCGGCCACGGTTGACGATCGGGTCCTTGATCGCCTGGCGCATCGCGCTGGTGATGCCGCCCAGCACCACGTTGACCTTGCGCTCCTGGATCAACTTGCGAACATTGCCGACAGCGATCTTCGGGTCGGACGCCGTGTCCTCCAAATACAGTTCAATCGGCTGGCCCAGGATGCCGCCGCCGACGTTGATTTGCTCTGCCACGAACTGCGCCACCTGCCAGTTTGCGTTGCCAGATGGCGCGATGGGCCCGGTGATGTCGGTGGCGATGCCCATCTTGATCGGGCCTGCCGCATGCGCCCAGTTTGGCCGCAGCACCCAGCCACCGGCAACGGTGCCGATCCAACCGGCCGCCGTCAGCGCGCCCGAGCCGCCAAGGAACCCACGCCGGCCCAAGCCGCGCACCTGCCCAGTTCCACCCATGCTGATATCTCCCCTGATTGAGCTCAAAGTCGACCGGCGGTGATGAAGCCATGCGGGCGCAGCCGCACGATCGCCAGCGCGATCACGAAGACTAATGGGTCCGCCAGCACGGGGGTCACCACCCAAGGCAGGCCAGATGCCATGACGCCCACAGCGCTTGCGCCCAGCACCGGCCCTTCAAACGTGCCGACCCCGCCCAGCATGACCGAAAGGAATGCCTGCACGAGGAAACGGATGCCGATATCCGCCGATAGCTGGTACAACGGCACGATCAAAGCCCCCGCCAGCCCCGCCAAGGCAGCGCCGAAGGCGAAGGTCAGCGCATACAGCCGGCCGGTGGAAATGCCGCAGGCCCGCGCCAGCATCGGGTTCTCCAACGCGCCGCGCACCCGCAACCCGATCGACGTGCGAGCGAGCAGCAGCCAGCTCCCGGCGATGACCAGCAGCGTGATGGCGATTATAAAGCTGCGCCAGATCGAGAAATCGAGTCCGCCGACGCTGAAGGCGCCGGCGATCGGCTCCGGAATGGACTTGTAGTGCCCGCCCAGCAACCCCCGCACCACCTCGCGGATAATGAGGCCTATCGCGTAGGTGCCCAGCATGGCGATGATCGGCGTGGAGTAGAACCGCCGTATGACGGTCCGTTCCAGCACCAACCCGACCAGCCCGACCACGACGGGTGCGGCCACGACGCCCGGCCAGGTGCCCAGCCCGTAGGCATCGCTCACATAAACAGTGTAGGCGCCCAGCAGGACGAGTTCGCCATGCGCGAAGTTGAAAATTCCCATCATGCTAGCGATCACGCCTAGCCCCAGCACGATCAGCACCATGACTGACGTGAATGCGAGGATGTCGAAAACGAACTTGATCACGAAATCCATCAAATCACCCGTTTTGCCCGCAGCCGCACGGCCCGCCGTTCACTCTTCGGCCAGGACGGGCGGCTTGCGATGCCGGGTCGCGGTTTCATAGTCGTAGGCCATGGACAGCAAGGCCGCCTCACTCCAGAGCCGCCCAACGAAGATCAGCCCGAACGGAGCGCCGGACGCATGATAGCCGGCAGGAATGGTCACCCCCGGCAGGCCGGCGATGTTGATCTCGCAGACGGTCGTTTCATGGATCGGCTCCGGCCCGTGCAGCGGCGGCAGCGGGTCGCGCATCTGCGGAAACACCAGGGCATCCAGCCGCTCGCGGTCCATCACCGCGTTGAAGGCTTCCAGGTAATCCTCCTTGGCAGCCATGAAGTCCGACATGTCCGGCGGGCGCGTCGGGTTGGCGAGGCAGGCGGTGAACTGCGGAAGATCGTTCAGGTAGCGCAGGACGCCGGCAGGCCCAAAAGCGTCCTGCGCCTGCGTAGCGGCGGCAAAAGCGGCAAAACTGCCAATCCTGGCCTGATCTCCCATGCGTGCCAGGTAGGTGTGCATGTCGTAGGGGGCGGACTCCAGGCCGCGCGGATCGTAATGCCCCAGCCCCGGCATGACGCGGCCGATCCCGGCAAACCCGGAACCCAGGAACGGGTCCTCAACCAGGATGGCGCCACGTGCCGCGAGCTCGTTCTGGGCTTGGCGGTAGAGCGTGGCGACCTCGTCCGAAAGCGGCTGGTCGCGCCAGCCCGGGCCATACAGCCCGATCCGCTTGCCGCGCAGCGCCTGGGCGTCCAGGCCGGCGGCATAACCCTGCTTCGGCTTGTGGCCAACGCCGGCAACGGTCTTGGGATCTTCCATAGTGAAGCCGGCCAGCACGTCCAGCGCCAGAGCCGCGTCGCGCACGCAGCGAGCGATCGGCCCCACCACGTCGCGCTGGCTTGCCAGCGGCATCACCCCGGCGTTGGGCACCAGCGCGAAGCTCGGCTTGATGCCCACCAATGCCTGCGCGGAGGCCGGGTTCTGGATTGAGCCGCCGGTCTCCTCCGCCAAGCCCAAAACTGCAAAGCTGGCTGCCACCGCAGTCGCGGTGCCAGCGCTGCTGCCGCCGGGCAGGAACTCGCGGCTGGCGGCGTTGTAGGTCGGGCCGGCCCAGCTGTCGTTGGCGTGGCTGCCGCTCGCGCTGAGCACGGGAACGTTGGTCTTGCCCAGGATCACCGCGCCAGCCTGCCGCAGACGCGCCACCACCGGCGCATCAGTGCCGGGCAACAGGTCCGTGCCGCCAGTCTGGCTATACAGCAGCGACCATCCGCCAGTGGTGGGAAACCCGATCATGTCCATGGTGTCCTTCACCACCACCGGAACCCCGGCCAGGGGACCCAGTGCCTCCCCCGCCTCACGGCGGCGGTCGATTGTCGCCGCGTCGACAAGTGCTGCAGGATTGAGGAAGATGATGGCATTATACACCGGGTTAAAAGTGGCGATGCGGTCCAGAAAGGCCTTCGTCAGCGCTGCGGAGGTGAAGCTGCCCAGCGCGAACCCGGCCTGCACCTGATCCACGGTCAGTTCCAGGAGATCGATAGTCTCAGCAGATATCGTCGTGTCAGCCAAGTCCATCGCGCAGGCTCCATTTCGCTAACGGGTGATCTGCTACGTCGGCGTGCCGTCAGGATGCACCAGCTTGGCGGCGGTGAGCGAATCAGGCGTGTCGATTGAATGCAGCTTCCAGGAACGCCGGCGCGGTCGGATGCATCTTCTTCAGAACCCTCACAAAGGGGTGCTGCACGTCAGCGCTGGTGAACGGCTTGCCGTCGTGGAATGGCACTTCATCCTGCAAGTGGAAAATATGGTTCTACTGTCCGGTGTGGCATCCTAGGAACTGGCCAGCTGCGGGACGGGATCCAGCTTCCAGTCGTAGCCGACCAACCCCTCATAGACTTGGGCTGCGATAGCGGGGATGTTGCCGGCGCAGCCTGCGTGATGCGCCAGGGTCGAGAATTCGGGCTGCACAATCATGACCATGGCGCCGCCATGGACTGGCTTCGCCGCATGGGCGCTGGAGATCGCGGCGAGTACGGCAGCGAGCAACAGTCCAATCCGGCTGGTCCTTATTCAGGTTACTCCTTCGGCGCACAGCCATACGAGAGGCCTATGCAGATATTATGCCAAACCGTATGGCGGCGATCCGTTGGTGGGCATCGCGCAAGCCTTTCGCATCCCGTTCATCGCCGCGGCGCAGGTGAAGCTCGGCGCCAGCCTGGGCACCACGTTCGACCGCAGCTTCCTGCGCAGCGCGCACCGCATCCTGTTCGGGTCGCTGGTGTGCTCGGTGCTGCTCGTCGCGGGCTGCGCGCTCCTCTCCGTGGCGTTCGCCGCGGCAACGGGCTTGCCGCTGGCCTCGCTGCTGATCGCGCTCGCGCCGGGCAGCGTGACGGAGATGGGCCTTACAGCACGCCTCATGCACCTGGCGGTGCCGCTGGTGACGGCGTTCCACGTCTGCCGGATCGTGCTGACCCTGCTGCTGACGCCTCGGCTCATGGCCCTGCTGGTCTGGGCCGCCCGGCGCGCCCGGCCGGTGGCGAGCACGGCGCACTGACGTTCAGAACAGCAGGCCTTTG
>CAXTCN010000207.1:0-8038 GCA_964242575.1 uncultured Acetobacteraceae bacterium | reverse complement strand
CTTCTTCGATGCCCCCAAAAGATGTTCTCCGTAGTGCCGCCCTGTCACAAGGGCGAAGGCCTCTGCACCACTGGCGCAACAAGCTTCGGGTTGAGCGGGCGTGTTCCCTACCATCTATGGGTAGAACTTTCGGCCAGGCAACTGCCTATCCTCGGTCCGATAGCAATACAAAGTGCAATCACTGCAACGTGATCGATTTGTTGGCAGGTTGATGGACCAGAATACTGACAACTCACAGAGCATTAACAAAACAATACACAGCTTTAGCTGCTTTTATTGATGATAGTAGCTGATTTATACCGCAGATTTATCGCGCATCAGTTCCAACTTAGTGCAGGGTCATCTGATCCTAGTTGTAGCGGCAGCTGCTCAACTCCCCGTGAGTTGGCTCGTGCAAGGCGGCGGGTTCCGCTCCAGTGGAGCGCTGGACTGTTCGCGCGCGCGGGCTCCGTCATCGGCACCGCCACACGACGCAGTGCGGGCGCCCACAGGCCATCCGGCAAACCTTGCGCGGGCAGGATGTCGCTTACCTGGGTTGGGCAACTACTATCTGACAAAAAGTACAGCGTTTTGACGTGTCAACTCAACAATTCGTGATAACCTTTGTTTCAGAGATTTGACAAGGTTTGTCCGATGCGAACACCTGGCGCTGTCCCGGCGAGCGGGCTGCCCACCCTCAAAGTGCTGCTGGTCGAGAGTGATGACGCAGTCGCCCCCATGGTGCTGGACGCACTAAGCCAGGCTGGTTTCACCACCGCCTGGGCCAGCACAGGTGCAGAAGGCATTGCCCTCAAAGACAGCGTCCGGCCGCATGTGATGCTGCTGGACCTGACCCTGCCGGATATGAACGGCACGGCGTTGCTGACCCGTTTGGCCGAACAGCGTGATTGCGGCCTCATCGTGATCTCCGATATGAACGATGAGGCCGACCGGATCGTCGGCCTCGAACTCGGCGCTGACGACTATATCGCGAAGCCGCTACGCCTGCGGGAGTTAGTTGCCCGCATCCGGGCAGTGCACAGGCGGGTCAACGGCAATGGCGAGCTTCGGGACACCACGCAGCCGACGCAGGTGCTGAAGGTCGGTCCGATCCGCATCAATGTCCTGCAACGGACGGTGCACGCCGATGACGGCTGTTCGGTGGCGCTGACCGGTGCGGAGTTCAATGCGTTGGCAACCTTGGCCGCCGCCGCTGGGACAGCAGTGTCCCGTGACAAGCTGTCCGAGGCCGCGTTGCGCCGTCCGTGGAGGCCTGAGGACCGCAGCGTGGACCAGCTCGTGTTCAACCTGCGGCAGAAGCTGCCACGGGACGAGGTCGGCGGCATGCTGATCCAGAGCATTCGTGGTTCCGGCTACTGGCTGCGCGCGCCAGAAGGCGCGGCGCAACCCAGCGATGCTGGTCAAAACCGGGTCGCAGCCTGACCATGAATGTGAATCATCGCGTTCATAGGATCCACGAAAGGCATGCATATCCAAAGTCTCGCAGTGCTAGTTAGCGTCGGAACCCACGGCTGATTGGCACCCATCGCGTTGAAGGACGCTGCCTCGTGTAGCTACACCGGCAGCGTGACCCGGGCGACTGTGCTTGATCCCCGAAGAAAGCCATTATGAGGGATGCACCCATGAAAGAGTGTTTGATTGACGTGTTAAACGCCAGGGACACGGTCCTGCAGGTCATCCTAGTTGCCGTGGAGAACCAGGATGGTACTCCAAACGTCGTGGACGCCGAGCATGAGGCGCTGAGGCTTGCCGCCTCAATGGAGCTCGTGTCCGAGGCGGAGGCTGAAGGTTTGCACGCAAGGCCCCATGTCAGCCGGAGTGGGCAACTCACGCCATATGACGCCGCCGCGCGCACCCTACACAGGATGGTGGAGAAGAATACCGAACACATCCAGGTGCGCGCCTACTTCCTATGGCAGCACGAGGGCTGCTTGCAGAACCGGGCCGACGCTCACTGGCATCAAGCATGTGAACTCGAGAGCCACAAAGCATTGATTTCAGAAGCATAGGCCAACTTGGGCGCCGGTCGAATAGCTTGGCCATTCGGCTTCGCCCTTACAGATCGGCCCATTCCCAGCAGTCTTGTCACCTGCCGCCATTTTGGGCAGCGCGGTCGGGGATCGCGCCACCGAACGGGTTCTTGGCCAGTTTTGATACTGCTGGCGAATTCGGCGCAGGGGTTTAGCGCTGGAACCTGGGGGCGAGGCGCTGGTTGATGGGGACGTCGCGATGTCTTGCCCGAGGTCAGCATCATGTCCCTTCGCCCCGAAGTCTCTCCAGCCATCCCCGAGGACACCGTGCGCGTCGCCCGTGTAATCGCCGGAGACAAAATCCCTCAGTGAAGTGGCCGGGCTGTCCGGTTGCGCCGGAGTAAGATTCCGGCGGTAGGACGCTCTTTGCATTGGATGCAGAGGGTGGGGGGATGAAGCTCGTGGAGCTGTATGCGAGGGTGCGCTACGCGGTTCGGATTGAGGGGCTCAGTCGTCGGGAGGCGGCGCGTCGTTTTGGCATTGACCGTCGGACGGTGGCGAAGATGCTGTCGTTTTCGGTGCCGCCGGGCTACCGACGCAGCCGGCGTGCGGCGCGTTCGAAGCTGGATCCCTTTGTCGGGGTCATCTACCAGATCTTGGAGGAGGATAAAGGCCGTCCGGCGAAACAGCGGCACACGTCCAAGCGGGTGTTCGAGCGGTTGCGTGACGAGCACGGGTATGGTGGCGGCCTGACCATCGTCAAGGATTACGTATTGGCGCGGCGGCAGCGGCAGCGTGAGGTGTTTGTGCCGCTGCGGCATGATGCCGGGCACGCGCAGGCTGACTTTGGCGAGGCGCTGGCGGTGATCGGCGGGGTGGAGCGAACGATCCACGTCTTTGCCATGGACTTGCCGCACAGCGACGCCGGCTTTGTGCAGGCTTATCCGGCGGAGACGACGGAGGCGTTCTGCGCCGGGCATGTTGCGGCGTTCGCGTTCTTCGGCGGGGTGCCGGCGTCGATCCTGTATGACAACACCAAGCTGGCGGTGGCCCGGATCCTGGGGGATGGAACGCGGCAACGGACGCGTGTGTTCAGCGAGCTGCAATCGCACTACCTGTTTGCCGATCAGTTTGGCCGTCCCGGCAAGGGCAATGACAAGGGCAAGGTGGAGGGTTTGGTCGGGTGGGCCCGGCGGAACTATCTCGTGCCGCTGCCCCATGCCGCGAGCTTCGCCGCGCTGAACGAGCGGTTGCTGGCGGACTGCCGCCGCCGTTATGGCGATCGGCTGCGCGGCCACGGCGAGACGATCGGCGAACGGCTGGCGCGGGACCTGGCGTGCTTCCACGAGTTGCCCTTGTCGCCCTACGACGCTTGTGAGAAGCGGCCGGGCCGGGTCAGCTCGCTGTCCCTGGTCCGCTATCGCGGCACCGACTACTCGGTGCCGACGGCCTACGGCCATCGCGAGGTGCTGATCCGCGGCTATGTCGGCACGGTGGTGATCTCCTGCGGCGCCGACGCCATCGCCCGGCACGTCCGGTCCTACGAGCGGGAGGACTTTGTGTTTGACCCGCTGCACTACCTGGCGCTGCTTGAGCGCAAGATCGGCGCGCTCGACCAGGCCGCGCCTTTGGCCGGCTGGGACCTGCCCGAGGCGTTCACGATCCTCCGCCGCTTGCTCGAGGCGCGCATGGGCAAGCATGGCAAGCGCGAGTTCGTGCAGGTGCTGCGGCTGCTGGAAGTGTTCGAAATGGAGGACGTCGCGGCCGGCGTGCGCGGGGCGATCGAGCGTGGCGTGATCGGCTTTGACGCGGTGAAGCACCTGGTGTTGTGCCGGATCGAGCGCCGGCCGGCCAGGCTCGACATGACGGTGTATCCTTACCTGCCGCGCGCCAGCGTGGCGATCACTTCGCCCCGGACCTACCTGGATCTGCTCACCGGGGCGACCTCGTGAGCGACACGCCCCAGGTGCTGCTCGCCCATCACCTGAAGGCGCTGAAGCTGCCGACCTTCTTGCGTGAGTATGACAAGCTGGCGCGGCAGTGCGCGACCGACGCCGTCGACCATGTCCGCTATCTGCTGCGGCTGGCCGAATTGGAGCTGATCGAACGGGAGCGGCGGATGGTCGAGCGACGCATCAAGGAGGCGCGGTTCCCGGCGGTCAAAAGCCTCGATAGCTTTGACTTCCTGGCGTTGCCGTCGCTGAACAAGGCGTTGGTACTGGAGCTGGCCCGCTCGGAGTATGTGCTGCGGCGAGAGAACGTCATTGCGGTCGGCAACAGTGGCACGGGCAAAAGCCACGTGGCGCTCGGCCTGGGGCTGGCGGCCTGCCAGAAAGGGTTGTCGGTCGGCTTCACCACGGCGGCTGGCGTGGTGCACGCGCTGATCGAGGCTCGCGACGAGAAGCGGCTGCTGCGGCTGCAACGCCAGCTCGCCGGCTACAAGCTGCTGGTGATCGACGAACTCGGCTACGTGCCGTTGTCCCAGACCGGCGCCGAACTGTTGTTCGAGGTGTTCAGCCAACGCTACGAGCGCGGCTCGACCATCGTCACCAGCAATCTGCCGTTCGACGAGTGGACCGGCGTGTTTGCGTCCGAACGGCTCACCGGCGCGCTGCTCGACCGGCTGACCCACCATGTTCATATCCTTGAAATGAACGGGGACAGCTACCGGCTCAAGCAAAGCAAGCAACGTCAGCGCGGCACCCGGTCCGCCGACACTCCGGGTCGCTCACCCGAAGGATGATGCCGCACCGCGCGGCGCGCTGTGGGTTTCGTGACGTCACGCTACGGAGTGAGACCATGCCACGCAAACCGCTCGGCGACAGGCCCATGACCGACGCGGAACGCCAGGCCCGCCATCGCGCCGCGCGGGCGGCCGGGGCACCGGTCATTCGCACCCGCCGCCCGCCCGATCATCGCAGCCGAGCCCGGCGCTGGCATGATGCGGTCGCCGAACTGGCAGAATTGCAGGCGCAGTATGCCGCCTGGCTGGAAGCGTTGCCGGACAGCCTGCAAGACGGTGCCACCGCCGAGGCGCTGCGGGCAGTCTGCGACCTCGACCTGACCGATCTTCAGGCAATCGACCTACCCCGAGGATTTGGCAGGGACTGACCATCCCCGGTCCCCAGCGCCTCCGCACATTGCGTTGACAGGGCAAGACAAGCTTCTCGGGGGGTGTCTCCATCCGACCGAAACGCCAGAAGGCCCCCGCGGGGGCCTTCTGGCGTTCATGCTTGATGCATTCTTACTCCGGCGCGCCGATGCATTTTCTCTCCGGCGTTGACACCCGCGCCTCGTTCCCAAAGGGCAGCCGCTACACGCGTCTGCGTGACGAGCTTGGCGCGGTGTTCGATGACGCCCGGTTCGCCGGCTTGTTCCCCGCCCGCGGCCGCCCGGCGGAGGCGCCCTGGCGTCTTGCGCTGGTGACCCTGTTCCAATTCGCTGAAGGCTTGCCCGACCGTCAGGCAGCCGAAGCAGTCCGCGGCCGGATCGACTGGAAATATGCCCTGGCGCTGCCCCTGACCGATCCCGGCTTCGACAGCACCGTGCTGAGCGAGTTCCGGTCCCGCCTGGTCGAGGGCGGGGCGGAGCAAGGGCTGCTCGACGCGGTGCTGGCGCTCGCCCGCGAGCGGAACCTGCTGTCGGCGGGAGGGCGGCAGCGGACCGACTCCACGCATGTCCTGGCCGCGGTGCGCGCCTTGAACCGGCTGGAGTGCGTCATCGAGACGATGCGGCACGCGCTCGAGAGCCTGGCCGTCGCGGCGCCTGATTGGCTGCGGGCGCATGCCGAGCCTGACTGGGCCGAACGCTACGGGCACCGCGCCATGGATGACCGCCTGGCGAAGAACGCGGCTCGCCGAGACAAGCGCGCCCGGACCGTCGGCGGGGATGGCCATGCGCTCCTGGCTGCGGCGCTGGACCCGGCAGCGCCGGGCTGGCTGCGGCAGGTGCCTGCGGTCGAGACCCTGCGCCGCGTCTGGGTGCAGCAGTTCTACGTGTCAGCAGAGGGCGTGCAGTGGCGCACAGCCGAGCACGGCATCCCGCCGTCCTCGATCTTTCTCAGCTCGCCCTACGACACCGACGCCCACCTGGCCCGCAAGCGCACGACCAAGTGGATCGGCTACAAGGCCCACCTGACCGAAACGTGCGATGGTGGCAGGCCGCACCTCATCACCCACGTCCAGACCATGGCAGCGCCGGTGGACGATGGGGAAGCGACCACGCCGACTCATACCGCCCTGCGGGCCAAGGGCCTGCTGCCGGCGGTGCACCTGGTCGATACGGGCTATCTGGACGCTGAACTCCTGGTGGCCACGCGGCGGGACTTCGGCATTGACCTTGCCGGTCCGGCCCGAGCCGACGAACGCTGGCAGGCGCGCGAGGGCAAGGGCTTCGCGGCAGCCGACTTCCATGTGGATTGGGAGCGGAAGCAGGCGACCTGCCCGCAGGGCGCTGTCAGCGCGAGCTGGACGCCAGCCCTCGACAGCCGCGGCGCACAGGTGATCAAGATCAAGTTCTCCAACTCGGATTGCGGTCCGTGCCAGCACTTGGCGGACTGCACGCGCGACACGAGGGCGCGGCGCTGCCTGACGCTGCGTGCGCACGAGCAGCACATGGCGCTTGTGGGCGCGCGACATCGGGGCACGACGGCCGAGTTCGCCGCCCTGAGCGCGGTCAGGGCCGAGGTGGAGGGCACGATATCGCAGGCGGTCCGGGGCTTTGGCCTGCGCCGGTCGCGCTACATCGGTCACGCCAAGACCCACCTCCAGCACGTCGCGACCGCGGCGGCGATGAACCTGGTCAGGATGACCGAGTGGCTCGGCGGCGCCGAGCTGGCCACGACACGGCGCTCGAAGTTCCGCGCGCTGATAGCACAGGCTGCCTGACGGGAATTCGCCAGCAGTATCGCTTTTTGGTGAAGCTGCCTCTGCTACCCCGAGGTGGCAGGCTGGCTGGCAACCGCGCCCGCATATCCGGGATGGATTTACCAAAATGTCCAAGAAGCTGTGTATCGTGACCGCTAACCAGATTGCACGACATGGAACACGGTTCCGGTATTAGCAGTGATACCGCTCGGGTTGCTCCAGGGTATGGTTCTGACAGCGGCCGTATTGCCCGCCCATTGATCCATCACCTGAATGCCGCGTTCGTTCTGGCCTAAATAGATGGCGGCATGGCTGCTGCCGTCCAGATTGTTTCCATAACGGTCCGAGCCGTCGAATGTTGCAATGGCCGTTCCGGGCTGCAGGTCCGTGTTGCCCTGCACTGGCGCACCGCATACCCAGTTGCGGGTTGGGCCAATGCCTGGGCTTGTGGCTTGAACCAGGGCAACGCACTGACCGGAGCCGACCGACCTTCCGACATACCGGGCGTAGTCAGCGGCAATGAAACCAACCCCAGAATTCGCCTGTGTCGTTGCTCTGGGGGCGTTGGCGTCCGGGTTCGCTGGGAGACTCAGTCCTAGGCTTCCCCCGCCACTTTGCCCATTCTGAACGTCGAGAGGCTTCGGCACTGCTGCCATTGAAGCGGCATAAAACGAACCAAACGTCCCAGCTATCCCAATGGACGGTGCAACGCTTAGCGGTTCCAGGCGCACCTGAGCACGCGGTCTCTGCAGTATGTACTCAAGATTCTGGATCAAAACCCACCACCCAACACCGCCATTTCCGAGCTTATGCCAGGGCTCTGCAACCTGGGACGTGATTGCGAGATCGCCTGCCGTGCGGCAATCACAGCCGCTGTATCGGTCTTTGATCCAGGCGTGGCATTCGCGCCACCCTGTGCCGTGCAACACCAGCCCGGAACACCAACGTTACCGATAGCTGCACCCCTGTCGTCGATCCGGTCTGCACCACGTGCCTCTCTGCTTGGGTTCACTGTCCCATATAGGAGAGCACCAGGAAGTATGGGCGCGGGCAGACGGAAAAGGTCCAACGACCGATTTGATTCGCTTCGGCTCTGGCATTACTCAGCTTGCTCGATGCATCCTTCAACGAGAGGGATCGCGGCTAAGAGCCTGTTTGAGTGGATTTAGCTTGCGGCGCCATGGATTGGCATGGGGTTGAGCA
>CAXTCN010000206.1:0-8052 GCA_964242575.1 uncultured Acetobacteraceae bacterium | reverse complement strand
GCCTGGGGCGATATGAGCACCGGCGGCAGCCGCGGCATCCGCACCAGCGTCGAGTACGTGCGCCAGGGCGGCGCGGCGGCGCGCGCCATGCTGGTGCAGGCGGCGGCGTCGCGCTGGGGCGTGGCGCCGGGCGACTGCACCACCGCGGACAGCAAGGTGACGCATATCTCGACCGGCCGCACGCTGCGCTATGGCGAGCTGGCCGACGCGGCGTCCCAGTTGCCGGTGCCGGCTAAGGTGCCGGTGAAGGACCCCTCGCAGTGGAAGCTGATCGGCAAGGGCGTGCCGCGGCTGGACACGGCGGAGAAGCTGAACGGCGCGCAGGTCTATGCCATCGACGTGCAGTTGCCGGACATGCTGAACGCCGCCATCGCGCAGTGCCCGGTGTTCGGCGGCAAGCTGGTGAAATACGACGCGGACGCCATCAAGGCCATGCCCGGCGTCCGTTACGTGCTGGCAGTGGGCGACAACGCGGTCGCCGTGGTGGCGGACGGCTGGTGGCAGGCCAAGACCGCGCTGGAAAAGCTGCCCATCACCTGGGACGAGGGCGAGAACGCCAAGGTCAGCAGCGCCTCCATCGCTGAGCGCTTGAAGGAAGGCCTGACCGCCAACGACGCCGCCGTGGGCCACAAGATCGGTGACGCGCGCGCGGCGCTGGCAGGCGCGGCCAAGCGGGTGGAGGGCGTGTACGGCACCCCGTTCCTGAACCACGCGACGCTTGAGCCGATGAACTGCACCGCGTTGGTGCGGGACGGCACGGTCGAGGTCTGGGTCGGCACCCAGAACGGCGACTCCACCCTGGCGGCGGCAGCTGAGGCCGGCGAGGTGCCGCTGGCGCAGGTCAAGGTCAATAAGCTGATCCTCGGCGGCGGCTTCGGGCGGCGCGGGTTCCAGGACTACACCCGGCAGGCGGTGCTGCTGGCGAAGCAGGTGCCGGGCCGGCCGGTCAAGCTGATCTGGTCCCGCGAGGAGGACATGCAGCACGGCTTCTACCGGCCTATCACCCAGTGCCGGTTGGAGGGTGGGCTGGACGCGAACGGCAACCTCACAGCGCTGCACATGCGGCTGTCGGGTCAGAGCATCCTCGCATCCGTCGCGCCGAGCCGGATGGAGAACGGGCTGGACAAGCTGCACTTCCAGGGCCTGCTGGAGGACGAGTTCGGCTACATGGCCATCCCGAACCTGCTGATTGACCACGCGGTGCGCAACACTCACGTGCCGGTGGGGTTTTGGCGCGGGGTGAACCACAACCAGAACGCGGTTTATCTGGAGTGCTTCATCGACGAGCTGGCGCACGCTGCCGGCAAGGACCCGCTGGAGTTCCGCCGGGCGCTGCTAGTCAAGAACCCGAAGCACCTGGCCGTGTTGAACGCCGCTGCGGCCAAGGCGGGGTGGGGCACGCCGGCCACGCCGGGCGTGTATCGCGGCTTGTGCCAGAACTACGGCTTCGGCAGCTACACCGCCGCGGTGGCGGAGGTCTCGGTGTCGGACGCGGGCGAGCTCAAGATGCACCGCATCGTGGCGGCGAGCGACATGGGATACGCGGTGAACCCGGACCAGATCGACGCACAGGTGGCCGGCAGCTTCGTGTATGGCTTGTCCGCGCTGCTGCACTCCGAGAACACCATCGAGCAGGGCCGCGTGGTGGAGGGCAACTTCGACAGCTACCGCGTCATGCAGCTTTCGGAGATGCCGAAGGTGGAGACGGTGCTAGTACCGTCTGGCGGGTTCTGGGGCGGGGTGGGCGAGCCGACCATCGCCGTGGCAGCGCCGGCAGTGCTGAACGCCATCTTCGCCGCGACAGGCAAGCGGGTGCGGACCCTGCCGATCAAGGACCAGGACCTGCGGCGGGCATAATGGCGCTGTTGCGTGCACTAAGCCTCCCGGCTGTGGCCTTGATGCTTGCCGCTGCTGGGCCACCGGGCGCTGCGTCCTGCACCGGGTGCCATGCTGGCAACGTCGGGATTGGCGTGTTGCAGGGCCGCCCGGCCGCGGACATCGTGGCGCAGATGGAGGCGTTCCGCTCCGGCGCGCGCTCGGCCACGCTGATGAATCGCATCGTCCGCGGCTTTACGCCGGCTGAAGTTGAGGCGTTGGCCGCGTGGTTCGCCGCGTCATGACCTCCCGCCGCGCCCTGTTAACAGGCGTGCTCGCCGCGCCGTTTCTGGCCCGCCCCGGGCGGGCCTTGGGCGCGGCGCGCGTGGTGGTGGTGGGCGGCGGCTATGGCGGCGCGACCTGCGCCCGCGCGCTGCGCCGGGCCGGGCTGGACGTGACGCTAATCGAGGCGGAGCGCGAGTACGTGTCCTGCCCGTTAAGCAACCCGGTGGTGGCCGGGCTGCGCGACATGACGCTGCAACGCTTCGGATACGGCCGTGTCGCCGCCGACGGCATCCGCGTGATGCACGCCCGCGCCACCGGCATCGACTCGGCTGCCCGCACCGTCCAGGTGGACGGCGGTGCCGTGCCTTACGACCGCCTGGTGCTGTCGCCCGGCGTGGACATGCGGCTGGACGCGCTGCCGGGTTACAGCGCGGAGATGGCCGAGCGCTTCCCACACGCCTGGAAGGCCGGGGAGCAGACCTTGTTGCTGCGGCGGCAGCTTGAGGCCATGCCGGATGGCGGCACCGTCGCCATGTCGGTGCCCGCCAACCCCTACCGTTGCCCGCCCGGCCCGTATGAGCGCGCCAGCCTGATTGCCCACTACCTCAAGACCCACAAGCCGCGCGCCAAGCTGCTGGTGCTGGACGCCAAGGACGTTTTCTCCAAACAAAAGCTGTTCCAGGCAGCGTGGGCGGAGCTGTATCCCGGCACGCTGGAGTGGGTCGGCCTGTCGGAGGGCGGGCGCGTCACCGGCATAGACCCGGACGGCACGCTGCAAACCGAGTTCGGCGCGCACAAGGCGGACGTGGTGAACCCTATCCCGCCGCAACGCGCCGGCGTCGTCGCCCACGCGGCCGGGGTCGCGGACCGCACGGGATGGTGCCCGGTCGATCCCATGACGTTCGAAAGCCGGCTGGTGCCCGGCATCCATGTCATCGGCGACGCGGCGGTGATGGGCGCGATGCCGAAATCCGCTTTTGCCGCCGGGGCGCAGGCCAAGGTGTGCGCCGACGCCATCGTGGCGCTGCTGGCCGAGCATACGGTGCCGGAGCCGCGGCTCATCAACACGTGCTACAGCCTGGTTGCGCCGGAGTACGGCATCTCGGTCGCCGGGGTGTACCGCCCGGTGGCCGGCGTGCTGACGGACATCGAGGGCGCGGGCGGCACCAGCGCGGTCGGTGCCCCCCCGGGCGTGCGGACGCAGGAGGCGGCGTATGCGGAGGACTGGTATCGGGTCGCGACCACTGAGGCGTTTGGCTAGCGTGGCGCTGTTGGCCCTTGCCGGCGCAGGCGATCCCTCCACCGGCCTCATGCTCGTGACCCGGCAATCCAGTACCTGTACTCTATGCCACGCCGGGCCATGGCCCAATCCGCACCTGCAGGGCACCATCGGCCCGGACCTGCACGGCGTCGGCGGCCGGCTATCGCCCGAGGCGTTGCGGCAGCGGATCGCAGTCGGCGACACAGCCGGCGTCATGCCGGCGTTCGGCGCGGTGGGCGGGGTCCGCGTCGGCGCGGCCTGGGCCGGGCGGCCGATCCTGTCCAACCAAGAAATCGAGGACATCGTGGCCTACCTTTCCACGCTGAAGGCGTCATGATGCTGCCCCGCCGCCGGGCGTTCATGCTGACGGGCGCAGCGCTTGTCGCCGTGCCCTGGACGCCAGCCCGCGCGCTGCCGAACGAGGTGCAGGCGTTGATCCAGGCGCTGACCGAGGGCGCGCCGCTGCAACAGGGCGGCGTGAAGCTGGAGCTGCCGCTGCTGGTGGAGAACGGCAACGCGGTCGGCATGACCGTGACCGGCCCGCCGGGCACCCGCAGCCTGCATGTGTTCGCTGAGCGCAACCCCAACCCCGACCTGATCGCCGCGCATTTCGGTGAGGCGTCCGCCCGGCCAAAGCTCGCGACCCGCATTCGCCTCGCTACCTCGCAAACCGTGATTGCCGTGGCAGCCTGCGCGGACGGCACGTTCTGGACCGACAGCGTGGACCTGATCGTCACGCTCGCGGCTTGTTTGGAGTAGCCGCCGATGGCCCGCGTGTTGCTGAACGTGCCCAAGACCGCGCGCCGAGGCGATCCGGTGGAGGTGCGCGTGCTGATTTCCCACCCGATGGAGAGCGGCCAGCGGCGGGACGAGACCGGGCGCGCGGTGCCGCGGCAGATCATCAACCGCTTCGTCTGCACGTATAACGGCGCGGAGGTGCTGCGGCTGGCGTTGCACCCCGCCATCGCCGCCAACCCGTTCTTCGCCTTCGCCGCGGTGGCGCGTGAGACGGGCACGATCACCCTGACCTGGACCGACGACGCCGGCGTGACCCAGAGCGAGAGCGCGCCGATTGAGGTGACGTGAGGCGCGCTGTCCTGTGCCTGCTGTTGCTGGCCGCGGCGCCCGCCCCCCGCAGCGGGCACGACGACGCCAGCCCGGAAGTCCAGGCGATGCAGGACGACGACACCGCCAACCCCGCCATGCTGTGGGTGCAGCAGGGCGCGGCGCTGTGGGACCAGCCGGCAGGGACCAGCGGACGGAGCTGCGCCGGGTGCCACGGCGACGCCAGCGCCATGCGCGGCGTGGCGGCGCGTTACCCCGCCTATGACCCGGCGTTAGGCCGCCCGGTGCTGCTGGAACAGCGGGTCAACCAGTCCCGCACGGCGCACCAGGGTGCTGAGGCGCTGGCGGGCGACGATTTATTGGCGGTGACGGCGCTGATTGGCTTGCAGTCGCGTGGGATGCCGGTGACGGTGGACGCCTCCGGCCCGGCCGGCCGGTTCGCGGCCGAGGGCGAAGCGTTGTTTCGTACTCGCATGGGCCAGTTGAATTTGTCCTGCGCCCAGTGCCACGATGATTTGGCCGGGCAACGGCTGGGTGGGGCGCGGATTCCGCAGGGGCACCCGAACGGGTATCCGCTGTATCGGTTGGAGTGGCAGTCTTTGGGGTCGTTGTACCGCCGGCTGCGCAACTGCATGACCGGCGTGCGGGCGGAGCCGTTTGCGGCGGATAGCCGGGAGCGGGCGGCGCTGGAGTTTTACTTGGCGACGCGGGCCAGTGGGTTGACGGTGGAGACGCCTGGCGTTCGGCCCTGATCGTTCCCGCCGGTCTTCTGCGAAACTAACATACAACGTGTGGCTGCGTTTGGGATTAGGAAACTATGCACCGTGAGCAGAGCAGTCCCTGAGTTCCACACCGACAAGGACGCCGAACGCTTCGTAGAGCAGGCTGTGACTGCCAGGGAGCGGCGGTAGGGCGATTGCATGACTGGTTGTCAGCAGCCAACCTTGATCGTCTTCGGTGGGCTTCCTGGCACAGGAAAGACTACGGTATCGCAAGTGTTATCGAGCAAGCTTGGAGCTACTTACCTGCGCATTGACACGATCGAGCAGGCAATGCGCACCGGTGGCATCAATAAAGTTGGCCCAGCCGGCTACAGTGTAGCGAACGCACTGGCCGAGGCCAACCTCAAGCTTGGTCGGACTGTTGTCGCAGACTGCGTTAATCCTGTCGCTGAAAGCAGGATGGCATGGAGGGAGACTGCCGCTCGAGCCTTGGCCCAACTGATCGAGGTTGAACTCATTTGCTCAGACCGCGCCGAGCATCGCAGGCGAGTTGAAGGCCGCTCGGCCGACATATCGGGCCATGTAGTTCCGACCTGGGAGGCCGTCACCCAGCATGAGTTTGAGCCTTGGGACGGCAATCACCTTATCCTGGACACGGCGACGCTGCCACTGGCAGAGGTGGTCGGTCGTGTTGAGGCCTATGCCCTTGCGCATGCTGGTATCAACAGGTGATTGCAGCAAGCGTGATACGGAGATTGCAATGGTGGATGCCGTAAATCCGACCGGTGTTTGGTTTCCGTTCGGAGCTTTCTCAATGGCCGTCATCCAGGGAAAGGGCCAAATCATCTACTTGAAAGGTCAGGTTTCCCTTGATGCAGTGGGTCAGATAGTGGGCGCAAGAGACATGCGCATGCAGGTTCGGCAAGTTCTGGTCAATATTTCGACCGTTCTGGCTAGCATGGGTGGAGAGATGAGTGATGTGGTTTCGCTCGTCCACTACGCGACTGACATAGACCAGTTCATGCAAACAAGTGACATTCGTCACGATTTTTTCGTAAAACCCTTTCCAATTACGACTACGGTTCAAGTCGAGCGGTTATATGACCTAGATTCAGTCATTGAGATTACCGCTGTCGCAGAGATACCGTTTGATCGTTTCCACCGCCCATTAATTTGACTCGAAAGTTTGGATCTCCTCAGACTTAGTCAGCAGCTTTTATCACCTGTCGTCACTCAGCAGCCACCGCCAGCTCTGCCGCCACCGCACGCACCCAAACCGCCGTATCATGGAACACCGCCCTGATCCTCCCTTGGTTCCGTGGACATCCAGAGGCAAGATTTAAGCTGGAGGTGTTTGATGGATCAGCAGGCGATGGGTTCGAAGCCGCGCTTCTATACAGAAGACTACAAGCGCCAGGTCGTGGATCTGGTGGCCAGCAGCGGCCGGACGGCGACGGCGGTTGCAGCCGAGGTGGGCCTGCACCCGACGTTGCTGTGCCGGTGGGTGCGGCAGTATGGGGCAAGCGGGGGCAGGGTCGAGGCGGCACGGCCGCTGGTGCCTTTTGCGTCCAAGCAGCTATCGGTGCCCACGGCCGACCAGGCGGCCGAGATCGCGCGGCTGCGGCGCGAGTGCGACCGGCTGCGCATGGAGCGGGACATTTTAGAAAAGTCCATTTCGATCTTCGCGGGCCCGCTGAGATGAGGTTCCGCGTGGTTGAGGACTGCCGCAACACCTGGCCCGTGCACGAGCTTTGCCGCGTCCTCGGCATCTCGACGGCCGGCTACTACGCCTGGCGGTCGCGGCCTGAAAGCAGGCGCGCGGCCGAGGATCGCGCCTTGCTCGACGACATACGGCGGGCGCACGAGAGCAGTGGCGGCCGGTATGGCAGCCCCCGCGTGCACGCCGCCTTGCGGGCGCACGGGAGGCAGGTGGGACGCGGCCGCGTCGAGCGCCTGATGCGCCGCCACGGCGTGCGCGGCCCTGTAGCCCGGCGGTGGCAGGTGCAGACGACGGACAGCAGCCACCCCTTCCCGGTTGCCCCCAACCTGCTGACCGGCAGTTCACCGCCACGACCAAGCCGAACCAGGTCTGGCTGGCGGACTTGACCTACATCGCCACCGGCGAGGGCTGGCTGTACGTCGCCGCCGTCATGGACCTGCACACCCGCAAGCCAGACGCGGAGCGTCAGTCTGAGATCGTGGGATGGTCGATGCGCGACCACCTGCGGGCCGAGCTGGCGACCTCGGCGCTCCTGTTCTCTTACATGGAGGACTTCTACAATCGACGCAGGTTGCATTCTTCCCTCGGCTACCGTACTCCGGTTCAGGCCGAACAAAGAGCGCTCCGTGTAGCGTAAACCGTCCACGAAACCCGTGGAGGATCACTGGCCGCTTCCATCCGCGTGCGGTTCGCCCGCGTGGGCGGAATGGAGCCCCAGCCGTGCCACGCGAGCCAATGCGCGAGCCGCCGTTCTTCGACGCGTGATCCTGCTCGACATCAACGTCTTGTCCGAACTGATGCACCCCAACTCCGGCCGCCGCGGTAGAGCACTGGTTGGCCGCCCAGGCGTTCGCCGACATCACGGCCGACCGCCGCGGGGCGGGCCGGCCGATCTCACAAGCCGATGCACAGATCCTGCAATCGCCCGCTCGCGGGGTGCCTCACTCGCCACCCGCAACCTCGCTCCGTCACGGTCGAAGCCGCCGGGCTACATGCCAGCAGGTTCCAACTACGTGTATTGCGGGAAGCGGGCGAACCCTGTTGCTGAACGCGCCCGTCGCTGGCTTGCTTGGTCACGTTGCCACCAGCATCTTCTGCACAGAGATTTTGACTATTTGAGCGTATCCAGGATTAGAGCGTCCTCAGCCTGACTAGAATCGAACAAGCGCTTGCGTTTGGTGTCG
>CAXTCN010000205.1:0-8156 GCA_964242575.1 uncultured Acetobacteraceae bacterium | reverse complement strand
CCTGCTGCATCGCCCCGTTCTCGGCGCGCGGCTACGAGACCTACACCCTGGGCGATGCCACCCAGCAAACGCTGCGCGACATTTGGAACAGCCCAGCCTACCGCAGCTTCCGCACCGACCTCGTGAGCGACGCCTCGCCCAAGCCATGCCAAGGATGCGGGCTGAGGTGGAGCCTGTGATGCCCTGCGCGACGCCGAAGCAGTGACCCGGCACACCAGCCCTGCCGACCTCCGCCATGCCAGCGTGCCGGGGCGGGAGCTGGAACTCTCCTCTCTGCTGGCTCGCCTGCACGGCCGCACGACCCATCACCTCAGCGCCTCCGAGTGCGAAACGATGACTGTCGCCGACCTGCTGAGCCTGGCAGATGCGGAGGACGCGGCGCGGTGGGAATGCCTGCGCCTGTCCTACACCGACCCGCTGGGCGCCCCATGGCTGCGCGAAACCATTGCCCGCCGCTACGCCGGCATCGGCCCGGAGGAGGTGGTCTGCTTCGCCGGCGCGCAGGAAGGGCTGTACGCCGTCCTGCACGCCCTGCTGGGACCCGGCGACCATGCGGTCGTTGTCGTGCCGGGCTACCAGTCCGTGGAGACGCTCGCGCTTGGCCTGGCGGACGTGACCGGCGTAGCGCTGGATGCCGCGGATGGCTGGTCGCTGGACCTGGACAAGGTGGCCGCGGCCATCCGGCCCGGCACCCGCGTCGTGTGCATCAGCTTCCCCAACAATCCCACCGGCAAGATTCTGGAAGCGGACCGGTTCCAAGCCCTGGTCGCATTGTGCCGCCGTCACGGCATCTGGTTGGTGAGCGACGAGGTGTATCGCTTGACGGAGCGCGACCCGGCCCGCCGCCTGCCGCCTGCCGCCGAGGCGTATGAGCGCGGCGTGTCCATCGGCGTGCTGTCCAAGGCGTATGGGCTGCCCGGGTTGCGGATCGGCTGGGTCGCGTGCCGGGACGCTGTGCTGACCGGGCGCGTGGCGGCGTTCCGGCAGTACCTATCCGTGTGCAGCGCCGGGCCGAGCGAGGTGCTGGCCAACATCGCCTTGAAGGCGACCGAGGCGATCACTGGCCGCAACCGGCGCCTGGCGGACGCGAACCTGGCGCTGCTGCAGGCCATGCTGGCGCGGCACCCAGGGCTGTTCGCCTGGACCGTGCCGGACGGCGGCGTGGTGGGCTACGTGCGTTATGGCGGCGCGGAGGGCGCGGAACGCTTCGTCCTGCGCATGGCGGAGACGGCGGGCGTGCTGCTGCTGCCGGCCAGCGTGTTCCGTTCAGACCTCGTGCCGCTGCCGTCAGACCGGTTCCGCATCGGGTTCGGCCACGCAGGCGTCCCCGCTGGCCTGGCTGCCATGGAAGCAGCGCTGCGCTGAGCCCTGCGGCGGCAATTGCTTTTGCCCGTTTCTGTAACCTCTGGCAGCCCCCTCCCGAATACTTGCAAGCATCCATCGCCTGGCGTCTTTGCCTGGCGTGCCGGACGGGGAAGTTGAAGCGATGGACCTGACGCAAATCCGTTATTTCTTGACGTTGTCGCGGACGCTGAACTTCACGCGTGCGGCCGAGGCCTGCAACGTGACCCAGCCCGCCCTGACCAAAAGCATCCAGCGGCTGGAAGAAGAACTGGGCGGTCCCCTGTTGCTGCGCGAGCGGTCGCTGACGCAGCTCACGCCGCTGGGCCAAGCGATGCTTCCCCTGCTGGAACAGACCTACGCCGCATCCGAGCGCGCGAAGGAGCACGCCGCCAGCTTGAAGCGGGACACCGCCTCGCCGCTGCGGGTCGGTCTGGCGCCATACGTGCCGGCTGGCACGTTCATGCCGCTGTTCCAAGAATTGGCAACCCGCCTGCCAGGGTTCGGGCTGCACCTGCACGACGCGCCCGACGCCGAACTGGTAGAGGCTCTGCTGCACGGAACCCTGGACGCCGCAGTGGTCATCAACGACGCGGCGCTGCCCGACCGGCTGAACCGTTGGCCGTTGTTCACGGACGCGGTGGTGCTGGTCGTGCCGCCGGGCCATGCCCTGGACGGAGAGGACGAGGCGCCAGTGCCGCTGGCCGCCCTGCACGGCGCGGCGGTGGTCTGCGCCGGGCCGGAGTGCGGCCTGTCGCGGCTGCTGGCGCGGGCCGGACAGGGGTTTGACGCCCAACTGCGCCACCGGCACCGGGCCAGCACGGCGGACCACGCGGCGGACCTGGTCCGCGCAGGTCTTGGCATCGCTGCGTCAACCCGGCGCGCGCCGCCCCCGCCCGGGCTGCGCTTGCGGCCCGTAGCAGGACAAGCTCCGCACGACGTGCTGCTGGTGGCAGTTGCCGGCCGGCCGTTCCCGCGCGCGGCCGACGCGTTCATCAAGCTCGCCCGCGCGCGGGATTGGGGAACGCTGGACGCCGCCGCGTGACGGCCGCCGCCTTTTCCGGGACCGGCGGCGGTCCGGCCAGCCTTACCACCGCGCCAAGCGCGGCAGCACCAAGCGGGCGAACCCCGTCACCAGGCTGCAACCCACGGCATACCACACCGCGATATACAGCGGATCATCGAACGGGCAGGCGAACACGAACACGAACGCCCCCCAGGCCGCTGCCGCAATGCCCGATGCCAGCGCCGCCCCTCCCGCATCCGTCGCTGCGCCGCGACGCATCAGCAGGGCAAATCCCACCACCGCCGGCACGGACAGCGCCGCCATTTTGGCCGCGCAAGCCAAGCCGTCCCGCCAGTGCAGCCGCTCCACCAGCGCCGGTAGCCCGGACCCGGCGGCGTCAATCCCCCACCCCGCCGCCAAGCACAGCGCGACCAGCACCGCCAGCCAGCGCAGCCCCCGGCGCGGCGACGCCACGGGATCAAACGACAGCACCGCAACCGCCGCCCCGACCACGGCGATGACGCCGAGGCTGCCGAGCTTCCACCAGAACGATGGCTGTTCCATCGCCATCGGCATGTCCGGGCGCATGAAGCCTAAGCCCAGGAAGACCGCCAGCTCGGCCGCGCCCACTATTGCCAACACCGCCCAGTCCCTCGCCGCGCTGCGCCGGCGCACGGGCTTGAGGTCGTCCACGAGGCGGTTCACCAGTTGTTCAGTCGGCATCGGATTGTCCTTCCGCCAGGACCTGCAGCCGGCCCAGGCCGCGATGGATGTTCACCTTGACCAAGGACGCGGACTGGCCGGTGCGGGCCGCAGCCTCCTCGATGCTCAAGCCTTGCAGCTTAACCAGGCGGATCACGTCCGCCTGCGCCGGCTTGATCTGGCGCAGCAGCGCGTCCAGCGACCAGGCGCTGGTGACAGCGTCCCCGTGGTCTCCCACTGCGATGCTGTCGTGCAGGGCCTCAGTCGGGGCGGCCTTTTGCGCCCTCAGCCGGTCTATCCACTTGTGCCGGGCTACCGCAGCAAGCCAGAACTCGAACGGCCGGGCAGGGTCGTAGGTGTGGCGCTTCTGGTGGATGGCCAGCAAGGCGTCCTGCACCGTGTCGTCCACGAATGCCGGCGGCAGCCGCCGGGCGTAGTAGCGGCGCAGCCAGGCGCCGACCTCCGTCAGCAGCGTGCGGTAGGCGGCGGCATCGCCAGCCTGCGCCGCAGCCATCAGGGCACTCCAGCCACTATCGGCCACGGCGACCCCGTGCTGCCTGGTGGCATGGGGCGGAGCCGGCAGCCATGCCGCCCAGCCGCCAGCCATGCCCTGCGCGCCCGATCCCATGCAGGGTCATTCGCACGGCTGCTGCCGAAGGTTACAGCAGGCGTACGTCAATTGCAGGCGCATGGCCCAGGGCAATCCGGTGACGCTTCCGTGCAGGAGCGCATCGAGGGCGGCAAGGTCTGAGATGGCGTTATGATCCTCATTCCCGTCCCGGCAGGTGCCCGCCGGAACCGTACCGCGTTACGGCAGGACGTCAACGCCCTACGAGGACGTCCGGGCGCCGAAGCCAAGCAGGCATCATGGCTGACCTGTACTACTGGCCCACCCCGAACGGTCACAACATCATAGTGTTCCTGAAGGAACAGGATGCGCTCCATTTCCCTTGGATCGTACCGTGGAAGCGGCAGCAGCAGAGCCTGGACAGCTTCCCGCACCTGCGCGCCTGGTTCAACGGCATCCGGGCGCGCGCCGCCACGGTGCGGGCCTACGAAAAAGGCGAACCCCTCTCCGCGCAGCCTGCCGTGACGGAGAAAGGCAAGAAGCTGCTGTTCGGCCAGGCCGCGGCAAGCGTCGCCAGGGGCTAAGAGTACTTGATGTCTGGATGGTTCAGCCGGGCGGCAGCACGGCTGCGGCCAGCACCCGTCCGTCATCGGCTTGCAGCAGCAGGGCCGTCCGCTCGCCGGCCGGTGTCGGCGCATTCAGGCTGATGGCCTCCCCGCGCCAAGGTCCGGCAGGCGTGATGGAGCGGACGACGTTCACTTCCGTCAACGTGCGCCCGCCATTCTCGCCGCCGGCGACGCGGGTGGTGTGCGCCGGGTCGAAGCCGACTAGCAGCAACTGGCCGGCGCCATGTCCCGCGCTTGCCTCCAGCAGCAGCCCGGCGCCGGTGCGTTCAAGCCGCAGCGTTGTCGCAGGGCTGTCCGCGGCTGCGGCGGCGATGGCGGCCAGCACCCCGGCCCGGTCCGACCCGATGGCCTGATGACGCCCGCCCGCAACGATCTGCGGGGTATAAACCCCATCCCGTCCCCATTGCTCGGCGTAGCATCGTTGCCGCTGCGTCGCTTGCGGCAGGGAATAAGGGTCTTTCCAGCCCAGCCGGTCCCAGTAGGTCACATGGAAGTCGAGCGCCAGGATGTCTGGCCGGGTACGCGACAGCTCCGCCAGCAGCGCGTCAGCGGGCGGGCAGGAGGAGCAGGACTGGGAGGTGAACAGCTCCACGACAACCGGGCTGGCAGCCGGGCGGGGGGCTGCCGCGTGTCCTGGCGGCGCCAGGACCAGGGCGGCGGCTATGGCAGTGGCGAGGCGTTTGAGCTTCATGGATGCACCCTTTGCGGACAACGCAGGCTGGACCGGACGGCCCACCGCCGCAACGGCCCGCCCCGGCATGGTTTCCATGACGGACGGCGCCCTCGAAGTTCGCTATGACATACGACCAACCCACCGGCTTCCGCGGGGTGGGCCGGGGGGCGTGCGATCCATGGGCAACTTGACAACCATCCTTGGTGGAAGCTCCGGCCCGTGGCGCGTGGCCGAAATGGCGGCGGTGACAGGGGCAGGCCTGCCGCCAGTGAGCGCCATCGCGGTAACCGAAGCGCTGCCGACCGGGCCAGTGCCTCAAGGCGCCTGGCGCCTGCGCGGCGTCGGCAGCAACCACCGTTATGCCACCCGTGCCGAACTGACGGTGCTGGGCGCGCGCCAGCCAGGGCTGGGGCGGGCGTGTGCGGCGTGCGCCGCCCTGATCCCGATCCGCAAGTCCGCGGCCTGGTGGAGCCTGGCACAGGACGAGCGCTTGGCCCTATTCCGAGCGGGCGCCGGGCACAACAAGATCGGCCTGGACTACTTGCCCGCAGTGGCCCGATGGCTGCTGCACTGCCGCGACCTGAGCGAACCCTTTGACTTCTTGACCTGGTTCGAGTTCGCACCCGGCGAGGCCCTGGCCTTCGACGGGTTGCTGCGGCGGCTGCGCGCAACCGAGGAATGGTCGTTCGTTGAGCGGGAGGTCGAGATCCGGCTGGAACGCTTGCCGGACGGGGTCGATCCCGTACCCTAAGCAACGTTCTGGGCCAGGATGGTCCGGACGCGTCTATAACCGGCTGGCTCCTTTCGTTGCTTTAACGCAGCGGACAGGATGGCAATCATCCATCGTCGCGCCTCACAGGACAGCAGCGAGTCCATTCATGGCAGGCATCAATTCCATGCCATGACGTAGGTTGTCGCGTGGTCAGGCAAGCGTCCATGCTTCGGCTTGGTGAACAGGGCGCCCACGCCCGCCACTCCGGCCAGGCCAGCATGGTGCGGTCTGCGGAGACCCTGGCTGGACGTTCGACCAGCCCGGCGCTGTGCCGCTTGAGCGACGCGCCGGGCCAGGAGGATGAGAGTGATTTGCTTTGGAAACGGGACGGCCACAAGAAAATCGGGCGGGCAACGGCGCTGGCGGCGAGGCACGGGCGGTCATGGTCGCCCTGAACCGCGACCATCCGGAGCAGGTGGACGAGCGCTTTCACGCTATGAAGGACCGGCCGGAAGCGGCAGTGTCCGGGCACGACGCGCCTTGACCCGGCCGTGACCGTCGGCGGGCCTGCTGCGGCTGGCTTGCACCGGGCCCTTGCTGCGCGGCAGTGGCAGGACTTGCAGGACGGCACCCCCGGCACCTGCTTCGCGGAGCCGCAGGACGCGCTCGACCTGGATGGGGCCTATGCCGTGCAGGCGGCGGTCGCCGGGCTGCGCTGCGCCGCCGGCGATCAAGTGGTCGGCTACAAGGTCGGATGCACCGGACCTGGCGTGGTCGCGCAGTTCGGCATGGCCGGGCCGATCCGGGGGATGCTGTTCGCGGGCGGGCTGCACCGCAGCGGGGCCGTGCTACCTGCCCGGGCTTATGCCAACTTGGCCATTGAGGGCGAGATGGCGATGCGGATCGGCGCCGATGGCATGCCCTTGGCGGTGTTCCCGGTCATCGAGCTGCACCACTTCGTGTTCCGGGGCGCGCGCAAGACTTTGGTCGAGCTGGTGGCGAACAACGGCCTGAATGCCGGGGTGGTGCTGCCGGACGAGGCGGACCCCAGATGGGCGCCCAGCCGGATGCAGGCCACAAGGCTAGAGGTATGGATCAATGACAGGCTGGCCGATTCCGGCAGCCTTTGGCCGCTGCCCGGCGGACCGGAAGCGTCGCTGGAGTGGCTGCGGGCCAACCTGCAAGGGCAAGGCCTCAGCTTGCGGCCGGGTGACTTGGTTCTGGCGGGGACACCGCTCGGTCTCCTGCCGGTCCAAGCCGCAGACCGGGTGCGCGTCTGCCTTGATGCCGTTTTAGCCGTCGAGTGCAGCATTGTTTGAGGACGACGGGCAAAAGGTGCGGGGGATCATGGTGGACGTGCGGTTCTGCTGGGCACGGGGCGCCGTTGCCCTGCTTCTTGATGCATTTTCAGTTCGACTGCTGCCAGAACTCCAAGATCAGGAAAGTGCCCGCCTACGCCAGCCTGGCTCAAATGCCGCCGGGCGGATCAGCGCGCCACGCCTGATTAGACTCAATAGTTGAAGCGGTTGAACGGCGTCGTGCGCGGACCGTATGCGTCCGGCAGCGCCGGCCATTGTAGCGGCCTGCCGCCGCGCAACCGCTTCGGCCGCAACCTGGTCTTCACCCGGTTCGGTCAAGCGGTATGGAAGCCGAACCCAAACGGGACCCGGGCGCTGCAAATCTTCGGCGTTGCCGGAATGGGCGTCGGCGGGCGGCAAACCTAGGACTTCCAGCTCGAAGCCGGCATCGTGTGGACCGGACCCTTCGCCAGCCGGCCCTTCGACGCACTCGGCTTGGTGGTGACGGCGCAACACTAAGAGTGTTTTATACGCCGGATTTCTTGTCCGGCTACGCCGCCCATACAGTCGACGCCGGCCCGGTCGCAATCCTGGCCAGGGCCATGCTGTGCAATTGGTTGGTCCGCCTTATCATCTGGAGTTCGGCACGGATGCAGGGAGATGCGGCCAAGGTAGTCTTGACGGCCTGGTGCCTACTTGCTCGCTGCCCAGCCCAAGGTGGCCAGGCCCGCCCAAAGCAACGACTGCGTTCTAAGGACGCCTGCCATTCCAGCCGTCCGGGTCGCATGCCACACTAGCATTACAGTTGCCCAGCACGTTTCAGATGTGATCGTTGTGCGGCGGCTTGGTGCGCCCTGCGCCAGAGCGACCGGGCGCTGACGTGAGCCGGGCGGATGCGGCGCTGCGCGAGGCGGGTGGCAACGCGGCGGATTTCCTGGACCGACCAGCGGACGAGGGCTGGGGCAGCCGGGGCAGGCGCCGGAGTGTTTTTTGTGGGGCCGGTTGGTTTGCGTGAGGGCGGATGGCGGCCAGCATGACCAGGCTGACGTGGCGGCGCCAGCCGTGCCAGCAGGCCGCGGGTCCACAGGCCATGGCTGCCAGGATAGCCCTGGGCCGGACCGTCAGGTCGGCAAGCTCCACATGCGCCCCGTCGTGGACGCGCGGCCCCTTGGCGCCCGTGCCGGCGACGTCGGAACGCGCTGCCGGCGACCAGGCCGCTTGGGTGCTGGG
>CAXTCN010000204.1:0-8158 GCA_964242575.1 uncultured Acetobacteraceae bacterium | reverse complement strand
CCGTCCTGGAAGCGTCAACCCGGCTCCAGCTGTAACCCGTCTTTGAACCACGCCTCGTGGGCAAGAACGGAGTGGAGCGCGTTGTCGAGCTGGAACTCGACGCGGGAGAGCGCGAAGGGATGCAGGCCTCGGCCGGCACGCTCAGGAAGGCGCGTCTGGCTCTTGCTGACGACGCCGCTGCACAGGCTCGTTGAGACAGGCGCTGGATCCGATCCTGGCCGTCCAGCTCGCAGAGCGTGCCCGGCTTCATAAACTGCGCTGATAGAAAATGGATAGACGGCACCCGGCGGCACCCGTGCGGAACTTCATGTAAGGGCCTGAGTGCTGCCGATTGGGTCAGTGCGCGATTAGTTCAGACAACCACCACGTCGTCATGAGCTCCGTGCCGGGGAAAATGTTCGCGAGCACATCGACGGCTATGCCACCTTCATCCGTAATCCGTTCCGGATCGCGGCCACGGTTTATCTGGTCGCAACCACCCTAAGAGCGCCTCAGCTTGTCTCCTGACGGGTCATCCTGGCGCGTTCACCCGTCCATCCACCCCGCGTCGTGACGCTTACGCCACCCCCGGACTCGAGGAACCTTCGCCACGTGACGATATTCCAGATCCTGCTCAGCCTCCTGGCTGCCTGCGCCGCGCTGACCGTCGTCGCGCGCTGGTTGCACATACCGCTCGCTGTGGCGCTCGTGCTCGGCGGCATGGCACTGGCCTTCGTACCAGGCTTACCAGCGCTCGAGTTCGACCCGCACCTGGCACTCGCGCTGTTCCTGCCGCCGTTGCTGCAGCTTAGCGCCTACCGCACAGACTGGCCGGCGTTCCGCTCAAACCTGCGCCCGATCCTGCTACTGGCCGTGGGAGGCGTGCTGTTCACTGCTTTCGTGGTGGCAGTGACGGCGAAGCTGCTGCTGCCAGACCTGCCTTGGGCAGCCACGATTGCGCTCGGCGCCATCGTGGCCCCGCCCGATGCTGTGGCCGCGACCTCAGTGCTGCGCGACTTCCGCATCCCCAAGCGCCTGGTCACAGTGCTGGAAGGTGAGAGCCTGCTGAACGACGCCTCTTCGCTGGTGCTCTACCGCTTCGCCGTCGCGGCGGCGGCGGCGGGAGCAGCGGGCTTTAGCGAGGCCTCGCTGGGGTTCGTGGTGTCTGCGGTCGGCGGCACCATCACGGGCTACATCGTCGGCCGGGTCGCAATGTGGGTGTTCGTGCATTTGGAGGACACCCTGCTCGACATCCTGGTTTCCTTCCTGGCGGGCTTCGCCGCCTATCTACTGGCCGAGCGGTTCCACGTCTCCGGTGTGCTCGCCGCCGTCGCCTGCGGCCTCGTGCTCGGCCACCAGCAGCACGCCGCGTTCACCGCTCGCACCCGGGTCGAGAGCGCGGCGGTTTGGGGCTTCTTCGAGTACGTGCTCACGGCGCTGGTGTTCATCCTGATCGGCCTGCAGCTGCGGGCAATCATCGAACGACTGGAGGAATACGGCGCCTGGCACCTGGCCGGTCTTGCCGCCGCGGTGTCGGCAGCGCTCATCCTCGGCCGCTTCATTTGGGTGTTCCCGGCCGTGTGGCTGCCGCGCGTCCTGTCCCGTCAATTGCGCGAGCGCGATCCCATGCCGCCTTGGAGCCATCCCATGATACTGTCCTGGGCCGGGATGCGCGGCGTGGTCAGCCTTGCGGCGGCGCTGGCCCTGCCGGCGGAGTTCCCGGGGCGCGATGTCATCGTGTTCCTGGCGTTCTGCGCCATCTTGGCCACCCTGGTCCTGCAAGGCACGACACTCGGCCCGCTTATCCGTTGGCTCAGGGTGAGCGAGCCCGAGGAGGAGGCGGCGAACCCGGCGACCACGCCCGAGGCGATCGAGGCGCGTCGGGAGGCCGCAGAGGCCGCGATTGAGGCAGTGGCGGAGAAGCTGGACGACGCGGAGCACGGGGATGTGGCGGACGGCCTGCTGCGCGACCTGCGCCAGCAGGCCGATGCGTCGCTGCACGACCCGGAGCAGGCCACGCAGCGACGAGCGGTGGAACTCGGCCTACGGCTGACGGCCGTGGAGGCTGCACGCACGAAGCTACTGACGCAGCGGCGCGACGAACTCGATGCGGAGGTGCTCGCAGCACTGGTCGCTGAACTCGACCTAGAGGAAGAGCAAATCCGGGTCTTATTGGGCGAGCGCTGACTGTGCTCGACCCCTGTTACGGTGGCGCTGTACGTAAACTTGTCGAGCGAAGTCCGGCTGGTTCACCAGCTGAGCTTCCATCATTCGGTGCTGGAGTGCAGGCGCGTCTTGGCCTCCGCCCGAAAGCACATGAGCCGGCACCGACGGGCATCGACCTGTTCACATGTGACACCGCGGCGCTTTGCCCCCGTTACTGGCAGATCGATTGCTCCTATGATCGTGCTTGCCGATCATGTACTCGACATCACCGGTATGCTCAGGTCTGGCAATCGCAACGCGACACGTGCGACCGACGTCTCGACGGTCGGCCCGCGCCTCACTGAGTCGTCACGCCTTGCTGAACCGCCGTCCGTTCTGCATCCTGCCGCGTTACGGAACGTATGCCGTCGAAGCGCACCCGAACCGCTGCACTCCGCAAACCTACTGTTAGGCTGCCTTTGGAAGCACAACGAGCGTCGTCTCCCATGCGCACTCCTATCCCGGGCCGGGGATGGAGACAGGTGCTGCGGCGTTGCGTCTGGCGCGTCTTCAATGAACGCCTGCTGGGTGAGGCGGCGGCGGTGGCGTTCTACGCCCTGCTCGCGATCTTCCCGGCGCTCGCCTCCCTGGTCCTGCTCAGCGGCACGATAGTAGATCCAGTGATGGCCGCGGAGCGCCTTCAAGGCTTTGCCGGCTCGCTTCCGGCTGGTGCATCGGAGATGGTGGGCGAGGTGCTGGGACGCACTGCGGCGCATGGCGGTGGCCGGCTTGGGCTCGGCATCGGCCTTGCCGCAGCCGCACTCTGGAGTGCCACGGCCGCGGCGGCGCAGCTGTTCGGGGCCTTGAACCTGATCTACCGCGTGCAGGAAAGCCGGAGCCTGGTTCGCACGACCAGCACCGCGCTGCTGGTCGCGCTTGGCGCCGTGGCTTTCATCGCGTTAGCGCTTGGAGGTGTCCTGGCCTTGCCGCTGGCGCTCGGCAGCCAGGCCGGAGCGGATGGCAGCATCACTTGGCTACTCCATCTGCTGCGCTGGCCAGCCTTGCTCGTCATGGTGTCCGTCGCCCTCGCGCATGTCTACCGGCACGGCCCGAACCGGGCCTGCCCAGCTTGGGAATGGGTGAGCTGGGGCGGGGCGGTCGCGGCATTTGGATGGCTGCTCTGCTCCGGCGTCGTGTCGTGGTACGTCCAGGACATCGGCGGCTACGACTGGCTCTACGGCTCGGCCGGCGCCGTGCTCGGCTTCATGCTGTGGGCCTGGGTATCCAGTGCCGCGGTGCTGATCGGCGCCGTGATCAATGCGGAGCTCGAGCACCAGGCGACACTCAGCGCCGAGCACGCACAGCTTCATCGATAGCCAGCACGGGCGCATGCGGCCCGCGGTTCATGGCGAGCTCGTCAGTGTGCCTTAGGGTCTGTGACCGGAGTTTCCGGGCATCTACCCTTCTTCTGATCCGGTCCCTGGCCGTGCGACCCTGGAGGTTGTCGAGGCTTCGGAGTTGCACGGCCATGACCAGGACTAGCCTGGACGACGTCCTGTGGGCGTCGCTGATGCTGACGATGCAGCAGATCCCGCATGCATGGAAGCGCGACGATGCGGCGTTGCGCCGCATCGTCGCGGCCGCGCTGTGGGTCTGCCGGACGGGCGCGCCGTGGCGCGACCTGCCCGACGACCTGGGCTATTGGCCCAGCGTCTATCACCGCTTCCGGCGCTGGTCGGTGCGCGGCTGGTGGGAGCTGGTGTTCGAGGCGCTTCGCCCAGCCCTGCCCGCGGACGGGCTGGTGCTGCTCGACAGCACGCCATGCAAGGCGCACCGCGCCGCATCCGGTGCGGCGTGCAGCACCGCCGAGGCGGAGCGCCTGGGGCGCAGCCGTGGCGGCCTGTGCTCAAAGCTGCACGCCTGCGCCGACGGCGCGGGCCGCATCTTGCGGCTTATGCCGAGCCCCGGCCCTCATGTCCGGCATCCCCGCGCGTGACGCAGCACTCGACCGCGGCTACGTGTCGGCCAAGCTGCGCGCCGCGCTCGCGGCCGATGGCTGCACCGTCCACACCCCGCCCAAACTCGGCATGGCTGATCCCCCACCCTGGGACAAGGCGATCTATGCCCGTCGCCATCAGGTCGAGACCCTGTTCTCGAAGCTGAAGGGCTGGAGCCGTATCGCCCTCCGGCGCGACAAGACACGCCAAAGCTGGATGGGCTTCGCCCATCTCGCCGCCGCAGTCATCAACCTGCGCGTCGAAAAGTTCAGTCACAGACCCTAGGTGCCGCAGAAGATCCGATACACCCGCTTCCGGCTCCGGCGGCACAGCGTGGCGTTCGAAGCGGTGATGGTGCACGGACCTGATTGTGGTGGGAGTACTCCCCCACCCCGCTGATCAGTGTCGGCGCACGGTGACGGACTTGGCTTCGCGGATCATGCGGTTGAGCGCCTGGACGGCGAGGGCGACCTCACCAGCCTGGGCGGCGCCGTTGCGAGCGCGAAGCTTGGGGCCGATCAGGCGTTCATGCCTTGCGACAGCCGCCTCAGCGACGCTCCGCCGTTCGTAACCGGTCACATGCTGCCAGCCCATTCGACCGTGTTCTGCCATGAGGTGGATGTGGCGGTCTCGCGGGCTCTGCCTGTCCGGATCAGCCGTGCTCGGCACCGCGGACGCCCGAGGTGGGACGGTCACCTCCGGAGGTCGATCGGGCTGCCGGGCGGCAGCGGCCTGGTGGACGGGGTCGCCGTCGTAGACGCCACCCACAGCGTGAGGTCGCCACGCCGGCGTAGTCCGGCTTCGTAGGCCGGCCAGTTCGTGACGCGGTAGCGGACCCGCGGGATGCGGTGGCGTCGGGCAGCGTTGTGCTTGAAGGGCATCTTGCCGCCGTAGCCGGTCAGCTTCCCCGGGGTTATCCCCTCCACCTCGCTGCACCAACACCCATAACAGGCCAAGCCTGCGAGCTCAAACCCTGTGCCGGCCCACTGCGGTCTCCAGCTCCTCTGCCCGGCGTGCAGGCGTGTTGGTGGGCGCGGGGGCGGCAGGGGCCGCCTGGCCCGACGCTCGGCGCACCTCTTGCAGCAGGTCCCGCATGTCGGCGCTGTCCTTGCGGATCAGGGAGGCTTGCGGACCCAGGCGTTCCCGGTCGGCGGCCGTCACGTCCATCGCGGTCACGACGATGACGGGGATGGTGGCCCACTCCGGGTGGTCCCGCAGCTTCTTCAGTACGCCGAAGCCGTCCATGCCGGGCATCATCAAGTCCAGCAGGATCACCGCCGGCCGGGCTTCCGCAACCTGTTGCAGGGCTGCATGGCCGTCCGCCGCGACTGCCGCCGCCCAGCCGTCCCGGGTCAGCATCGTGCGCAGCCGGTCCCGCGTGTCGGCGTCGTCGTCCACCACCAGCACGGGACGGCCGGCGTCCGCCTGCGCCAGCGCGTCCAGCGCCGCCTTCAGCCGGCTCCATTCCACCGGCTTGGTCAGGTACTCGGCGGCGCCCAGCGAGTAGCCCAGCCCGCGCTCGTTCACGAAGCTGACGACCACGACGGGGATGGCGGCCAGCACCGGATCGGCCTTGAGGCGGGACAGCACCCCCCAGCCATCCAGCCGGGGCATTAGGATGTCCAGCAGGATCACCGACGGCTGCACCTGCGCCGCCAGCTTCAACCCGGTTTCCTCGTCCAGCGCGGTGCGGACGGCGAAGCCCTCCCTTTGCAGGAAGTGGGTCATCAGGTCGAGCACCGCCGGGTCGTCGTCTATGACCAGGACGGGACGGCTGCCGTCCGCAGTCTCCGTCGCGCCATCGGCCGCGGGCACCTGCGCCGGCTGCCAGACGGCGGGCAAGTGCAGGGTGAACGTCGTCCCTTTCCCTTCTGTGCTCGCCACGTCCACCCGGCCGCCCAGCATGGTGGCGAAAGCCCGGGTGATGGACAGCCCCAGCCCAGTGCCGCCGAACCGCCGCGTGGTGGAGGCATCGGCCTGCTGGAACCGCTGGAACAGCTTCTGCAACTGCTCCGGCGTCATGCCGATGCCGGTGTCGGACACCCGCAGCATAACCTGGTCCGCGCCGTCCGGCCCGACGCCGCGCTGCGCGGACAAGGTGATCGTGCCATCCTTGGTGAACTTGGCAGCGTTGCTCAGCAGGTTCAGCAGCATCTGCCGCAGCTTGGTCATGTCCTGGTGCATCGTGCCCAGATCCGGCGGCGCATCCACCACCAGCGTGTTGCCGTTCTTGTCCATCAGCGCCTGCACCGTCGCGCCCACGTCATGCAGCAGGCGCCCGGCGTCGAAGTCTTCCGCATAGACCTCCATCCGTCCGCTCTCGACCTTCGAGAGATCCAGCACGTCATTGATGAGGCCCAGCAAGTGCCGGGCGCTGTCCTTGATCTTGGTCATGTCACCGAGCAGGCTGGCCGGGTCGGCGGCGTCCTCGATCTCCTCTTCCAGCATCTCGGCGTAGCCGATGATGGCGGACAGGGGAGTGCGCAGCTCGTGGCTCATGTTGGCCAGGAACTGGCTTTTGGCGCGGTTAGCTTCCTCGGCCTGCTCCTTGGCGGCGACCAGCTCGGCCTCGGCCAGGCGGCGCTCGGTGATGTCCTCGTGGATGCCGACCCATTCGCGCAGGCGCCCGGCGGCGTCCAACACGGGCGTCGCACGCGCTGCGAACAGGCGGTACGCGCCGTCGTGCCGGCGCAGCCGATGCTCGTGCACGAAGACCCGGCGCTTTGCCACCCCCTCGTTCCAGGCCTGCAGGGTCGGGGGCACGTCGTCCGGGTGGACGGCCTTGCTCCAGCCGAAGCCCTGATACTCCGCCTGGGTTTGCCCGGTGAAGCGAGACCAGTCCGGCTGCTCACCCAGCATCTCGCCCGCGGCGTTGTTGGTCCAGATGATGTCGCCCACCACCTCGGCGGCGGCGCGGAACCGCTCCTCGCTGACCAGCAGGTCGCGCTGTACGCGGGCTTGGTCCAGGGACGCCGCGAGCAGCGCCAGGAACAGCAGCAGGAAGGTAGCGCCCGCGACGTAGAAAGCGAGCGACAACTGCCCGATGCCGTCCAGGTCCGCCGGGTCCGGCGTCATGCCGTGAGCCATGGTGAACGTGGCGGCCACCATGCCGCAGTAGTGCATGCCATAGACTGCGAAGCCCATCACCCCAGCCGCCAGCAGCTTGCGCCCGGCACCGTGCGACCGGACCATCAGCCACAGCGCGGCGGTGGAGGCTACGACGGCGATCACGACCGACAAGATGACCAAGGGCCAGGCATAGGTCACCACCGCCTGCATCCGCATGGCGGCCATGCCGGTGTAGTGCATGGCAGCGACGCCCCCGCCCATCAGCACGCCGGCCGGCGCCACGTCCCGCAGCTTTGCGCTGGGTCGGGTGACCCAGGCGAAGGCCGCCGCCGTGGCAGCCACGGCCACGATGAACGACAGGACGGTGCCGCCCACGGCGTATCCCGCCGGCAGGTCCATGCGGAAGGCCAGCATCCCGATGAAGTGCATGGACCAGATGCCCCCGCCCATCACCAGCGCCGCCATGCCGACCCAGACCGGGCGGAACGCGACAGGGGCGCTGCGGACGCGGCTGCCGAGGTCGAGCGCGCTGTAGGAGGCGAGCACGGCGATCAGGATGGACAGGACTACCAGAGGGGTGTTGTAGCTGGCGGCGATGGGCATCGGGGGTCTCCGGGGCAGCGTGTGCGAGGGGCGGGTGCCGCGCTGCTTGCACCAGCGCAGCACGATGCGGCGGGGTTGGCGGAACGCTCCGGCTCGACACGACAGAACACAAATGGAGTGGATGCGTTGCCGTTAGCTGGCCGCTCACCGGAAATTAGGGCTACGTCAGGACTCGCGCCAACATCGCTGGCCGGGCTGAGTTGGTCCGGCTATAGCGCCGTTCTTCACGGGCGGGGCGGGCGGGGATGCGGTGTGTAGAGCGCGGGTCGGCCGCGGTCACGGAACGGCCCGAGCGCACGGCCCAGGGCTACAGGGCAATCGAGTGAACGTTTAGCCGGTTTGTTGCACGAGGGTGGCGAGGTATT
>CAXTCN010000203.1:0-8160 GCA_964242575.1 uncultured Acetobacteraceae bacterium | reverse complement strand
GCTACGACCGCCATGACATGCCGGCTGCTGAGATGGTGCACATCTCGGCCCTCGATCGCCTGGGCCGTCCTGTCGACTGCCACGGCCATACCTCGGCCTATGCGCCGCCTGCCCTGGTAGCGATGCTGACCATGATCGAGGACACCTACTGCGGGAAGGACAGCGCACTCCAACCCCGCATCCGGGTTGCGGACTGGTCGGGGCAGCCCCTCAACCCTGAAATCGACGGGCATCGCCTTCAGGTGCGCGCCCTTGTACGGGATGCGCAGGAGCGGCTTGGGGCTGCGAGATGAAGCTGGACGGCTCTCGAGCCGTCGCGAAACCGTCTGGAACCGTCTTGATTTGGGAGTGTCTGACCATGGACATGAGCATCGCTGGCCTGCGGTCTCTGGTAAGCTTGCAGCAGCCGCAGGCTGTCTTCGTCGTTCTGCTGAGCGTGCTCGTGCCGCTGTCCATTTTCGTTGGTCGCCGGAACGTGCGGATCCGCCGGCTGCGGATGCTCAGGAACCTGCAACGCGTGCTGCCCTCGACCGGTGAGCAGAGTTTCTTGCTGCCCGGTTTTGCAATGGTCGAGGCACGCTACCTCGATGAGGCGGAGGGACAGCGCCTCTGGTATCGCATGCTCGCCTGGCTCCAGGAGATCGGCATCTACCTGTTGCCGACCCTGGTGTTCGTGCTGGTGAGCGGCTGCGGCTTCGCCTTGCTGTTCAAGCTTGGCGGTGATTGGCTCTCAGCAACGACCATCCTGCTGCAGGGCCTCCAGGCAGCGGACGGCAACGCCGCGAGCTTCGCCTCCACGACGGCCCTCGTCATGGCTGCGGGCTTCGTCGGGGCGTATATCTGGTCCGTCAACTACCTGATCCTGCGCATCGCCAACTTTGACCTGTCGCCCTTGAGCTTCCTTTCGACGGCGGCGCATGTCCTGATGACCGTGTTCGTCGCCTGGGTGCTTCGGCAGGTCGTGGCGGCGCCCGCGCCCCAAGCCGTCGCGGTGGCGATCCTGCTCGGCGTCGTCTTCCTGTCCGGTCTCTACCCCTCGCTCGGCTTGAACGTGTTGATCGACCGCCTGCCGAGTTGGCTCCGGTTCAAGCGCGACATCCCGGAGGCATCGCAGATCGGCCGCTCGTTTCCGCTCGACCTGATCGATGGCATCGACACCACGATCAAGTTCCGGTTGAACGGCCTCGACGTGGCCGACGTGCAGAACCTCGCCACGGCGAACCCGGTCGAGTTGTTCGTGGAGACGCCATACGGCTTTGGGCAGATCCTGGACTGGATGGCTCAGGCTCAGTTGCTGGTGGAACTCGGTCCGCAGCGTTTCATCGCGGCGCGGCAATGCGGCGTCCGCGACTTGATGGCCTTTCTCGACCTGAGCAGGAGCGATGGCGGACGGGAGCTGCTGGGGCTGGCTTCGCCTGTGTCCGGCAATGCCGACCAGGCCCTGCGGGCATGGGTCGAGAGCATTGCGCGCAAGCTCCATGTTCGCCAGACGGGACACTGGATGGCACTGTTCGCACAGACCTTCGAGGCGCCAATGACGGAGGAGCCATTCGCGGATGGCAAAATCATGCCTCTCAGGGCCACCAGTTGACGGGTGCTGCAAGCCCAAAGCCGTACGCAAATGACCCCTCGACGGAAAGGGCCTATGCTCGGCGCTGGTCATTGATGGTGAGCGTCATGTCTGCCGCAGGCCCGCCTTGGCCGCCGGGTTTCGCAAGAGCGATGCAGGCTCAAGGTGCGGGTTTGCGCCCTAGGCTCCGTTGCTGCTGAATATGGTTCTGGCGGCATCCGACATGCGCGTGAGGTGCGTCCCCGCGGCATTGAGTGACTGCGACGCAAATCTCGGAGCCTGATGATGCCAATGGATGAACTTGCCCATCTGCTCGAAACTTTGGAGCTGCAGCAATACAAGGCGACGTTCGCGGCCAACGACGTCGACTTGGACGCTTTGCGCCTCCTTTCCGAAGCGGACCTGAAGGAGCTCGGCCTTTCACTTGGGCACCGGCGCAAGCTGATCGCCGCCGTCGTGGCCTGCAGCGACCCTGACGCGATCAGCGTGGTGGCTGCCGAACCCGCCGCGGCGGACCCTCGGGCAGAACGGCGCCAGCTTACCGTCATGTTCTGCGACCTTGTCGGCTCGACCGTGCTCACGGAGGCGCTCGACCCCGAGCGCATGGAACGTCTCCTGCGCGATTACCAGGACGTGTGCGCCGGTGAGATCGCCCGTTACGACGGCTTCGTTGAGCACTTCATGGGCGACGGCGTCCTCGCCTACTTCGGCTATCCACGAGCCAGCGAGGACGCGGCGGAACGGGCGGTGTGGGCCGGCCTCGGTGTCGTCAGCGCGGTCGAACGGCTGGCGTCACCGCTCAGCACGCCACTCGCCGTCCGCGTCGGCATCGCCAGCGGACTGGTGGTCACGCGCGGCAGAGTCACGCGCGGCGGCGTGAACGAGCACCCCGTCGTCGGGCAGACCGTCAACCTCGCCGCACGCTTGCAGGCCTGTGCCGAGCCGGCCACCGTCGTCGTTGCCGCGGGCACCCATCGGCTGGTCGAGGGGTTGTTCGAGTTCGAGAAGCTTGGCACACAGGAGCTGAAAGGCCTCGTGCTCCCGGAGCAGATGTGGCGTGTCACCTCGAAGCGGGCCGCGGCCACGCGCTTCGAGGCGACGCATGCGACCGGATCGGCAACACTGGTCGGCCGCGACCAGGAAGTTGCCTTGCTGCTGGATCGCTGGGAGTTGGCCCGGGCAGGCGACGGCCAGGTGGTGCTGCTGTCCGGCGAAGCCGGCATCGGCAAGTCACGCATCAGCCAAGCCCTGTGCGAGCACATCACCGCCGACCAGTGCCGCACCGTACGCTATCAGTGCTCGCCCTTCTACGGCAACAGCGCCCTGCAACCGGCGATCGCCCACCTTGAACGCACCTGCGACATCAGTCCTGATGACCCGGCTGGAGCGAAGCTGGACAAGCTGGAGCGGTGGGCTGCCGACGTGTCCCCCGAGATGCGGGCGGGCGTTCCTCTGCTGGCAGCGTTGCTTGGGCTCCCGATCCAGGGACGCTATCCGCCACTGACCTGGTCGCCGGAGCAGCAGAAGGAGCGGCTGCTCGAGCATCTCGCCGAACTCCTGACCGGCAACGGGCACGAGCCGGTCATGTTCTTCGTCGAGGATGCCCACTGGCTCGATCCGACCACGCGCGAGCTGCTGGACTTGTGCATCGATCGCGCACCCGCCTTCAAGTGCCTCATCCTCGTGACCTTCCGGCCCGACTTCCATCATGGCTGGAACGCACGCGCCGAGGTTACCGCGCTGGCGCTGAACCGCATCGGCCGGCGCCAGTCGATGGAGCTGGTCGAGTTCGTCGCGAAAGGCAAGCGGCTGCCGCCCGAAGTGCTTGAGCAGATCGTCGGCAAAACCGACGGGGTGCCCCTGTTCGTCGAGGAGCTGACACGAGCGGTCCTGGAGTCAGGGCTGCTCAAGGAGGAGGACGACCGCTACGTTCTGGTCGGACCGCTGACCCCCCTTGCGATCCCGGCGACACTGCAAGACTCGCTGCTCGCGCGCCTCGACCGCCTCGGCTCGGCCAAGGAGCTGGCGCAGGTGGGCGCAGTGATCGGACGCGAGTTCTCCCACGAGGCGCTGGCCGGGGTCTCCGCGGTTGCAGGCGACGCGCTTGAACAGGGGCTGCGCCGCTTGGTGCAGGCTGGGCTTGTCCACCGCCGCGGCGCCGCGTCGGGAGGAGCCTACACGTTCAAGCACGCGCTCGTGCAGGATGCAGCTTACGGAACCATTCTTCTGAGCCGGCGTCAGCAGTTGCACGCACGGTGCGCCGAGGTGCTGCAGGCTCTCTCGCCCGACTTGGCGGACAAGGAGCCAGAGGTGCTCGCCCAGCATCTGACCGAGGCGGGGCTTACGGAGCAGGCCGTCGAGCTGTGGTCCAGAGCCGGCCGGCGTGCAGCCGAACAGTCGGCCAGCCTTGAGGCCATCGGGCACCTGACCAAGGGCCTGGCGGTTCTGGCGCAGCAACCAGCAAGCGAGGCCCGAGATCATCGGGAGCTCCTGCTGCAGATCGGGCTCGGGATGCCGCTGATCGCCTGCCGAGGCTACGCCGCACCTGAAACCGGCGAGGCCTTCCGCCGCGCCCTCGAACTTGCGGAGCACCTGGGCGACGCGGTGCAGCGGGCTCGTGCTCTCTACGGGCTTTGGGCCTACAACTGCGCATTGGGCGAGAACCGCACGGCGGAGGGCTTGGCCGCGCTCCTGCTCCGGCTTGCGACCGAGGCGGGCGACCAGGGTGTCGCGCTGGTCGCCCGTCGCGCCTTCGGCTTGTCGCGCTACCTTCTCGGTGACCAGGCGAGGGGGCGTGCCGAGATCGAAGCCACTCTCCAGGCGTATGACGAAACCATCCACGGCCCACTGGCGCATCGCTTCGGACAGGATCAGCGCGTCGCAGGACTCACGGCCTTGTCCAGCATACAATGGGTGGAGGGCCACCCCGACACGGCTTGGGACAACAGCCAGGCTGCTGTCGCGGCCGCGCGTGAGATCGGCCACGCCAACTCCCTGGGCTACGCCCTGTGCTACAGCGCATGCCCGGTCGCCATGCTCCGAGGCGATTGGGACGAGGCCGAGCGGCTGGTCCGGACGCTGCTCAACCACGCGCGGGATCACCGGCTCGGCCTGTGGCACGCCCACGCCCTGGCTTACCGTGGCGAGGTGCTTGCCGAGCGCGGCGAGTTTGCCGCGGCGATCGCAGACTTCCGTCTCGCGTTCCTGGGTTTCAAGGAGGTCGTGTCCGGCCTGCGGTTGCCCGCGCACCAGGGTGCGTTTGCCCATGCCCTTAGCCGTGCCGGCCAGCTGCACGAGGCGCTCGCCGTTGCCGAGGAGGCAATCGTGCAGGCCGAACGACGGGAGGAACGCTGGTGCCTGCCGGAGCTCCTGCGGATCAAGGGCGAAATCCTGATAGCACGTGGCACTGTGGAGGGAGCCGAAGCCGCCCTCCTGGAGGCCGTCGAAGTAAGCCAAAGCCAGGGCATGCGCGGTTGGGAACTGCGCGCCTGCGTCAGCCTGGGCACGCTGTGGTACGATCTTGGGCGCGGGACCGAGGCTTCCGACCTTGTGTCCGTAGCGCTTGCGCACTTCGCCGAAGGGGCGGCGACAACCGATGTTGCAAGAGCTCGGGGACTTCTGGAAACCGGGCACGACAGGACGCTGCTCTCAGCAGCGGTTTGAAGACCATGCCCAGGTCATCTGGTTCTGCCAACGGATTTTGCGGTGTTCGGCAACATCCGCCACTGACCTGCTTCCCGTTGCTCGGACCGCCACGGGCATTGTCACGTTGACCAGCTCGTGGCGTTGGTGCACGGATACCGGGGTGGCCTGACCCTGACGGGGCAGGTATGTTCCTGCCATGCCGTTCAAGCACAACGCCGCGCGCCGCCATCACATTCCCCGGGCGCGCTACCAAGTCACGAACTGGCCGGCCTACGAGGCGGGACTGCGCCGGCGGGGTGACCTGACGTTCTGGGCCGAGGACGCGGCGCTGGCGGGATGGCAGGCACCACGCCGTAGCACGCCGGGCGGACAGCCGCGCTACTCTGAGCTGGCGATCGAGTTGGTGCTCACCTTGCGGCTCGTGTTCCACCTGGCCCTGCGGCAAGCGGAAGGGTTCGCCCGCAGCGTGCTGCAGCTGCTCGGCATGGCGCTGCCGGTGCCGGACCATACCACCCTAAGCCGACGTGGCCGCGCCTTTGCCGGACGCCAGCCGCGTGTGCAGGCCGGTTCCGGCCCGGTCCACCTCGTGCTGGACAGCACGGGACTCGAACTGTTCGGCCAAGGCGAATGGTGCGCGGCCAAGCACGCCCGGCTGCGCCGACGCTGGCTCAAGCTGCACCTGGGCGTGGACGCCAGCACGGGCGAGATCATGGCGCACGTGCTGACGGACGGCGACGAAGACGATGCGGTGCAAGTGCCCGCCCTGCTGCGCCAGCGCGAGGGCGCCTTGGCCAGCCTCACCGCGGATGGCGCGTACGACCGCGATCCCGTCTACCAGGCCGCCGCGGCCCGGCAGCCCGGGTCGCCGCCCGAGGTGGTCATCCCACCCCGGGCCGACGCCGTGCTGAGCACCGCTGATCCGGAGCAGCAGACCCCGCGCGACTGCCACGTCACGCTCATGGCCGAGCGCAGCCGCATTGGCTGGCAACGGGCCACCGGATACGGGAGGCGCAACCACGGGCGTTGGTGCACAATTCAGGTCCTGTGCGGGGTTTTGGCTGGGCGCGAACTGGGCGTATAGGGCCGCTCCCTCGTTCCCTGGATGACCGATGCCCTACAAGGCCAATGAGGCGCGCCGCCACAAGATCCCCCGGGCGCGCTACAAGGTCACCAACTGGCCAGAGTACGACAGAGCGCTGCAGCAACGCGGAAGCTTGACGGTCTGGGTGACGCCCGAGGCGCTCGCGGCCTGGCATCCACTCCATACCGGCCAGCGTGGTCGCCCCCGTGACTACTCGGACGTGGCGATCGAGACCGGGCACCTGCTGCGCTTGGCTTTTAGCCGTCCGTGGCGGCAGACCGAAGGCCTGCTGCGCTCGATCACCGCTCTGCTCGGGATCGATGTCAGCGTGCCCGACCACACGACGTTCTCCCGGCGCAGCCCCGGCCTGGCGCTCGCCGCGTCGCTGGCGCAAGCCCAGGCGAGCGGACCCGTGTACGTGGTGATCGACGCCACGGGCTTGAAGGTCTACGGCGCGGGTGAGTGGCTGGTGGAGAAGCACGCGGACGTGGCGTAAGCTCCACCTCGCGGTCGATCCCAGCACCGGCGGGATCCTCGCCTCCGAGCTGACCAGCAACGAGGATGACGCATCACAGGTCAGTTCCCTGCTCGGCCAGATCCCCAGTCCCCTCGCCTCGGTGACGGTGGACGGCGCCTATGACGGCGAGCCTGTCTACCGGGCCGTCTCGGAGCGCCAGCCCGACCCGCCTGTGGCGGTGGCCATCCCGCCGCGTTCAACCGCGGTGCCGAGCGCAGCCGCGGGCACCACGCCCAGCCAGCGCGCTCGGCGCCCGGCCCAGAGGACCGAGACAAAAGTCGCCTGCTCGGTGCTGAACCGGGTGACCCGCCTCGGCATGCCAGTGTCGCAGCGTGTCCGCTGAAAGCGCCATGGGCCGGGAATCCATGTCCACAATCTGAATTGTGCACCAAAGCCGAGCGGATCGACACATCTGGTGCGGCTGACCGCTGATAGAGTTGCGTCCCTCAAAGCAGTTGCTTTGCACGACAGCATATACAACCTCGGCGCGATGATGTAGCAGTCCGCAGCGATCTCGCTGCGTTAAAAAATGTACGCCGGCGCGAGCGGAGTCTAATCCAAATTACCGATGGAGCAACACTGATGACCCTAGCCCTTCTTCGCACCGGCGCCCTGGTGCTGGCCCTGGGCGGCTTGGCCGCCTGCACCACCAACGACTCGCTGAACACCGCTGGCCGGCCCGATGGCACCCCGGGCAATCCACGTGGCACCGAGCTATCCCGCGCAGGCGGGCGCGTCGGCGATCCGCTGAACGTCCAGGGCCGTCCGGACGGCACGCCCGGCAACCCGCCCGGCACCACTGCGTCTCGCACCTTCGACCGCGCAGCCGGGACGAACGCCTCGGGCGCTTACCCCGGCCAGTCTGACGGCACGCGCGTCAACCCGCCCGGCACGGCGGTCAGCCGCGCGCTCGGCACGACCAACCGCTGAGCCACAGGCCCCCGCGCAGTGCGTGGGGGCCTTCTCCGCTTCTGGCCTGTGTCTGAGCGTTGGTGCACGGAGGCGAGTGCGAGCAGCACAGTCCCTGACCCACACGGTTCAGCGGCGGACGGAGACGGGCTTGGCAGTGCGGATCATGCGGTTGAGCACCTGGACGGCGAGCGCGACCTCGCCGTGCTGATTGGGCCGACTGCGAGCGCGCAGCTTGGGCCCGATCAGGTGTTTGTAGCGGCCCATTGTCGTTTCCGCATGGTTGCGCCTCCCGTAGCCGGTCGCGCGCTGCCAGCCGATGCGGCCCCGTTCGGCCATGAGCGTGACGTGGCAATCGCGCGGGGTCTGCTGCTCCGGATCAGCGGGGCGTTGGTGCACAATTCAGGTTCTGTGCGGGGCTTTGGCTGGGTGCGAACT
>CAXTCN010000202.1:0-8230 GCA_964242575.1 uncultured Acetobacteraceae bacterium | reverse complement strand
ACTTCACCCAGCGCGCCGAACCTGACGAGATCCTGACAGCGCTGGGACGCTTGCAAATCCTCCACGACTTTTGAGCGCCAAAGGTCCGGCAGCTCCGCCATGTTCCTCCTGGGGGTCCACCAGCCCCGCGGCGGCAGTGACGAAAGCTCCGAATTGGGACGACCTCCGCTTCCTTCTCGCCATTGCGCAGACCGCCGCCATCCCCCGATCATCCAGGCGTATGACGACTACGCGATGGAGGGCACGGCGATGCGCCGCGCGCTGAAAGCGGGCAAGACGGCGTACGTCGCCGCCGTACTGTCCAAGGCCAAAGGTTCCGTTGAGTAACTGGTCGTGGCAATTAGACAGGTTTGCGCACAGGCCAAGACCTAAGCAGGCTCGTGCTGCCTGGGCCGCCCGCAGGGCATCTGTGGCATAGGCAGCACAAGCCTGCTTAGATCGCCCCATGCTCCCAGACCTCCCCGTAACCGAGGCGTTGCCCGCACTGCTGGATGCTCTCGACCGCCAATCCAACGCTGTCCTCGTCGCACCGCCTGGCGCGGGCAAGACCACCCTTGTGCCGCTGGCGCTGCGCGGCGCGGCCTGGCGCGGCGACGGGCGTATCCTGGTGCTGGAGCCACGGCGCCTGGCCGCCCGCGCCGCCGCGACCCGCATGGCGTCGCTCATTAACGAGCCTGTTGGCCAAACCGTCGGCTTCCGCACCCGGCTCGACTCCGCCACTTCCGCCGCCACCCGGATCGAGGTGGTAACCGAGGGCCTGCTGGTCCGCCGCCTGCTGTCCGACCCGGCGCTCGACGGCGTGGCGGCGGTGCTGCTGGACGAGGTGCACGAGCGTGCGCTCGACGCCGACCTGGCACTGGCCCTGTGCCTCGACCTGCAGCGCGTGCTGCGCCCGGAGCTGCGGCTGCTGGCGATGTCCGCCACGCTCGATGGCGCGCGGCTGTCGGCCCTGCTGGATGCGCCGGTCATCGAGAGCGCCGGGCGCATGTTCCCGGTGGACGTGCAGCACGCGGGGCGCGACGTGGCCAACGTGCGCGACTTGCCGGACGCCATGGCCCGCGCCGTCCGCGCCGCGCTGGCGCAGCACGCGGGCGACATCCTGGCGTTCCTGCCCGGCATGGGCGAAATCCGCCGTACCGAAGCCGCGTTGGCCGGGTGCGGCGCGCTGGTGCTGCCGCTGCACGGCGACCTGCCGCCCATGGAACAAGACTTGGCGCTGCGTCCGGCCGAGGGCCGCCGGGTGGTGCTCGCGACCAGCATCGCCGAGACCTCGTTGACCGTGCCCGGCGTCCGCATCGTCATCGACGGCGGTTGGCGTCGCGCGCCGCGCATGGACCAGGCAACCGGCCTGACCCGCCTCACGGCGCTGCGTATCAGCCGGGCGGCGGCGGACCAGCGGGCCGGGCGCGCGGGCCGTGAGGCGCCGGGCGTGGCGGTCCGGCTGTGGACTATCGCGCTGCACCGGGGCCTGGCACCCTACGACCGGCCGGAAATCCTGGAGGCCGAGCTGTCCGGCCTGTTGCTGGACTGCGCCGCCTGGGGAGCGGCACCGGCGGACCTGCCGTTCCCGGACCCGCCGCCAGCCGGGGCGCTGGCGGCGGCGGGCGCGCTCCTGACCGGGCTTGGCGCGCTGCGAGATGGCCGCATTACGGCGCTCGGCCGGCGCATGGCGGCGCTCGGGTCGCACCCCCGGCTCGCGGCCATGATGCTGTCCACCGACAATCCGGCCGCGGTGGCGCTGGCTGCCGACCTGGCGGCGCTGCTGGAGGAGCGTGACCCGCTGCGCGCCCGCGACGCGCCCGCCGGCATCGCGCTGCGCCTCGATGCGCTGGCCGGCGGCGGCGACGCGGATCGCGGCGCAGTCAGCCGTATCCGCCGCCAGGCCGCGACCTACCGCCGTCGCCTGCATGTGAATGCCGAGGCCGGCGGCGACCCAGGGCCGTTGCTGGCGGCGGCGTTCCCGGACCGCATCGCCCAGCGCCGGGGCGAGCCCGGGTCGTTCCGGCTGTCCGGCGGCGGCGGCGGCAAGCTGCCGCGCACCGACCCGCTCGCCAACGAGGCGCTGTTGGTGGTGGCGAGCCTCGACCTCAAGGCCTCCGCCCGCATCCGCCTGGCCGCGCCCATCAGCCCTGACCGCCTGCCGCCCGCCATCGCCGCCGGGATCACCGAGACGGTCGAGAGCGGCTATGACGCGGTGTCCGGCGCCGTGCTGTCCCGCCGCCGGCGTCGCTTGGGCGCGCTGGTGCTGGAAGACCGGACCCTCCCCGCCGACCCGGCCGAGACCGCCGCCGCGCTGGCCGCCGCCGTCGCCCGTCGGATGGAGCTGCTGCCCTGGACCGACGCCGCCCGGCAGCTCCAGGCCAGGGCTGCCCTGCTACGCGGCTTCGATCCCAGCGTGCCAGACCTTAGCGATGCGGCGCTGGCGGACAGCGTGCGGGATTGGCTCGCCCCGCACCTGTTGGGAGTGTCCCGCATGGCGGACGTAGCAGCCTTGGACCTGGTGACGTTGCTGCGCGCGCGGCTGGGCTGGGCGAATGTGGCGCGGCTGGACCGCGACCTGCCGACGCACCTGCCGCTCCGCGCCGGGCGGGCGGCGGTGGACTACCAGCAGCCAGTGCCGCTCGCATCTGCGCGGGCGCAGGCGTTTTACGGCTTGGCGGCCACGCCCCTGCTGGCCGGCGGCCGGGTGCCGCTGCAACTGGCGCTGCTGTCCCCGGCCGGACGGCCCATCGCCATCACCGCCGACCTGGCGAGTTTTTGGCGTGGGGCCTGGGCAGACGCGCGTAAGGACATGCGCGGACGCTACCCGCGGCATGACTGGCCGGAGCACCCGGAAGCGGCCTGACTATATTTTTCAGGCCGAAGCAGGAATATCCACTGGGCCGCAAGTCTTTCGCCCAGCCACCGTGTTCCTCACTGTATAGACGGTCCAACCCAAGGAGGCCCACCATGTTCCGCGTCGTCCGCGCCGCCCTGTTCGCCCTGGCGCTGCCCATCTGCGGATGCACTGACCCGGCCAACGCCCAGCTCGTTCCGCTGCGCGCGCCCGGCGCCGTGCCGTTCAGCTTCGCGCCGCTGGTGAAGCGCGTGAGCCCGGCCGTGGTGAACATCTCCGTCACCGAGGGCGCCGCTCCGGCCGAGGCCGCGACCCTGCCGCCCGAGTTGCGCGGCACCCCGTTCGAGCGTCAGTTCCGCGAACGCTTTGGCCGCCGGCGTGACCAAATGCAGGGCGCAGGCTCCGGCTTCATCGTCGAGCCGAACGGCCTTATCGTTACCAACAACCACGTCGTCGGCCGGGCGAACCGCATCACCGTCTCGTTCCCAGACGGCACCGAACTGCCGGCCCGGCTGGTGGGCTCGGATGACCTCACGGATATTGCCGTCATCCGCGTGAGCCCGCCCGCGCCGCTGCCGTTCGTGTCCTGGGGCGACAGCCGGGTCGTGGAGGTGGGTGACTGGATTCTCGCGGCAGGCAATCCGTTTGGGCTTGGCAGCAGCGTCACCGCCGGCATCGTGTCGGCGCGCGGGCGGGACATCGGCGCCGGGCCGTTCGACGATTTCCTGCAAATCGACGCGCCGATCAACCCCGGCAACTCCGGCGGCCCCACCTTCAACATGGACGGCCAGGTGATCGCGGTGAACACCGCCATCGTCTCTCCCACTGGTGGCAGCGTCGGCATCGGCTTCGCCGTGCCAAGCCAAATCGCGCAGAAAATCGTGTCCGACCTGCGGGACAAGGGCCGGATCGACCGCGGCTGGCTTGGCGTTTCGGTCCAGGACGCGGGTGGGCGCGGACCGGGCGCGGGCGTCGCCATCGCCGGGATCGACACCCGCGGCCCAGCCGCCCGCGCTGGCTTGCGTCCCGGCGACGTGGTGACCGCCGTGAACGGGGACCGGGTGGACAGCGCCCGTGGCCTGATCCGTGCCGTTGCCGCCACATCGCCCGGCGGCGCGGTCCGCTTGGCGGTGCGGCGGGGCGAGCAAAACCTGGACCTGCCCGTCACCGTCGGCCGGCGTCCAGCCGATCCGCCCAGTTGATCCTCCATGAATCAGCTCCGGCCATGAAGATATTGATGATCGAGGATGACGCCGAGGTTGCGGACTTCGTGCAGTACTGCCTGCGTGAGGCTGGGCACGAGGTGGTTCACGCTGGCAACGGGGCGGCGGGGCTCCGCCACGCGGGGGCGGACACGTTCGACGCCATCGTGTTGGACCGCGTGCTGCCGGGCGGCCAGGACGGCATACAGGTGCTAGAGGCGCTGCGCGCGCGCGGGGACCGGACGCCGGTGGTGTTCGTCTCGGCGCTCACCGGGCTCGATGACCGGGTCAGTGGGCTCAACGCCGGCGCGGACGACTACCTCATCAAGCCGTTCGCCTCTGCCGAGTTGCTGGCCCGGGTAGAGGCGCTGGGTCGCCGTGGCCGGATGGATGCCTCGCCGGAGACGCGCCTGGTGGTCGGGGACCTCGAGATGGACCTGCTGACCCGCACGGTCCGCCGCCGTGGCGTCCGGATTGACCTGCAGGCGCGGGAGTTCCGTCTGCTGGAGTACCTCATGCGCCACGCAGGTCAGGTGGTCACCCGCGCCATGCTGCTGGAGGGAGTCTGGGACTACCACTTCGACCCGCAGACCAACGTCATCGACGTTCATATTTCCCGCCTGCGACAGAAGGTCGACAAACCGTTCGGAACGCTGCTTATTCAAACCGTCCGCAACTCCGGCTACATGCTGAGGTCCGAGCAGGAGGGGCAACCCGGATAGGGCGGCTCCAGCCAGTACTGCCCGGGCCTAGCTTTTGACCGCGCCGGCGGTGAGGCCCGAGACCATGTAGCGCTTGAAGATGTAATAGATGGCGGCCGGAGGCAGGGCATACAGCAGGCCCGTTGTCATCAGCAGCTCCCACGGCGAGTCATCGGCCGCGAGGAAGTTGCCGAGCGCCACCGGCAAGGTGATGTCGATGTCCCGCGACAGCAGCAGGAACGCGAACAGGTACTCGTTCCAAGGCAGCAACAGCGCATAGATGCCCACCGCCACCAGGGACGGCAGCATCAACGGCAGATAGACCATCCAGAACAGTTGCATGGGCGAGGCGCCGTCCATCACCGCGGCCTCGTCGAGCTCGTAGGGCAGCTTGTCCGAGGCCTGTTTCAGCACCCAGATCGCATACGGCGAGGCCACCGTCACCATGGCGAAAATCAACGCGACGCGCGTGTTCAGCAGGCCGTACAGGCCCATGGTTCGGTACATGGGCACCGCCAGGAAAGCCGCCGGGATCAGGTAGGTGAACAGCGCCAGGTTCATTACCGTGCGCCCGCCCGTCACGCGCAGGCGGCTGATCGCGAACGCCGCGAAGGTCGCAACCATGAGGGTAATCACGCCCGTGGCGGCGGCGACCACTACGGAGTTGCCGATCTGGCGCCAGAAGTGGGTCAGGAAGTAGTGTTTTTGCCCAAGCACGATCTCGAAGCTGCGCAAGGTCGGATGCGCGGGCCACAGGTTGCCGGCAAACGCCGAGTCCTTGGGCGAGATCGCGAACAGGAACAGGTGATAAATCGGCAGCATGGTCCACAGCAGGACCGGGATGCCGATCAGCAGCAGCTTCGCTTCCCCGGCGACGGCCGGCAGGCTCCATTTCCTCATCGCGAAAGCCTCCGCATCATGACATAGGCCAGCGGCAGCACGAGCGGCAGGGCGCAAACGATGGCCGCCATCGACAGGTCAACCTGGTCGAGCCGCAGGTAGCGGATGCCCAAGGTCGCCAGCACGTGCGTCAGGTCGGCTGGGCCGCCGCCGGTCAGCAGGTAGACGCTGTTGAAGTCGCCGAGCGTCCAGATCATCGAGAGGATGGTGCAGGTGATATACAGCGTCCGTATGGACGGCCAGGTGATAAAGCGGAACTTCTGCCACCCGCGCGCGCCGTCCATGGACGCCGCCTCGTACAGGTCGCCCGAAATCGCCAGCCGGCCGGCAATCAGGATCAGCGTCCAGAACGGCAGCGACTTCCAGATGTGCACCAGGATGGACAGGCTGAGGGCGAGCGACGGCTCGTTCAACCAGTTCGGGCCGTCCATGCCGGTGAACCGGAAGATCATCTGGTTCACCAGGCCCCACTCCGGGTTGAGCATGAACCGGAATGACAGGATGGTCGGAATGGACGGCAGCGCCCATGGCAGGATGAACAGGAGCGACAGCGCCTTGATCCAGGGGCGCGACTGCAAAAAGAAGCCCGACAGGAACAGGGCCACGGCCATCTTGAGGTTCACCCCCACCAGCACGAAAATTAGCGTGTTGCCAATGGCGCGCAGGAAGATGCCGTCGTCGAACAGTTGGGCATAGCTGGCCGGGCTGCGGGCGAGCCAGAGCGCGTAGCCGACCGGGTAGATCACGAAGAACAGGAAAATCAGCATGTAGGGCGTGAGCAGGGCCATGCCCCAGAGCTGCGCGGACGACCAGCGCCGCCGCGCGTGCGGAGCGGCGATCAGTGCGGCCGGGTTGGTGGTTTCGACCAGCGTGTCCATGGCTTCCGCTCCTGCCCGGGACGGCCCGGCCCTAGCCGGCCACTGCCTTGATGCGAACGATCATCTCGTCCACCGCTTTATCGACCGGAACCTTCTCGTTGATGATCCGGTTGGCCGCCTTGGCCCAGACGTTCTCGTTGTTCAGGATGGTGAACTTGTAGTTCCGCGTGAACTCGAAGGTGACCGTGCCGCTGGCGTACTGGTCATGCACCGACTGCCGGTGCGGGTCCGCCCTCCAGAACGGACGTTCCTGGCCTGCCTTGGTGACGGGGAACCAGCGGCCGAGCGAGCCTTCGACATACGGGGTGAGGTTCTCCTCTTCCAGCAGGAAGCGCACGAACTCCTTGCCGCGGGCCTTGTTCTTGCCCTCGGCGAACACGACGCCAGTCTTTACCGCCGTCCGGTACACCATGGCCGTGCCGTCCGGCTTCTTGGGGAAGCCGGCGGTGCGGATCAGCTCGTAGTAGTTCTTCTTGGCCTGGGCGCGCTGTTCGGCGGACAGGTTCTCGTTGTTCGTGTCGTCAAGCCACTTGGCAGCGATCGAGATCGTCGCGTTGTGCGTCAGCACGGTGGTCCGGTTATGGAACGACACGTTGTTGTCCGGGTCCTTCCAGCTTGTGGCGGAAGGGGGGACGCAGCCTTTGGTGTAAGGCTCGGTGTAGTCCCGGAGCGCGGCGGCGAGACCCTCTTTGACCTTCGGGTCGTCCACCAGGAGCGTGCCGTCCTCGGCCACCAGCCGGACGTTGTGCGCGTCCATGAACGTCAGGAACGAGTAGAAGGAGTCACTCGAATCCACGCCGAGCGGCTGGCCGATGCCGTAGGCCCGCGTGCCCGACGCCCGGCGGTAGCCCGGCTGCACCTTGTCGCACCAGAAGGCCCAGTACTCCTTCCAGGTCGTCGGGATGTCGGCCTCCTTGAAGCCGGCCGTGCCCAGCATGTCGGTCCAATACTCAATGTGCATCGTCTGCTGCTTGAGCGGGAAGGCGTAGTACGCCCGCTGCTTCGTCTTGTCGTTCAGGAGGTATGTCGTCTCCATGGTGTTCGGCGCGAAGCGGCCCTTGATCGGCTCCAGCACGTCGGTCAGGTTTTCGAGGCGTCCCTCGAAAGCCCACTTCCCCGTGACCTGGAAGTCGTAGACATCGGCGTAGGCCACGTCGGGCGGCGTGCCGGAGTCCAGCGCCGCGACGGTCTTGGGGATCATGTCCTGCACGGGATACTGCGACAGCTCGACCTTGACGCCGGACTTCTGCTCGAACCGCTTCACGGCCGCCAACAGCGCCTCATCCTCAGACTTGTAGAAGCCCTTGACCCAGAAGACGTTGAGCGTCTCCTGGCCGTACGCCGTGCCGCCCGTCCATGCGAGCAAGCAGACCGCCAAGGCGCCACCGGTGATTGTTCTCACTGCCGTTCTTCCCCTCTGTTCGTCACGAGCTTTTCGCCCTTGTTAGCCGATGGTCCGCGGCTTTTATGGAGCAAAGCCTGAGCTACGCGGTTTGCATAATCGCAAATTTGCTAAAGTTTCCTTTGGTCCTGCTTCCTTGCTTAAGCGCTCAGTGAACATTTCCTCGCCAGCAGCCCTCACAAAGTCAAATCAGGCGACTTCCACGATGCGGTTTCTCAGAGTCATGGGTACACCATTCAGATCGCCGACGACTACGTTTTTAGAGCGTCCTCAGCCTGACTAGAATCGAACAAGCGCTTGCGTTTGGTGTC
>CAXTCN010000201.1:0-8328 GCA_964242575.1 uncultured Acetobacteraceae bacterium | reverse complement strand
GCACCCGCATCCGCAAACGAACCGGCGCAACAACGACGGAACGCCAGCCCTACCTGCTCGGACACGCTTACACGCCCGAGCGCCTGCTCGCCTTGTCGCGCGGTCATTGGGCCGTTGAGAACAACCTGCACTGGGTTCTCGACGTCACCATGAGCGAGGATGCGTCGCTCGTGCGGCGTGACCACGGCCCGCGCAACCGCGCCACGCTCAAGCGCGTGGCACTCAACGCCGTCCGCATTGCCACGGGCAAGAACTCCATACGCCACACTATGCGAGACGCGGTGCTCGACATGCGCGTCCTCGCCGACATCCTCAACCATATGCCCGTCGCTTGATGCGAAAGCCCTGACCAAGCCCCGCCCTCCAGTTGGCGGACAGGTTGCGGTACCAGTTGATGGCCGGGGTGAAGCCGGTGCGCTCGAAGCTCCTGGCGTAGAAGTCCAGCTCCTGCGCGTTCAGGACATCGCGCCCCCGGGAGGAAGGTGCGGACCGGCTGACCCTGGGGCGCCTCGCCGCACGCGCCGGCGTGTCCAAGCCGGTCGCCTATGACCACTTCGGCACCCGTTCGGGGCTGCTGATCGAGCTTTACAGATGGATCGACACAGAAAAGGTGAGTGCGTTCCGAGGAGCGATGGCCGCCAGCAGGCAAGGCCCGGACGAGACGGCCGAGGCTCTCGCGGCAGCCTACGTGCGGTGCGCCGCCGACACGACGGGCGAGTTCCACGCCGTGGGCGCTGCGCTGGCGGGCAGCGGGGAGAAGGCTGCGGTGTTCCAGGAACTGTTCGCCAACAGCGTCCAATGTTCGTGCCGGTGTTGAGGCCGCACAGCGACTTGCCGCAGGCCGGGCTGGAGCTGCGCTGCGTCCAGCCTGGTCGGCGCGGGCGAGGCGCTTTCAGCGGCGATGGTGCGCGGCGACTGCGGCGAGGCCGGCGCTATCGAGGCGTTCACCGCATTGATACAGGGCGTGCTGCGCCCGCGCCCGGGATGATGCGGCGATGGCGGCGCATCGCCGGCCGGCCCCACCAGGACCACCGCCTATACGCTCCGCAACGTCGCCATGCGTGCGCCGAAGCTGATGAACACGACGCCCGTGACAGCCTTAAGCCAGCGCTGGAACACCGGGCTGCGCGCCGCCCCGGCGAACCGGGCGAACAAAAGCACCATCGCGCCGAACCAAGCCAGGTTGAGGCTGGCGTGGAGCGACACCAGAACGAAGGCCGAACCGGTCGCCGCCTGCCCGTTCGCGTCATGGTGGATGAACTGCGGGAAAACGGCGAGGTAGAACATGGACACTTTAGGATTGAGCGCGTTTGTCAGAAAGCCTTCCAGGAGGGCGCGGGGCAGGCGTCGTGCCCGGGGTGGCGGAGTGGAGGACGCAGGCGCCGCCTCTCCCCGCCACGCCTCAATAAGCGCCCTCACGCCGACCCAGCACAGGTAGGCCGCGCCCATCATCTTGACTGCAAAGAACGCCTGCGCCGATTGCGTGAGGATCAGCGACAGGCCGAACACCGACAACGCGCCGTGCACGTAGAACGCCGCCGCGAAGCCGGTGATGTTGGCGAAGCCGGCGGCGCGCCCCAAGGCAGGAACTGTCTTGGCGATGAGGACGCCGTTTGGGCCGGGCGAGATGATAAGGAGCGTGGCCAGGGAGGCAAAAGACAGCAGTTCGGCAAAGGACATCGGTCAGGTTCCCACGGCTTGACCGGAACGCTAAGGCGCGCAAGGTCCAGAATGAAGCTGCTTCACGCCATGCACGCACGATGGGCCATGAGTACGCAGGACGAGCGCCGCCGCCCGGCCTCATTCATGCTTGTGCGAAGGGCGACGCAACCGTGTCTCGGAGCCAGCGCTGCGCGGGATGGGCGTCGTTGCGGCGGTGCCAGGACAGGACGAACGGGACGGGGTCAAGCTCAAGCGGGGGTTCCCGGACGAGCAGCTCGTCCGCCCGGCCCGATGCCTCCACCACGCCGGCCATCAGCGTCGCAACCAGGTCGGACCGGGCGACCAAAGCAGGTGCGGCGTGCATCTGCGGCAGGGTCAGCGCGAGCCGGCGCTTGCGTCCGAGCTTGGCCAGGGCCGCGTCAACACGCCCGAACCGCTCGTTCTCGGGCGACACCAGCAGGTGCGCAAGCGCGAGGAACGCCGGCAGGTCCAAGGGCGCGCTTGCCGCCGGGTGCCCGCGCCGCACCACGCACACGAACCGCTCCTCGAACAAGGGGCGGGTGAGGATGCGGCCCGGCTGGATGCTGGCGGGAACGCCGGCCGCGGCGTCCACCTCGCCCGCGTCGAGCATCGCCACGGCGTCGTCGCGCGCGGTGAAGCTGCGGATACGGAGCGTGACGGACGGCGCCAGGCCGCGAACTGCTCCACCAGCCGCGGCAGCAGGACATGGGCTGGGTGCTCAGACAGCCCAAGCGTGAAGGTGGCGGACGAGGTCCGGGGATCGAAAGCCTGGGTGAAGTCCAGCGTGCGCTGGATGTCGGCCAGCGCGCGCCCGAGCGGCTCCGCAAGGTCGAGCGCACGGGGCGTGGGCTGCAGCCCCGAGGGGCTTCGCACGAACAGCTCGTCGCCGAGCAATGCGCGCAAGCGCGACAGGGCCGCGCTCATCGCAGGTTGCGTGCGCCCGATGCGCCCGCCCGCCCGCGTCACGCTGCGCTCGGCCACCAGCGCGTCGAAGGCGACGAGCAGGTTGAGGTCTATGCCGTGCAAATCCACGGTGTGGATATTGCCACATCCCGCATATCTATTTCAACGCCGCGCTCGCCGGCCTTAACTCACCATCCATGAACAGGATGCGGGAACGGGGTGCAGCGATGAATGACACGGCCACAATAACCAGCAGCCTTTCCGCCGGGGACCGCAGGACGGTGGAAACGTTCTACCGGGCCTTCGCGGGCGAGCCGGACCTGCTCGACCAGGTGCTGGCGCCCGATTGGCAGGACATTCCGTTGCTGCCTGGCCAGGGACCCGGCCCGGAGGGCATCAAGCCGCTGATCCGCGGCTTCAAGGCGGCGGTCCCCGACCTGGCCATCATTGTCCACGACACCATGCGCGACGGCGACCGGATCGGCGTGCGCGCCGCCATCACCGGCACCCATACTGGCGAATGGTTCGGCGTCGCGCCGACCGGCCGCGCGTTCACCGTCACGCTGCACGAGTTCCATCGCATCGAGAACGGGCGGCTGACCCACACCTGGCACCTGGAGGACTGGTTCGGCTGGCTGCACCAGGTTGGCGCCTGGCCCACGCACAAGGAGAGCGCATCATGAAGGCAGCCCGGCTCCACAGCTATGGCGACGCGCCCATCGTCGAGGACGCGCCCACGCCCGCAGTTGGCGCAAACGAGGTGCTGGTCCACGCCGGCGCGGGCGGGGTTGGCAGCTTCGCCATCCAGCTTGCGCGCAACGCCGGCGCGCGGGTGGTCGCCACCGCATCGGGCGAGGGCCTCGGCATCGCCCGGCGGCTCGGCGCGGACCAGGTGCTTGACTACACGGCCCTGGCATTCGAGGACGCCGTGTCGGACGTTGACGTGGTGCTCGACACGGTTGGCGGCGACACGCAGGCGCGCTCGTTTGGCGTGCTGCGCCGGGGCGGCTATCTGGCGTCCACGGTGTCGCCCCCCGACGAAGCGCTCGCGACGGCCCACGGCGTCACGGCAAGCTTCATGTTCCACCAATCGGACGCTGGCCGGCTCGCCCGGCTGCTCGACATGGTCGCGGCGGGCAAGCTGGTGGTGCTGGCCGACCGCACGGCCTCGCTCGACGGCTTGCCTGATGCGCTGAGCCACCAGGCGTCCGGACGGGCGCGGGGCAAGATTGTCCTCACGATTTGAGCGGCTGGGTCAACGGCCGGACGCCGCGCGCCAGCTGCCGGGTGACTTGGCCCTCCATGCGAAAGTGCCGCCATGTCCAAGACCATCCTTATCACCGGCGCGTCGAGCGGGTTCGGCGAGATGACCGCCTACCGGCTCGCCGATGCGGGGCACGTCGTTTATGCGTCCATGCGCGGCTTGGCGGGCCGCAACGCTGCCAAGGCCGACCAAGCCCGCGCCCACTCCGCCGCGCACGGCGTGGACATCCGCACGGTCGAGCTGGACGTGCAGGACCAGGCGTCGGCCGACGCCGCGGTCGCACGGGTGATCGCCGAGGAGGGCCGGATTGACGTGCTGGTCCACAATGCCGGGCACATGGCGTTCGGCCCGGCGGAAGCGTTTACCCCCGAACAGTTCGCGTCGCTGTACGACATCAACGTGATTGGCCCGCAGCGACTCAACCGCGCGGCGCTGCCGCACATGCGGCGGTCAAGCGAGGCGCTGGTGGTGTGGGTCGGCTCGACCAGCACGCGCGGCGGCACGCCGCCGTGCCTCGGCCCGTACTTTGCGGCCAAGGCGGCGATGGACTCGCTCGCGTTGAGCTATGCGGGCGAACTGGCGCGCTGGGGTATTGAGACGGTGATCGCCTCGCCAGGCGTGTACACCACCGGCACCAACCATTTCGCGCACGCCGACATGCCGGCGGACGCGGACCGCGCGGCGGAGTATGCGTCCGGCCCGACGCACGGCCTGGCCGGACAAGCCAAGCAGGCTGACCTCGCAAGCGTGCCGGCCGGCGCGGACCCGATGGACGTCGCGCGCGCAATCGTGGCGGTTGTCGCCATGCCGTTCGGCACGCGCCCGTTGCGGATCACCATTGACCCCGCCGATGGCGGCGCAGACGAGCTGAACAAGCTGGGCGACCGTGTGCGCTCGGCATACCTGCACGGCGGCGGAATGGGCGACCTGCTCCGCCCTGCCAGGCATCGCTGACCCCGAGCGGCTCAGGTTGCAGCCGGGCGTCCAAGGCCGTTACGGCTCCCCTGAAAGGAGCGCGAGCACGACGGCCACAAGGAGGATAGCCAGAAGGACAAAGCCTATGAGCTGCTGGGGGTGCAGGCCCAAAGGCCTTGGCGTGATGGCTTCGAACTCCGGGTCCGTCCAGGCTGTGCCTGGGAAGGCCGGCGCGATGAGCAGGCAGTCCCAATACAGCGACGTGATGACGGCTGCCAGCACCAGCCCCTTGGCGCCTGTGAACTGCCCTCCGAACAGGATGGCGAGCGCCATGACGCCCAGCCCCAGGCCCATCAATATGGCCTGGGCGTTGTGGAACTTGGCATGCGGCGGCCAAGCAGGGTTCTTGAGGTGCTGCCGTGCGGACCACGGGATGAAGTAGTCTGCGGACACCCCCCAACGGCGGTTACCACTGCCACGAAAGCGACGAACCAGCGTGCGGTTTCCATCATGCCGGATGCCTCTGGCATGCGCCAGGAACCGCCATGGGTTTCAGCAGCCCGTTGCAACGCGGCGTTAAATTAAACGGCATCCGTCCACTCCGCCGGCATGAGGGCGTAGCGCGCGCCGTCCTTCGTCACATACCCGTTCGCCGGGAAAGGCCAGTGGTATCCGACGGTCCGGATCCGCTCCCCCGCCGCCCGATCAAGCAGCCGTCGGCGCGACGCCACCGCCATCGGCCCGTCCATGTCCACGATTGCCTGCCAGTCCGGGTGCGGCAGGGTGAGTTCCGGCCGGCCCGAAACGTCGCCCAGCACCAGCAGGCCCGCCGCCCCGTCAGTGACGAGGTAGGAGGTGTGCCCGGGCGTGTGCCCCGGCGTGGCGATGGACCGGACCCCCGGCATGACCTCGGCGTCGCCTCCGACCTGCCGGACGCGGGAGGCGTAAGGCGCGAACCGCCGGCGCGCGTTGGCAAAGACCGGCCGCAGCGCCTCCGGCGCGCGTGACATCGCGCCGTCGTCCATCCAAAATGCCCATTCGGCCTCCGGCACCACGACCTCGGCATTGGGGAACGCCGCCGAACCGTCTGGCGCCGTAAGGCCGTTGACGTGGTCCACATGGAAGTGCGTGACCACCACGGCCGAGACCCGAAGCGGGTCGAGGCCCGCCGCGCGCATATTGGCATGGAGGCTGCCGGATTGCGGCGTCAGTTGGCCGCCAGTGCCGGCGTCGAACATCACCAGCCCGGACGGCGTTTCCAGGAAAGTGACGTTGAACGGCACCCGCACGGCTGCCGGATCCAGCCCGCCGGCGCGCATGGCCGCCTCGACCTCCCCGCGCGAAGCGTTCCGGATGAAGCGCTCGCCGGCGTCGGGAAAAACAAGGAAGCCATCATGGGCAACAGTCGCGAGCAGGCCGCCCACGCGGAAGCGGTAGAACCCTGGCGCCTGCGTGACGGGCATAGCGCCCTGTGCGGCAACCCCGCCCGCACGGAGCAGCGCCGGCCCGGCGAGCGCGGCGGCTCCCAGCATGACGCTTCGGCGTTCCATGCCCTCATCCCTCCAACGCGGCAGCATTCTGGACACGTCCATGCCATGCGGCCCTGTCATGCGCCCGGGGCCGTCACGGAGTGCCGCAGCTCGTACTGGACCGGCGTGAAGCTGCCCGCGAGCTGCCCGGCCTCGCGGATGCGCTCTGCAACCCCGGGGGCGTCGCGCGCGGCCGCGATTGCCTCGCGGCTCCGCCACTGGGCGTAGTTGACCACCTGGGTGCGGTCCGGGTTCACGTGGAAGTTGGCGGAGATGAAACCGGGCACATGGCGCAGGACCTCGTTCGTCGCGCGCACGAGCACGTCCAGCAGCGCCTCGGCGCGTTCGGGGCCGACCGCGTAGGTGTTGATGATCGTGACGTGGCCGGCGCCTGGGTCGAGCGTCGTGAGGCGCGCGGCAGCCTCGGGCGCGTCAAAGGCTGCGGGATTTGGGGTTGCGCTCATGGGAGGCTCCTTCCGTCGTTCACGGTCGTCACGCCTGCATCTGAAGCAAGGCGGCGCAGGCGCGGTATCGGGAAATCGCTCTTTTCGCCCGGCGCCCCGATTTGGCGCTTCCACTTGGCGCCCGCGCCGGTCAGCCGGCCAGGGCCGACCGCACCGCACCGGGCGTGACGCCCACCATGCGCCGGAAGGTTGCGACGAAGTGGGCTGGGGACGTGAACCCGGTTTCATCTGCGACGCCGCCCACCGACTGCGCCGGCCGCTTCAGGAGCATGACCGCGCGCTCGACGCGGCGTTGCAGGACGTGGCGGTGCGGCGTGACCCCAACCTGGCGCCGGAAAGCGCGTATGAAGTGGCTGACGCTCAGGCCGGCCGCGCCCGCGAGCGCCGCAAGGGTGGGCGGCGTTGCTCCGGGCAGGTCCAGGGCCGCGTCAATCAGTTGGTCAACCCGTCGCAGCACCGCTGGGGCAAGCCCGCCGCGGGCGGCGTGCAGGCTGCGCCCCGCGGCCTGGCCGGCACGCGCCAGGAGGCGGAGCGCGATCCGGTGGCAGGCAGCTTCCAAAAGCAGCGCGTGGTCGGGGTCGCCGCGCACGGCGCCCACGAGCAACTGCATCACGGCGGCTTGCAACTCGCCGTCATGGGTATCGAACAGCGCCGGGCGGGTGAAAGGCCGTTCGGCTGCCTGGCCTATGAAGGCGTCGGGGGAGAAAGACCTGCACGACGTCGGCCCGGCCCTCGACGGTGAGTCGCGTCCGCGCGCCGGCGGGAAAGGCGGCCACGCTGCCCGCGCGGATGCGGGCCGGGGCGAGGCCCGTGGCCCGGTCATGGACGCGCTGGCCGTCCTGCAGGCTCATCACGATCCGGACGGTGTCGGACGGGGCAACGTCCACCTCGGCGTCGCCGTGCCGCCACCGCGCGACAAGCGCGGGCCGTGCGCCGCCCAAGCTGATCGCGCGCGTGAACAGCGAGGCGCCCAAGGTCGCGTTGGTGTCGTCGAATGCCGAAATCCCAGTTGCTCCTGCAAAGCTTGGGCATGCGGTGTTAGCGTCTAGGGACACCTTGTTTCAAGCTCAGCGATGGCAACGGACGCAAGTTGCGGGTCATGTGGTTGCGCTCGGGGAGCGTGCCGCAGGTGATTAGCTTCCGGACTGGTCGCCACGCGTCTGCCGCGGAGACTTGACGGTCACCGTACGCTCCATTGCTCAATAATGATGATTGCGGAATAGCTGTTGCAGGAGGCGCCTGAAATGCCAACCGGAGTGCGCCTGGGCCGGGCCGGCGCCAGGCCTGGGTGTGGACGTCGTGCGCTGCCGCACGGATAGGCTTCGCGTCGGCAGCCTCGCAGGCGACCCAAGCGTCGCAAGGGCGGCCCCGGTGCAGACACGCTTCTCCACCGCCGCCGTCAGGTGTGGAGGAGGTAGGGGACGAAGACGTCCTCCACCGTGAACCGCCGCCGCGTCAGGCCTTGCTCGTGGTGGTAGCGCAGGATGGCGTCGAGCGCGGCGCGGTTGGCCCTTATGCCATAGGGCCACCAGTCCTCGCCCAGCACAGCGCGGTCCTCCTCGATGCGCTT
>CAXTCN010000200.1:0-8412 GCA_964242575.1 uncultured Acetobacteraceae bacterium | reverse complement strand
CAGGGTGCCACGTCACGGCGCCAAACACTACAGGTCAGGCCCGGCCGTGCCGGCCCTGACCCAACACTCGTGTCACGAGCCGCCACTTCGGTCATGCGAGAGCGGCGATACGGCTGGCCATGTCGAGTTCGAACCGTCCGTAGGGGTTCACATGCCCCCAGAACAGCGGCGTGAGCGCGTGCAGGTCGCGCGCGGTGAGCCGTCCTTCCCACTTGGGCCTGGCGAGCACCTGCTGGACCATAAGCGTGTTCACGTAGACCATGCAGTTCTGCAGTAGATGCAGGCTGAGCATGCTCAGCTCCTGGTCTTCGCGGCGGTTGCTGGACATTTCGCCGCGGCGGGCAAAGAAGATGAAGTCGTTGGCGCTGTTCCATTGCTCAATGACATTCAGCCCGTCGTTGATCTCGCGCCGGAGTGCCTGGTCGGCGAGGTAGCGGGCCAGAAAAGCTGTTTTCACGGCCTTCCCAAGTTCTGACAGCGCCTTGTAGGTTGGGTGCTGGGTGTTCTCGCGGGTAAAACGGCGCAGGATGGCTTCGGCCTCCGCCGTGCCCAGCCGGAGCGCGGTGGCGTACTTGACCATCTCGTCATACTGCTGCCGGATCAGCCCCCAGTCGATCGGGCGCGTGAGGATTGCCGCTAGGTTGGGGTAAGCGCCGGGCTGGCCGGCATCGGGCCGGTACAGGCGCTGCTTGCCGATGCGCTTGAGCCGCGGCAGGAGCTGGAAGCCCAGGAGCTTCGTGAACGCGAAGGCAACGATGCTCTGCCCGTGGCTGTCCACGTATTGCCGGTCCACCTCCAGCTCGGTGCAGTGGCGCAGCACGCCCTGGATCATGCTGGCCACCTCGGACGAGGAGGGCGACTTCAGCTGCGAATGGATGCCCAGCGACTTGCGTTCGACGTGCCAGTAGATCATCACCCCGCGCCCGCCGTAGCGCACGTGCCACTGCGTGGTCAGGTTCTGGTCCCAGGCCCCGAAGTGCTTGCTGTCGGACGCGCAAGCGTTGGTGCCCTCGCCCCAGATCAGGGGGTCGCGGGCGTGCAACGTGGCGTTCGTAACCGCCGCGATGGCCTCGCGCAGCTGGGCCGGGTTGATGTAGCGGCGGCGGACGTAGAGCAGGTCTTTGTAGCTGGTGCCGAGCTGGGAGGACGTCATGCGCTTCAGGCCGGCATTGGTGCCAAAGCCGTTCAGGCACAGCAGCAGGCGCGGGCGCAGGACGGCGCGGTCGAGCGCCTCATAAGCCGTGGAGCTGCGCAGGTAGTCGGTGAAGCCGACCCGCAGGTCGGCCTCCTTCATCATGTCGAGCAGGCTTGTCATCGGCCACGCTTCGGCGACCTCCGCCTTGAGCGCGTCGATGTTCGCCGGCAGCGGCTTGGGCTGCAACGGCGTGAGGTGGATCCAGACGCCGGCCTTGCGGGAGATGCGTACATCAGGGTTGCGAGGCAGGCCGCGGTCAAGCCGCGAAAGCCCCGCCCGCATGTCCTCTTGCAAGCCAGCAATGAAGGCATCGGCGCTGCGGGGCAGGCCGAGAGCGGCGTAGTGTTCATCGCGGCGCGCGTCGAAGTCGGCCGGCAGGTCCTCGTCCGGGTTGCGGTAACGGTCCGCGCCGGCGACCCAGACCTCCTTGCACCGGAGCTGTTCGCGCAAGGCCTCAAGGGCGCAAATCTCGTAGGTGATGCGGTTCACGCGCGGGCGTCCCTGCGGGTCCCGGTCGATCACGGCGTCACGCCAGAGCGGGCGCACGACGCCTTCTATCGGAACGTCCTCATCCTCGGGATAGGCCTGGAGCCTGGTTCTGGCATAGCGGCGCACCAGGTCCAGCGCCTGGATCACCGGCCGGTGCGCCTCGTTGTTGGAGCGGAAGTCCAGCGCTGCAAGCAGGTCCAGCACCGCACGCCGGTAATGGCCGCGGTAGGAACTGCGAATGGTGGCGCGCAAGGTCGTGCGGTATGTGGGGCCGGTCGCCTTGGCCTCGCGGACGAGATCGCGCAACGTTTGCTCGCCCACAACCGGGTAGAGCACCTCACGTACGGTGCCGTCCGGGTTTTCCACAGCGGCATCGGCCATCTGGAACAGCAACGCCTGCTTGCCACCGACGCGCTTGAGGTCGTCCAGCAGCTCCTGCTCCACCCGGCTCTCGGCGCGGGCGCCAATGTGGTGGACGGTCTCGATCAGCAGGTCCACGAGCGTGTCGGTGACGGCGCGCCCGCGCAGGTGGGCGTAGGCGGCGAGCCAGGCCTGGCGGGTTGCCTCAGGGTGGCGGCGCAGCTCGTAGGGTGCCTCTACGGCGACGCGCTGGCGGCACGTCTCCAGCTCGGCCGGGCTCCAGTCTGCGAACAAATCGGCGGGCAGGCCAAGCCCGCGCACCACGCCGAGCCTGGCAAGCTCCTCGCGCAGGCTGGCGACGCTGGCCCGGCCAGGGCCGGCACGCAGATGGATGAGAGGAGCATCCAGCCGTCCATCCGGCAGAGCCCCATCCTCGGCCTCTGCGGCCCTCTCGGGTCCGATTGGCTGCAGCAAGGCATCCAGGCTCACGCGCATGGCTGGCGTCAGCCGGGCATGGATGACGGCAACATGCCTCTCCTCGTAGGCCCGTGTCGCCGCGCGGACGACGCGTGCGATGCGGTCAGGGGTGGGTGGCTCGATGCAGAGCGCGCGGCACCTGGCTTCTGCGTCTGCGGCAAGCTCAATGGGGTCGCGGGTCCGGGCAACGGCATGGTCGCGCAACCAGAGGATTAGCGCCTCCGCGTCAGCGACGCCTGCCTCACGGAAACCAAGCAGGGCGCGTATCTCGGCGCGCTGCCGTTCCGCCGTGCGGTCGACGGCGTCGGGCAGCAATGGTTCGACAATGCTCGGCTCCGGCACGCCGAGGCTGAGCGCCAGCTTCGCCACCGCGACCCCATCCACCTCGGCCGCCGCACGCGGAAAGCGTCCACGCGCACGGAAAAACAGCAGCATGACGGCGAAGCGCAGCCGGTTGGCCCAGCGCTTGGCCTCCACCAGCGGCCGGTCCGCCAGCGTGAGGTCCCAAGCCCCGTCGTGAACGGAGGCGCTCACGCTGGCGAACCCAGGTCAGTGTTCACGATAGCCGCCTCCGTCCCCCAAACTGCTCGTCCGTCAAACGATCCATGAGCGGCCACCCTCGATGTGTCCGCCAATGCTGGCACATGCATGAGAAAACGGACACACTGGTTGCCGGACGGGAAAACGGACAGGGGCAGCCTTGGCGAACGTCGGCTATGCGCGGGTCAGCACGCTGGACCAGGACCTGTCGCTCCAGCTCGACGCCCTGGCGGCAGCAGGGTGCAGCAAAGTGTTCGAAGACCGCGCCTCTGGCGCTCGTGGTGACCGCGAGGGCTTGCAAGCGGCGCTTGACTACGTGCGGGATGGCGAGGTGCTGGTCGTTTGGAAGCTGGACCGGCTCGGGCGCTCGCTGCCCCACCTGATCGAGACCGTCACGGCGCTCTCCAAGCGCGGCGTCGGGTTCCGCTCGCTGACCGAGGTCATCGACACCACCACGCCAGGTGGGCGACTCATCTTCCACATTTTCGGCGCCCTCGGGCAGTTCGAGCGCGACCTGATCCAGGAACGGACGCGCGCCGGCCTGGCCGCCGCCGCGGTGCGGGGCCGCAGGAGCGGACGCAAGCCCGTCATCACGGAGGACAAGCTGAAGCGCGCGCTCAGGATGGTCGGCAAGGGCCTGACCGTGCGCGAGATCGCAACACGGCTGAGAGTCGGGAAAACAGCACTGTATGAGGCGCTCAAGACCAAACCAGACTGACGCCGGCCGCCCAACCACCGTCAGACCATCAAAGTGGCGGCTCGTGACACGACTGTTGGGTCAGGGCCGACATGCTGCACGTGACGTTCAACAAAGGAAGCTGGCGGCTAACTGTCCGTTTGGCTTCGTTTGGCGGACAGATGCCTTGTGCCGGATCAGGCATTTGTTGGATTGCTCCGGGTGGGCGATGGCTCCAGCGTAGTGCAGTGGATTAGGCTCCTCTGTAGCGAAGCGTATCCACCAGCAACGCGAAGGCCGGCGCGGGCTGGCGACGGCTTGGGTAGTAGAGGTGGTAACCCGGCACCGGCGCGCTCCAGTCTTCAAGAACCGCACCAGTCGCCCATCCGCAACGTACGCCTGCGCCAGACCCTCGGCCACATAGGCGAGGCCAAGACCAGCCACGGCCATGCCGACGATTAGCGTGACGGTGTTGAACACCAAAGGCCCGTTCGCCCGCACGTTCAGCACGTGGCCGCCCTTCGCAAACGGCCACGTCCAGAGGCCGCCAGTGGTCGGCAGGCGGAGGTTGATACAGGCGTGTGCGGTCAGGTCGTGCGGCGTGCGTGGCTGCTTTCGCCGGGCGAAGTAGGACGGCGCACCGACAAGCGCCATGCGGAAGTCCGGCCCGATGCGGACAGCGATCATGTCCTTGTCCACCTGCTCGCCCAGGCGCACGCCTGCATCGTAGCGCTCCGCCACGATGTCGGTCAGGCCGGAGTCGTTGGTAATCTCAACCCGGATGTCGGGATAGCCCGGCAGAAGTCTGGCTAGGGCGGGTGCTAGGATCGTGTCCGACGCGTGCTCGACCGAGGTGATGCGGACCGTGCCGGCCGGCTTGTCGCGCAGCGCGCTCAGCGCCGCCACGCTCGCGTCGAGGTTCTCCAGGGCAGGCGCAAGCGTCTGCAACAGCCGCTCCCCGGCTTCCGTAGGCGCGACGCTGCGCGTGGTGCGCGTCAGCAGGCGCAGGCCCAGGCGTATCTCCAGCCGCCGGACGATCTGGCCGAGGGCGGATTGCGACAAGCCGAGCTTGGCAGCGGCTTTGGTGAAGCTGCGCTCCTCTGCGACCACCACGAAGGCGGTCAGGTCGGCCATTTCCTCGCGCCGCATTCATTACATCAGGTTCTAAACCCATGCACATCTTAGCGGCTAATCTCTGTGTAGGTCACGGGCTACATCATCGGCATGGACGCAGGTGTGGCTGGGCGACCAACCAGAAGTCACCGTCCGAGGCAAACCAGAAGGAGCCAGGCCATGAGCAAAAGCGCGACCAACTCCACCCAGGTTGATCCGAAGCGGCGCAACCTTCTTATGGGCGGGTCCGCCTTGGCAGCAGCGCTGTTCGCGCCGCGCATGGGCTTCGCCGCTGCGGAGCCGGCCAACGCCACGCGGATTGGGAACATCACCATGCAAGGCGTTCATTTCGACAACAACGGCATCCGCATGTCGGGCAACATGTATCTTCCTGCCAGCTTCGATGCGGGCAGCAAATACGCGGCCATCGTAAGCATCCACCCCGGCGGCGGCGTGAAGGAGCAGACGGCAGGCTTGTATGCGCAGAAGCTGGCGGGGCAGGGTTTCGTCACCCTCGCTTTCGACGCAGCGCACCAGGGTGCAAGCGGCGGCGAACCCCGCTTCCTCGACGACCCGATGAAGCGGGTTGGCGACATCTACAGCGCCATGGACTACCTGACCTCGCTTCCTTACGTGGATGCGGCGCGCATCGGCGCCCTCGGCGTTTGCGCCGGCAGCGGCACCACCATCAAGGCCGCGTCGAACGAGCGCCGCATCAAGGCCGTGGCCACCGTGAGCGGCGTTGACGTGGGCGCCGCGACGCGCAAGGGCTGGGACGGCAAGGCCCCGGTTTCCGCGCAGGTGGAGATGCTTGAGGCTGTCGCCAAGCAGCGCACGACCGAGGTCGCTGGAGCCGCGCCGGTTTATGTTCCCTATGTGCCAGCAGTCGGCGACACCACCGCGCCGCGCGACTTGCAGGAAGCGGCCGACTACTACCTGACGCCGCGCGGCCAGCATCCGAACGCCCCCAACAAGATGCTGCTGACCAGTCTGAGCCGCCTGGTGTCGTTCACCGGGTTCGATCAGGCCGACACGCTGCTGACGCACCCATTGCTGGTCGTGGCCGGCAGCGAGGCGGGTTCGCTGTGGCACAGCAAGGAACTGCACGCGAAGGCCACGGGTCCGAAGGACCTGTTCATCATCGAAGGGGCGACGCACATGGACCTGTATGACGGCGAGGGCGTGAACCGCGCCATGAGCCGGCTGGCGCCGTTCTTCAAGCGTAGCCTTTGACCCGAACGCGTCAGGGCACGGGGCGCACCTCTTTGCCCTGACAGCAAACGTCCCGTGCGGACCGCTGGCAGCACGGGAGTCGCTTTTGCGGCTGCCCGGTTCAGCGATCCGCCACGGTGGAGAACATGCGGCTTGGATGGATAAGCGTGCCACTTCGTCAAACGACGGGATACCGTTGGCGAATTCGTCGGACCGCTCAGCCACCTGAACTTGTGCGGGAATACAAGCCGGAACTTTGACGAGTATTAGGCGAGTATTAGGAATGAATCCTTAGGACTTTCAATCATGGCGCACGTAGGCTGGGCCGCTATAACGCCTTGCTGATTTCGCCAACGGTATCCGACGGACAGATGACGCGGTAAACCGCCTCATTGACCCTCTAGGTGAAACGGCCCAAGAACAGTATGTGCGAACCTATATGTTGTGGTTGAAAGATGTTCTTAGCCACATCATGTAGCGTGCGAAACCGTGCGATGGATGCCGATGCCAGACATTGTTCTGCACAGAGGTCCTTACCCAAGCCCGCCATCACCAGATGCCGAACTCATCCTTGCGCCTATTCAAAGACACCAACCAGAGGAGATACCTGGGCTGGTCTGGACTAAACCCGACTTCTCCGCAACGGAACACAAAATAGTTCGCACCTTCGCTGTTGAGGGAAAGAAACGGCCGAGTGGCCGTTACATCCCTTGTGCAATATGTAGTGGTGAACACCCAAAGTTTCTTGATGGCGCTGTTCTTTGGTCACCTGACGGGTACCTTCGCCTAATCGGTCATGTTTGCGCTGCAAGGCCAGAGCATTTTGGCGAGGCTCGTTATCGAAACCTGCAAAAGCAGCGAAAGCAAGAGGAGTTGGACGAAGCCGCTCTAAATTGGCTGAGTGCCTATGGATCAACTGCAAAGTCACTTACTGCTATAATCAAAGAGTTGCAAAACTGTGCTTTTTACATAGAAGCACAGCAGAAGATATTCTTTCGTGATGTAGACCTGCTCGCAGCAGTCCTCGCCAACCACGCACGGCAGCACAGTGGCAGCCTGAGCGTGGTACAGAAGTCCCAGAGCTCACGCCTAGTCGCAGCATCTGGAGGATCGGTACAGAGTTTGTATGAGGATGTAGTGATTGGCATATTAACCGGAACGGCCTTCCTCACCCGTCCCAAACGTCCCCGGTCCCAGCAGTTTGAGGGATGCCTTCAAGCTCTGGGCATGATGCCTAATGGTAGAGGAGACGAGCCGATTTTGACTTTGATTGATCGGGGTGGCGAGGGTGCGATCAACGCAACAGCAGGCGCATTACTTCGTGCAGCGCAGCGCGCACTTAAACTGGCTGATGAATGTGCAAATGCAGAACAGTTTGTCGGCCTTGCAAACATTGCAGCATTGAAGATTTGGGGAGAGGATAGTCGTAATCCCACACGGTTCACCGTGCGTCAGTTCGGCCCACGTGTAGAGTTCATTCTGGCCGGTAAGAGCCGGGCAATGCTAAGCATGAGTTGGCCTAAGCTACCTGATCTCTTAGCACTGCGTCAGGTCGTAGTGGCTGGCCTTCACCTCGACACTCTGCTGCCGCAGTCCCTTGGCTGATGAGGTTCATGACGCTGGACAGCGCGGGAACAAGAGGAATCATGCTGCACCGCACCATCGCATAACATCCGGTTATGGAAAGCCAACCTTCAGTCTCGCTTCGCCAAATGCCCGGTTCCTGAAACAGAACGCTTGGAATTGGGATCAGGGGGGAGACTGAACCAGCGAACAGACGGTTATGCTGCTCGAAGCTGACGGAGCTGTCCCAAGCGGCTTGGCCGGCTCGGACATCAGGCTCGGACGTCAATCAAGAGCAGCATGCCGCTCGGCGATCCGTGAGCAGATGCCCAGTGTCGCAAGCTCTTGTTGCTTCCGCTGCATTTTACCTGCTTTAGAGAAGGCAACGAAAAGGTCAGAATCGATGTCGGGTGAAGTAGATGCGAACATTCTAGGACTGACGGCGAAAATCGTCTCTGCCCATATCGTGAAAAACAAAGTGGGCGCCGGGTCACTGCCCTCGCTGATCCAGTCCGTTTACCAGTCCCTGGCTACCGCCGGCATTGTGGAAGCCGTGCCGGACGCGCCAACCCCAGCCGTGCCGATCAAGAAGTCGGTGTTCCCGGACTTCATCGTCTGCCTGGAAGACGGCAAGCAGCTCAAGATGCTCAAGCCGCACTTGAGAGCCCGCTTCGACATGACGCCGGCGGAGTACCGCACGAAGTGGGGACTGCCGAGCGACTACCCCATGGTGGCACCTAGTACCTCTGCACAGAGGTTTTGAAGGGTTGGAGATGGGCCACGCCTA
>CAXTCN010000199.1:0-8415 GCA_964242575.1 uncultured Acetobacteraceae bacterium | reverse complement strand
CCATTCTAGAAGCGTCAACCCGGCTCCACGTGTAACCCAGCTTTGAACCACGCCCCGTCACCGAGGACCGGGACGCGCAAGAGCGGACGTTTGCCGAGTTGGCGGATTGGCAGCGCACCCCACAGGCGATCCGGCGCGTGCTGACCCAAGGTGCTATTCCGGCCTATGACGCGCGGGTATGCCTCGTAGGGCTAGATGCCTACCAGGCCGCAGGCGGGCAGGTGCAGCGCGACTTGTTCACCAAGGATTGCGGTGGCTGGGTGGCGGATGTGGCCTTGCTGGAGCGGTTGATGGGCGAGCACTTCCAGGCTGCGGCGGACCAGGTGCGGGCCGAAGGGTGGAAGTGGGTCACAACCGACCCGGCGGATGCGCGCGCGATCTGGTACAACACCCGGCGGATTTGGCCGCACACGGTGGCGCTGTCCGAGGCTGACTTGGCCCGCCGGGCCGAGTTGGCAACGCGCCTGGACGAGGTGGCAATTGAGCACCCCTACGGCACCGACGACGCCCCCGACGACGTGCAAGCCGAGGTCCAGGCCCTCCACGCCGAACTTGATGTCTTGGACCAGCGCGAGCGTGCCTTCCACCCCGAGGACATGGCGCGGGCCGGCGCTACGATCATGCTGGCGAACGATGGCACGCTTACGGTGGAACGCGGCTTCGTTCGGCCTGAGGACGAGCCGAGGCCAGAGCCGGCACCGGAGGACATGCGGGACGCGGCAACCTCCAGGGCGGACCATACCAGCGGGGACAATGACGCTGCCAAGCAGGACCAGGAAGCGGAGGCCCAGCCCCATAATGCAACACCGGACCTGCCTGCCGCTAACAAGTTCCCTGCCCTGCCCGCCGACTTGGACACCGAGCTGACGGCGCACCGCACGGCGGCGCTGCGGGCCGAAATCGTGCGGCAGCCGGACCTGGCGTTGCGGGTGCTGGCGCATGGCCTGGCGACCGCGGCGGTCTACGGACCCTATCTTGTCACGGTGGCGCGTGTTTGGAGCCCCTACGGTGCAAGCACCAGCACGGGCAGCGTTTCCGCGGACAGCCCGGCACGCCAGGCCATCACGGCGGCCGAGGACGAGCAGCGGGCCAGGATGCCCGGCAACCACGCCGACCTTTGGGCTTGGCTGCAAACGGAGGACACGCCCGCGCTTCATGCCTTGATTGCAGTCTGCGTGGCACGCATGGCCGATGCGGGTGGCGACGACTGGACTGAAGCCCAGCCCATTGGGGCGCAGGTGGCGCAAACGGCGGGCCTGGACATGCGGCAATGGTGGACGGCGACGAGTAGCAGCTACCTTGGCCGGGTCACGAAGGCTGGCATCCTGGCAGCGGTGCGGGAAGGTACGGGCGAGGGTGCTGTGCTGCGGATCGAGGGCATGAAAAAGGAGGCCATGGCCGCGAACGCAGAAGCGCTATTGGCCGGCAAGGGCTGGCTTCCGGCCCGGTTGCGGATGCCGGGCGTAGTTGACGCTGCCCCCGAGGCATCCACGGCGGACGTTCCGGAGGAAGTGGCCTACCTCGTAGCCGCCGAGTGAAAGATGTGAGGGGCGGCAGCGTACCGCCCCTCACGCTCTTGTTATGCTAATGCTTATTAAGCAATTGCACTGTTAAGCAAGCGCGGCTATAAAGAGGGTGTGCCAGGGAGATGGTTCCCGGCCAACCCAGAGAGTAACCGATGTCCCATATGTCTTTCCGCCGCTTCGGTTCTTCCAGCGACACTGCCGGGCGTGGCCCGTTGACGGACGAGCAGCTGCGCCGCCTGGCGCCGTCCGCCTTCGCCACGGGCAAGCATGAAAGCCGGAGCGAGCGTTACACCTATATCCCGACCTCGGCCATCATTGACGGGCTGCGATCCAACGGCTTCGAGCCGACGTTCGCCAAGCAGGGCAAATCCCGCATCAAGGGCAAGGCCGAGTACACCAAGCACCTGCTGCGCTTCCGCTACCAGGGCCAGGCTGCCGGGCCGCGCCGGGTGGGCGACACGTTCCCGGAGGTGGTGCTGGTCAACTCGCATGACGGCACGTCCGCGTATCACTTGATGGCGGGCATGTTCCGGCTGGTGTGCCTGAATGGCATGGTGGTGGCCGACCGCGAGTTCGCCACGGTCAAGGTGCCGCACAAAGGCGACGTGGTGGGCCAGGTGATCGAGGGCAGCTACACCGTGCTGGAGGAAAGCAAGCACGCCCTGGACCAGGCCGATGCATGGGCCGGCGTCACCCTGTCCCGTGACGAGCAGGTGGCCATGGCCGAGAGCGCCCATGTCCTGCGCTTTGGCGACGGCACGGAGGGTGAGCCGGCCACGGCGGTCAAGCCGGAGCAGATGTTGACCGTACGCCGCCGCGAGGACACGTCGCGCGACCTGTGGACGACAACCAACGTGCTGCAGGAGAACACAATCCGCGGTGGCCTGCGGGCGTGGGGCCGGAATGCGCAGAATCTTCCGCGCCGGGTCACGACGCGGGAGGTGCGCGGCATTGACCAGGACGTTCGGCTGAACCGGGCGTTGTGGCTGCTGGGCGAGCGTATGGCGCAGATCAAGGCCGCGGTCTGATCGAGCCGGGGCGGGGCGCAAGGCCTCGCCCCGGCAAGGCTGCTATTGCCGATTTGCTCAATGGCATAACGGCTTCCAGATACGCTTGAGTGCGATGAACCCAGGAGGTGTTGCGTGCTGCCCGCGATCAGGACAACAAGGGAGAGCTTGATGCTTTGCCGGGATGTGCTGGACCTGATGCTGCGCGCGCTGATTGCCGACCTGGACGCCTTGGAGGAGCGCCTGCGCGACCGCGAGGCCACGTCCGACCCGGCCGTGCTGGCGGAGGGCGCACGGGTGGTGCGCGCCGCCATCGCGGCGCTTGGCACCAGCCAGACCCGGCTTGCGGCGCTGCTGGGGGTGAACGGGGACAAGACGGTGCGGGATTGGTGTTCCGCCCGCATGACCCCGCCCCGCACTGCGATGCGCGCGCTGCGCCTCATGCTGGAACAGCTGGTGGACCCGCCGCCGGAGGAGCTGCTGCTTGCGACCAACCGTGTTGCTCCGTGCGCCGCGATGCTTGGCCCGCATCTGGACGCCTTGGCTTGGCGGGCCGAGGTTGCCGGGTGGACGGATGAGGAGGTCGCCGCGGCCATCCGGGCCTGGATGGCAAGCCGGGCCGCGCAGTAGCGCAAAGGCATATGATGCCATTGCGTGTTTGTGCGTTGCCATAACGGCATAATAAGCTAAGGTGCTGTGAAGCCGGGGAGCGATGGTTATGGCAATCAGGCCGAAGGTCTTGGTACTCGCGAGCCAAAAGGGCGGGGTCGGCAAAACCTCCTTGTCGGCCCACTTGGCAGTGACTGCCGAGCAGGCCGGGTTCGGCCCGGTGGTGATTTACGACACGGACCCGCAGCAATCGCTGGGGCGCTGGTTCCTGGACCGGGAAGCAGGTTCGCCCAAGCTCGCCAAAGGTGGCATTGCCGAGCTACCGGCGACGCTGGACCGGCTTGGAGTGGCTGGGGTGCGCCTGGTGGTGGTGGACACGCCACCCGCATTGACCGACGCGATCCGGGCGGTGCTGGAGTTCGCGGACTTCGTGCTGATCCCCACTCAGGACGGCAAGGCGGACCTGGCGGCGGTGGGCAGCACCGTGCGCTTGGTGAAGAGCATGGAGAAGCCGTTCGGCTTTGCCCTCAACTGCGTGAAGAAGGGCACCACGCAGGCGACCGAGGCGGCAATGGTGCTGTCCAAGTATGGCGCGCTCGGCGGCGTCATCGCGCACCGGATGGCCGTAAAGGTCGCTTGGAACGATGGCCGAACCGCTAACGAGATCGAGCCGAAGGGCAAGGCGGCCGAAGAGGTGCGGGCCTTGTGGGACTACGTGGCCGCCGAGATCGGCCTGGTGACGGATCGCAAGAAGGAGAAGGCGTATGCCTGACAGGACTGCTGCAGCACGCAAGCCGCGGGCTGGGCTAGGGGACATGGATGACGTGTTCGCGGGCAAAAGTGACACCATTGCCGCGCTGGCCGACCCGGCAACCCAGGCCGGGCGCAGCCGCTCCGCTCCAATGCCCGTCAAGCCTGCCCCGGAGCCGGAGGAGGACCGCGAGCCCCTGATAACCACTGTCCGCATTCCGGGCTACTTGGCGGAGAACATCCGTAAGTGGCTGTATGAACACCCGACCCACACCCAGCACACCATGATCTTTGCCGGGTTGGCTAAACTGGGCATCGAGGTGCGTGAGGATGACCTTGAGCCAAAACGCCGGCCCCGGTCGTCCCGGCATCGGTGAACGTTACATCAGGAGGGAGGGTGCGGATTAGCCCAGGACCCGTGATGCACAAGGGCATCATTGGCTTCCCCTTGGCTTTGCAGGTGCGCCGGGCGGCGGGGGCGAGGGGTCCATCCAGAGCGACACGCCGGCATGGTAGCGCCGCCCCGTTCGGTCCGTCCGCACCTCACCCGCCGCCAGGAGCGGGCGGGGATCGGGGTTGAGCTGCACCAGTTCCCGCCAGGCCGCGCCCGCTTCCACGTCCGGCCGAAACGGGCCGCCGGTGAAGTAGGCGAGGGCGCCGACTGTCAGCACGCAGCCGGCCACGAAGGCCCCGCCGACATACAGGCCCATGCGGACGGCGAGGTTGCGGTCCAGCCGGCGGATCATGCGCGCAGCCTCCTTGCGCGTGCCCTCATAGGCGCCCTCCTTGGTGGCCTCCACCAGCGCGCGGGCCAGGTCTGCGCGTTCCTTTTGCGTCAGAGGATGGCGCGCGGCGATCACGTCCTTGACTGCTTCATCCCAGGCCCGGACGGTGCGCGGGAGCGCCCCGATGGTGAGGGACAGCCCGGCAAGGGCGAAGCGGTAGGGGTCGCGCCGCATCTCCGGGGTTTCCCCCGCTTCGGCCAGCTTGGCTTGCGCTTCCGCCACCGCGGCTTCCAGCTCGTCGGCAGCGGCTGGCGGGTCATCCGGCGGCGGCGCGGTCCCGTCCGATGATGCGGACGCTGCGGCGCCTGCCGCCTTGTTCGCCGCCACGCGCCGGGCGAAGGGCACCAGGCTCATGGCGTGCTCCAAGGCAGCCAGGTGTTGATGGGCGCAAAGGACTGGTCCATCTGGTGCAACCATTGCCGGATCATCACCCGTTCGATCAGGCTGATATCCGCCGGCTTGTGGCCATCCGGGGTGATGCCGTCCCGAGCAGCCGAGAAATGCAGCCGCTTGCGCTCGATCTCCAACGCCACGCTTTGCGGCTGCAACTTGGGAAGCCACAGCTCCACGGCGCCCCGTGCGAGTGCGGCCTTGTAGGCTGGATGGCGCCGCACCGCGTCGAAGTCCTCTTGGCTTTCAGAGCGGCCAAGGTTGAGGATCAGCGCCGTGGCCTTCGGCTGGAAGCCAGCCTTCTCGAACCCCGCCAGGAGCGTCAGGTCATCCACCCGCGGCGACAGCAGGTATGCCGCCACGGCCGCCACGCCGCCTTCGTCCAGGGCGTCAGCGAACGTCGGCGCCGTTTCGACAAGGGCCATGAGGCTGGTGTTGTTGCCGCCGAAGTCCACGACGCCGCCGACCCGCTGCTTCGACACGAAGGTCAGCAGCTCGTGCAGCCATGTCGTGACACGGGCCGGGTTGGCGGACGGCGGCTGTTCCACCACGGTGAAGAAGTCGGCAAGCGTCCGGTTGGTGGGGTCGAGGGCGGCGAGCATGGAGGTTTGCAGCGTGCCCGTCTGCGTCATCCTGTCGCCGAGCCAGCGCGCGAGCAGGGTCTTGCCGCCGCCACCGGCCCCGATCAGCAGCCACAGCTTCTCTTGCGTGGCCAGGTCGATGGCAGGCCTGCCCGGCTTCGACATGACCATCCGCTCCGTGACGGACGGCAGCGACAGCTCCAGCGCATCGTCGTCGTCCGCCACCGTCTTCTTGCGGAACAGCTCGGAAAGGTTCACCGGCTGATCAGTGGGGGTCTTCTGTTGGGCCATGGCGGTTTTCTCCTATTCGGGCTTGGGTTCGTCCTTGGTCCAAACCTTGGGACCACCGGCCAGCCGAAACTGGTAGCGGCCTTCGGGCGGGTCCGGCTCCACGGGCTGGATGCCGGGCGGTAGCTGGGCAGGCATCGGCAAGGTGGCGGGCGTGGACGGGGTAGCTTGAGCTTGAGCGGCAGGGGGTTTGGCAACAGCGGCCAGGTTCTTGCCCCGCCGTCGCCGGGACACTCCCCCGAGTGCGACAATTCCCTTATCTCGGTTCACCTTTGCCCATGTTTGGCGAACCGTGACCGGCTTGGGGACCTGGCCCTTCCCATCGAATACCTTGAGCGCCCCGAATGTCTTGGCGAGGGCCGTCCAGTTCGGCGTTCGGGGCGGGTTCAGTTCCGCAGCCATGCCGCTGTATCGCGCCCACAGCCACTCATAGAGCGGGGAGTGCGCGCCTGTTGCCCACTTGCCTGGATGCGAGCGGGCTGCCGCGACCGCTTGACGAAGTTCCGGGTCTGTATGGTCATCTGGCTCCTGTTCCGTCACCTGGATATGCCACGCCGCCCTTGGTTCATGATGCCATCTGCAACAAGTTAGAAGCGGGTTGAGAGCAGAGCAAGAGCAAGTTTGAAGCGGATTCAAATTGAGTGTGGCGTGTGCGGAAAGCGGAATAGGGTCTTACAGACCAAGTCACCGCTCACGCGGTGCTTGTCGCGCCGTTCCGTCGCGGTAAGCTGGCGCACACTGGATGCCGGAGGGGCTATGGCCGAGGCTGACCTACACCTGAAACTGGACCGCATCCTTGCCGGCCAGGAGGACCAGGCGAAGGCGACGGCAGAGCTTGAGCTTGTGTTGTCCATGCTGTTGCAGGGGGTGCAGAACCTGATCCCGTTGTTCGCCACGCAGCGGGAAATGCTGCAACGGGTGTTGGAGGCGGCCAGCAGCGAGATGACCGACGACGGCGAGATGACCAAGCTCATCCAGCGCATCGAGGCCGCCCTGACCCAGCAGACGGCGGACATGTCGGTTATACGGGTGACGTTGCAGCGCCTGCCCGGCCAGGTGGAGGCGGCCGCCATCGACGGCGTCCGCATGGCGGTGGGCGAGGGGGTGGACCTGCCGGACGAGCCGCCCGGCAACGGCCAGGCAGGCGCCTCGTAGCGCCGTGCTGACCTACCGGACCGGCGCCGCGGGAGCACCATCGGCCGCCTTGGCGATGGCGAAGCACCTGCTGGAACACACGCTGCCGGCCGAGCAGATGAAGGTTGCCGAGTACTACGCCCAGGGCCAGGGCGTGGACGAGGCGCTTGCCCAGGGCATGGGGTGCGTGCCGACGCCACGGGCCGACATGCACCCCGACGTGGCCGACGCCTTGGGCATCAAGCCGGGGCAAATGCTGAACGAGGCAGAGCTTGCGAACCTGTTGAGCGGGCGCCGGGCGGATGGCGCGGAGCTGCCGGGGCACCAGCGCGGCGTGACGAGCTACCAGGCCGGCGAGGAGGGTGGCCAGGACCGCGCCCGCATCAGCTACATGGACCTGACCTTTTCAGCGCCGAAGTCGGTCAGCTTGGCTTGGGCGTTCGCCGAGACGGATGCCGAGCGCAACTCCATCTTGCAGGCGCACCGGGATGCGCGGGACGCGACCTTGCGCTACATCGAGAGGGAGGTCGGCAAGGCAGGCTTCGGCCACGGCAGGCAGGGCGGCGAGGAGCGCGGGCACCTGGCCTGGATCACCGCCGACCACTTCACGTCCCGGCCCACGGTTGCAGTGACCCGGCCGGACCCGATGACGGGGTGACGGACACCGAGCTGCACAGCTTGAAGGTTGCCGGCGATCCGCAGCTCCATACCCACTGCATCATGCCCAACCTGATGGTGACGGAAAGCGGGCGCACCGTGTCCATCAACCGCGACCTGTTCGACGGGCGCATTCACGAGTTCGGCGCGGTGTATCAGGCGCTGCTGGCCAAGGAGTTGCGCGCCATCGGCGCCGAGGTGGAGCTGTGCGAGCGCACGCAGATGGCCAAGCTGCCGGCGATCCCGGAGGAGGTGGTCGAGGAGTTCAGCAAGCGCACCCACGACGCAGAGGGCGCGGCCCGTGCCGAGGCGGAACGGCGGGGGCTGGATTGGGATGCCATGTCACCTGCGGGCCGGGTGGACTTCCTGAAAGGCGGCGCGCACGCGACGCGGCAGGGCAAGGGGGATGACCTGTCCGACATGCCGGCCTGGCAGGCGCAGGCGGCGCGGCGGGGATGGGAGCACAAGAGCGTTCTCAGCCAAAAGCAGCCGGCACCGGAGCGGAGCCGGGCGGAGCGCATGGCGCACGCCGACCAGGTAGCGGCGCCGTTGCTGGCCGATGCGCTGACCAAGCGCGCCGTGATCGGCGGCGGGGACGTGCGCCTTGCCGCGGCACGCGGCTTCATCGCCGCCGGCATCGAGAGCACGGACGACATCGGCGCGTTGACGCAGGCATGGGCGCGCGACG
>CAXTCN010000198.1:0-8495 GCA_964242575.1 uncultured Acetobacteraceae bacterium | reverse complement strand
TCGAACGCGCACGACGACGCCCCGCACCAGGATGCTCGAAATGGAGGATCTCGCCTATCGGCTCTTTGACCATGAACATTCTCCCAGGCCCTACGCTTGTCGCGGTTGGGGCATTTTGTGACGCCAAACTATTCCCGCCTCGCAGCGCACCAAAAGCTTGGCGCTCTCGACACATTGCGCTATTCGCCAATGACGCGAACGACGGGAGTGGACATAATGAACTTTACCCATCCGCGATAAATCATGTTGCACGCGACCTGGTATAACGTATACCAACGTAATGCGCCATCAAACATGGCGGACAGAATGATAAATCGCTGAACAGGCGATGGCTGGGGAAACGGTATGCAAGTCGGCACTGCCTCATGGGACAAGCACAGGCGACTCGATGCGATCTGGACGGCTGGGACCTGCATGGCCGCAGGCCAGAGCGTCATGCGGGCAGAGCGCCGCTGATGTCGTCGTTCTCAGGGCTGAAGCTAGAGCCGCTTCAGGTGGTTGCCGGCTTACGGGGGCCGGTTAGCGAGGCCATAAGACGTGCGATCACCGAGATGGACATCTACAACCATGTCGGGGCACTCTGGCTCGACGAGCGCGAACTGTCCCGAGACCTCGGCGTCAGCCGCACGCCGATCCGTGAGGCGCTAGGCTTCCTGGAGCAGAAAGGTCTCGTGCGGTCCGTTCCACGGCGGGGCGTTTACGTCGTGCGGAAAACCAAGCGCGAGATCGTCGAGATGATCACGGTTTGGGCGGCGATCGAGGGCATGGCCGCACGGCTCGCGGCATCGCGGGCCACTGAGCAAGAGTTGGAGGCGCTGCATGCGGTGTTCGCCGCGTTCGCGGATGATCCGTCTGCGCACCTGAGCGAGTATTCACAGGCGAACATGACCTTCCACAAAACCATCATCCACATGGGCGGATGCGCCCTGATGAGCGAGCTGGCGGACGATATGTTCATCCACATGCGCGCCGTCCGGGCAGTGACCATGGGACAGGACAACCGGGCCCAGCGCTCGGTTGCGGACCACACGAACATTGTCGCCGCGTTGAGGCGTCGGGACCCAGATTTGGCTGAGCGATTGGTGCGGGAGCATACGCTCGGTCTTGCCGCTCATGTGGAGAAGCATGGAGACGCTTTGGACGGTAATCCCCGACAAATGGAGGTCGAGGGGGCGCCACGCCCGCGCACGAAAGCTGGGACTCGGCGTGGGAAGCAAGCCGGAGGAGGCATTGCAGTTGCAGCAGCAAGGCTGTCAGCCAGCACTGCCCAAGAACAATAAACATGCAACGAGAGGGCCACAGCAGTGTCTGTGACCGTAACGTCTATCAAGCCACAGGCCCAAGCCTTGCAGGAGAAGACAGAATGTCAGCAGTAGCCCAGAGCGTTGTTGCCGATACGATCGAGAGCGAAGCGTCGCAAGCGTTGACGGACGGCTTCCACCTTGTGATCGATGCGCTTCGGCTGAACGGCATCAACACGATCTACGGCGTGCCCGGCATCCCGATCACGGATTTGGGCCGCATGGCGCAGGCCGAAGGCATGCGCGTCATCTCGTTCCGGCACGAGCAGAACGCGGGCAACGCAGCCGCCATCGCCGGCTTCCTGACCAAGAAGCCCGGCATCTGTCTCACGGTGTCAGCGCCGGGCTTTCTCAATGGCCTGGCGGCCCTGGCCAATGCGACGACCAACTGCTTCCCAATGATCCTGATCAGCGGCTCATCCGAGCGCGAGATCGTTGACCTGCAGCAGGGCGACTACGAGGAGATGGACCAGCTCGCCATCGCCAAGCCACTCTGCAAGGCGGCCTTCCGCGTGCTGCACGCCGTTGACATCGGCATCGGCGTGGCGCGCGCCATCCGCGCAGCCGTGTCCGGCCGTCCGGGCGGCGTGTACCTCGATCTGCCGGCCAAGCTGTTCTCCCAGGTTCTGGACGCCCAGGTTGGGGCCGCGTCGCTTGTCAAGGTGATTGACCCGGCGCCCGCCCAGCTTCCCGCTCCGTCAGCCATCGAACGGGCGCTTGACGTGCTGAAAAGCGCCAAGCGCCCCCTGATCGTCATCGGCAAGGGTGCGGCCTACGCGCAGGCCGATGAGGCCATCACCGCCCTCATCGAAAAGACCGGCATCCCTTACGTGCCGATGAGCATGGCCAAGGGCCTTCTGCCTGACACGCACCCCCAGTCGGCGGGCGCGGCGCGCTCCACGGCGCTGAAGGACTCGGACGTCGTGCTGCTGATCGGCGCACGCCTCAACTGGCTGCTGTCACACGGCAAGGGCAAGACGTGGGGTGCGCCTGGATCGAAGAAGTTCATTCAGATCGACATTGAGCCCAAGGAGATGGACAGCAACGTCGAGATCGTCGCCCCGGTGGTCGGCGACATCGGCTCCTGCGTATCCGCCCTCCTGCAGGGCCTTGGCAGCGACTGGCAGGCTCCGCCAATCGAATGGACCGACAATCTTAGGGCACGCAAGGAAGCCAACATCGCCAAGATGGCGCCGAAGCTGCTGAAGAACTCGGAGCCGATGGACTTCCATAGCGCGCTCGGTGCGTTGCGCACCGTTATCAAAGAGCGGCCGGACGCCATGCTCGTCAACGAAGGCGCCAACACGCTCGACCTCGCGCGTGGCATCATCGACATGTACCAGCCGCGCAAGCGCTTGGATGTCGGCACCTGGGGCATCATGGGCATCGGCATGGGCTTCGCCATCGCCGCCGCGGTGGAGACCGGCAAGCCCGTGCTCGCAGTCGAGGGCGACAGCGCATTTGGCTTCTCCGGCATGGAAGTGGAAACGATCTGCCGGTATAACTTGCCAGTCTGCATCGTTGTTTTCAACAACAACGGGATTTACCGCGGAACCGACATTAATCCTACCGGCGGTTCGGATGTCGCGCCGACCGTCTTTGTCGCAGACGCACGCTATGACAAGATGATGGAGGCATTCGGCGGCGTGGGCGTCAATGCGACGACGCCCGACGAGTTGAAGCGCGCCGTGGACGAGGCGATGGACTCCGGCAGGCCGACCCTCATCAACGCGGTGATTGATCCAGCGGCTGGCAGCGAGAGCGGCAACATCGGCAGCCTCAACCCGCAGAGCGTGCTGAAGAAGAAATAAGGCAGCTTCACCGAGCTTACTCATCAAAGGGGGGAACACAATGCAAGCTCTTGAGGGCGTTAAGATACTTGACTTCACCCATGTGCAGTCGGGGCCGACTTGCACGCAGTTGTTGGCGTGGTTCGGCGCTGACGTGATCAAGGTGGAGCGTCCTGGTGAGGGCGACATCACGCGTGGGCAGTTGCGTGACATCCCAGACGTGGACAGCCTGTATTTCACGATGCTGAACAGCAACAAGCGGTCCATTACCGTGGACAGCAAGCATCCGCAAGGCAAGGGCTTGATCGAGGAAATGATCAAGACATGCGACGTGCTGGTGGAGAACTTCGCGCCTGGCGCGCTCGACCGCATGGGTTTTACCTGGGAGCGCATCCAGGAGCTGAACCCGCGCATGATCCTAGCGTCCGTCAAGGGCTTCGGTCCCGGCCCCTATGAGGACTGCAAGGTGTACGAGAACGTCGCCCAGTGCGCTGGCGGCGCGGCTTCGACGACCGGGTTTGATGACGGCCCGCCGCTGGTGACCGGCGCGCAGATCGGCGACAGCGGCACCGGCCTGCACCTGGCGCTCGGCATTGTCGCGGCGCTGTACCAGCGCAATACGAGCGGACGGGGCCAGAAGGTGCTCGCCGCTATGCAGGATGGCGTGCTGAACCTGTGCCGGGTTAAGCTGCGCGACCAGCAGCGGATGGCGCATGGGCCGATGAAGGAGTACCCGCAATTTCCGCACGGCCAGTTCGGCGACTCGGTGCCGCGCGCCGGCAACGCCTCTGGCGGCGGGCAGCCCGGTTGGATTTTGAAATGCAAAGGTTGGGAGACCGACCCGAACGCGTACATCTACTTCATCACCCAGGCGCCGGTGTGGGCCAGCATCTGCAAGGTCATCGGCAAGGAGGAGTGGATCACCGACCCGGACTACGCCAAGCCGGCCGCCCGCCTGCCGCACCTTAAGAACATTTTCGCCACCATCGAGCGATGGACGATGACCAAGGACAAGCTGGAAGCAATGGACATACTGAACAAGTATGACATCCCCTGCGGTCCTATCCTGTCCATGAAGGAAATCGCTGAGGACCAGTCGCTGCGCCAAACCGGCACAGTCGTCGAGGTGGATCATCCGACACGGGGCAAGTACCTGACCGTCGGCAACCCGATCAAGATGTCGGACAGCATAACCGAGGTGACGCGTTCGCCGTTGCTGGGTGAGCACACGGACGAAATCCTGCGGGATGTCCTGAACTTCGACGAGGCGCGGATGGATACGCTCAAGGCGTCCGGGGCACTCGGTGCCATGCCACGGATGGCGGCGGAGTAAGGCCGGGCGGGTAATGCGTCGCCCGCCCAGACAGCAGCGAGGGCTTAATCACTGAACACGCATGAGCAGCCTCAAAGAAGAGCTGTGGCATAGGGGAGTACAAAGTCATGCACGGTCAAATTCCGGCTTCAATTCCAGCTACGCCTACGAGCTACAGATGGATGCAGCTCATACTTGGTGTGATCTGCATGACCATGATCGCCAACCTGCAGTATGGTTGGACGTTCTTCGTCGGCCCCATGCAGAAGGAACACGGCTGGGAGCGTGCGGCCATCCAGGTCGCGTTCACGATCTTCATCTTGACCGAGACTTGGCTGGTGCCGATCGAGGGCTGGTTTGTTGACAAGTATGGCCCCAAGGTCGTCACCCTGTTCGGTGGGCTGCTGTGCGGCATCGGCTGGGTGATGAACGCTTACGCGACCTCCCTGCCCATGTTGTACGTCGCGGCGGCCATCGCAGGCACCGGAGCGGGCGCCGTTTACGGCACTTGCGTCGGCAACTCGCTGAAGTGGTTCCCTGACCGGCGTGGCCTTGCCGCCGGCATTACGGCTGCGGGCTTTGGCGCCGGGTCTGCGCTTACCGTCGTGCCCATCCAGATGGTCATTGCCAACTACGGCTACCAGGCCGCCTTCTTCTGGTTCGGCATCGGCCAGGGCGCCATCGTGATGCTGGTCGCCTTGTTCCTGACCTCGCCGCAGGCGGGCCAGGTGCCGGTTGTGGCGCGCGTGAGCCTTGCCAAGCGCGACTACGAGCCGAAGGAGATGGTCCGCACCCCGGTGTTCTGGGTCATGTATGCGATGTTCGTCATGATGGCCGCGGGTGGCCTGATGGCGACGGCGCAGCTCGGACCCATCGCCCAGGACTTCAACGTGGCTGGCGTGCCGGTCAGCATCCTGGGGCTGACGTTGCCGGCGCTGACCTTCGCGGCGACGATTGACCGTGTGCTGAACGGGCTGACACGTCCGTTCTTCGGTTGGGTCAGCGACCATATCGGGCGTGAGAACACCATGTTCGTCGCGTTCTCGATCGAGGCGGCCGGCATCTATGCGCTGAGCGTGTTCGGGCAGAACCCATACATGTTCGTCATCCTGACAGGCTTGGTGTTCTTTGCCTGGGGTGAGATCTACAGCCTGTTCCCGGCAACTTGCGCCGACACGTTCGGCTCCAAGTACGCCGCCACCAACGCCGGCCTGCTTTATACCGCCAAGGGGACTGCAGCGCTGGTGGTGCCGTTCAGCAGCATCCTGACCACGATGACGGGTAGCTGGCACGCGGTGTTCCTGACCGCGGCGGCGTTGAATGCCATTGCAGCCCTTCTCGCCTTGTTCGTATTGAAGCCAATGCGGGCGCCCTACGTCCAGAACACGCCTGTCGTGGCCCAGCCGGTCTCCGTCACCGTCCAACACTAGCGACCCGGGCGTTTCGCCCCCGTCGGATACCCGTTCGTCCCAGCCTATCGAGGCTGGGGCGACCCCCCCTCGATAAATCCGATGCCTTCAAGGAGACGACCCATGAACGATGCCATTGAGCTTCCAGCTACATCCACCCCTGCGACGGACGCCCATGCCACCGTGCGCCGCCTGATTGAGCTGGTGCGCGCAGAAGGCCGCGACTCCCTTACAGCGCCTGAGGGCAAGCAGGTCTGCGACGCATACGGCATTGCGGTGCCCCAGGAGGGTGTCGCCAGTTCGGCGGACGAGGCGGCGAAGCTCGCCTCGGCGATGGGCTTCCCGGTCGTGCTCAAGATCGTCTCCCCGGACATCCTGCATAAGACAGAGGCCGGCGGCGTGCTGGTCGGAGTGCACAACGCGGAGGCCGTCGCCAAGGGCTATGACACCATCCTGGCCAATGCTCGCGCCTACAAGGCCGACGCCAAGATCATCGGCATCCAGGTCCAGCAGATGCTGACCGGCGGGCAAGAGGTCATCATCGGCGCCGTGACCGACGACAGTTTCGGCAAGCTGGTCGCGTTCGGCCTCGGCGGCGTGCTGGTCGAGGTGTTGAAGGACATCACCTTCCGCCTGGCGCCCGCGACCAACGACGACGCGATCTCCATGCTGGACGGCATCCAGGCCGCCGAGATGCTCAAGGGCGTCCGCGGCTCCGAACCGGTAAGCCGCACCGCCCTGGCCGACATGATCGTCCGCGTGTCGCAACTGATCAGCGACTTCCCCGAGATTTCCGAGTTGGACCTGAACCCGGTGTTCGCGACGGCCAAGGGCGCCATCGCCGCCGATGTTCGCATTGTGGTGGACTTCGCGCCCAAGGAGCCGCGCCACCGCCCGAGCCACGACGAGATCGTGTCGGGCATGAACAAAATCATGCGCCCGAAGGCGCTCGCGGTGATCGGCGCGTCGTCCGAGAACGGCAAGATCGGCAACTCCGTGATGAAGAACCTCATCAACGGCGGCTATCAGGGCAAGATTTACCCGATCCATCCCAAGATGGACGAGATCATGGGCCACAAGGCCTACAAGTCGGTTAAGGACGTGCCCGGCGACATCGACACGGCCGTGTTCGCCATCCCCGCCAAATTCGTGGCCCAGGCGCTGATCGAGTGCGGCGAAAAGGGCATCGCCGGCGCCGTGTTGATCCCGTCCGGCTTTGCCGAAACCGGCAACGAGGAGGGCCAGCTCGAGATCCAGGAAATCGGGCGCAAGTACAACATCCGCCTGATGGGGCCGAACATCTATGGCTTCTATTATACTCCCCTGAACCTGTGCGCGACGTTCTGCACCGCCTATGACGTGAAGGGCCACGCCGCGCTGTCGTCGCAGTCCGGCGGCATCGGCATGGCCATCATCGGCTTCAGCCGGTCTGCCAAGATGGGCGTGTCGGCCATCGTCGGCCTGGGCAACAAGTCGGACATTGACGAGGACGACTTGCTGACGTTCTTCGACCAGGACGATGCTACCCACATCATTGCCCAGCACTGCGAAGACCTGAAGGACGGCCGCTCGTTCGCTGAGGTCGCGGCCCGCGTGTCCAAAAAGAAGCCCATCGTCATGCTGAAGGCGGGCCGCACGTCAGCCGGCGCCAAGGCGGCCAGCTCGCACACCGGCGCGCTCGCCGGCAATGACAAAATCTACGAGGACGTGCTGAAGCAGGCCGGCGTCATCCGTGCCCGCAGCTTGCGGGAAATGCTGGAGTTCACCCGCGGCATCCCGGTCATGCCGACGCCAAAAGGCGAGAACGTCGTCATCATCACCGGTGCTGGCGGTTCGGGCGTGCTGCTGTCGGACGCCTGCGTGGACAACGGCCTGCAGATGATGGTTATTCCCGATGACCTGGACGCGGCGTTCCGCAAGTTCATCCCGCCGTTCGGCGCGGCTGGCAACCCGGTGGACATCACCGGCGGCGAGCCGCCCATGACTTATGCCAACACAGTCCGCCTGGGCCTGGAGGACGACCGCATCCATGCTCTGATCCTGGGATACTGGCACACGATCGTGACCCCACCCATGGTGTTCGCCAAGTTGATGGTCGAGACTGTCAACGACATGAAGTCTAAGGGCATCTCCAAGCCGGTCGTCGCCTCGCTGGCAGGTGACGTGGAAGTCGAGGAAGCTGCTGAGTACCTCTACGCCCATGGCATCCCGGCCTATGCATACTCGACCGAGCTTCCGGTCCAGGTGCTCGGAGCGAAGTACAAGTGGGCGCGCGGCGCCGGGCTAATTAAGTAATCGGGAGCGGCGCATGAAGCAAATGGTGCTGAAGTCATGAACATCCACGAGTACCAGGCCAAGGAGCTGCTGCGCGGCTACGGCGTGTCCGTTCTGCAGGGCTTCGTCGCGTGGACGCCCGAGGAGGCCGAGCAGGCGGCGGGCAAGCTGCCGGGTCCGGTTTACGTCGTGAAGTCGCAAATCCACGCCGGCGGGCGCGGCGCAGGCCGGTTCGAGGGCGACCCCGACGGCAAGGGCGGCGTGCGGCTGGCGAAGTCGGCTGCCGAGGCAAGTGCGGCGGCGGACGCCATGATCGGCAACGTGCTGGTGACAAAGCAGACCGGCGCCGCTGGCCGCCGGGTCAGCCGGGTGTACGTGGAGGCCGGCTGCGACATCGCGCGCGAGCTGT
>CAXTCN010000197.1:0-8519 GCA_964242575.1 uncultured Acetobacteraceae bacterium | reverse complement strand
ACGTCGTTCCGGTTCGCGAAAATGGTGCGCCATCGCTCGGTCCGTGTCGTGGGAGGGCAACGATCGAATCGTGCTTCGTCAGAGCCGTCAACACCGAAACGCATCATTGCGACGTTCCCAGAAGCGATTGTGCAACAGGCTCTCTATCCAACAATGCAAGCTGGATCGGCGCGGCAACTCGCACATCTATGCGTCTATGCCCGTATCCCGCTAGTCCGCCTACGCCTGGTATCGGGAGGGTTCACGTCGGCCTCTGGCACATCGAACCCGGCTTCACGCATCAGGCGCGCTAAGAACCGCCGTGTCGATCCCGCCTTCTCGGCTTCGTGCCCGAGCAACTCCGCGAAGGCTTCCGTAGCTTTAAGGGGGTGTAAGCCTAAACCCCAGAAAATTCCGTTAAGCCGAATCCAGCCCGCCGCGATCGCATTCAGGTCTGTGACCTTCGCCTGCCGCGAAAGGTGTATGTTGCAGTCGAGCTCGCGCCCGCCACCGACCGCATCGGTTGAGGCGCTCGCGATCCGATTATCTTAGTTCGAAGAGCGGCAAGGACTTTCCCTATAACCCTTGCTTTCGGGAAAGTAGCCTGACCCTGCGCCAGATGCCGCCTGCCTTTCAGGTTCATAACAGAGCGTGTCCCAAGCATCGTTTTAGGGAAAGTCGCTCGCCATCAACCCGTCCCCAAAGGTTCCTAGCGTTGAGGCCTCACGTCCTCGACGGAATTTTCTGGGGTTCGGGCTTACACCCCCTTTAAAATTCACCTGGACTACAGGAGGAGGACGCAGTGACGTTTCCGCGGCGGGCACGGGCGAGCGCCCCGGAACTGCGGCTGGCGGGTCTGCGGTGGCCGTAGAAAGCTGTGCAGCCAGCTCCGCCCCGCTGCCCGCTTCGGCTTGAACGTGCTCATGCCGCCTTCCCTCCTTGCCGCATAGCCTGTTTAGCCCCTTTAAGGGGATAGCCCCCTTCCCTGCTAGTTCTTCTATTAGCCGTCCGGCTTGCTCACCGACTTTGCCAGTGACCGGCATGACGCCACTAAACGAGAGCTTGGTGAACTCGGCCATATCGCCAAGCGTCTGCATGAGCAATGTCAGGCCCTCATCACGTAGGCTATCGAGGGCTGCTCGTTCGGACAGGCCACGCGGCTTCCAGCGCGTGAGTAGCACGCTATACGGTATAGACCGTCTAGCCGCCTTGCTTAAGCTCGCTACCTGATGCACCGCGCGCATAGTCTCGCGCACGCTGCCTCGGTCGGGCACGCAGGTAATGAGTACGAAGTCTGCCATCCCGACCGCCGAGGCTGCGGTTAGGCTTTCGAAGCCTGCGGTGTCGACCAAGACAAGGTCATGCTGCTCGGCTAGCTCGCCGGTCAGGTCCACGATCTTAATATGATCGACCTCGCTACGGCAGGTAAATACTGGACCCTCATAGGCCTGTGCATGCCAGGAAGCGAATGAGGGGTCTGGGGAGCAAGCGAACGGAAAACCTATGTAAGGCCGTGTCGCGCAACTTGTCGCGTAGCTTTTCCCTTCTGCGACATACATTTGCGACAGAAAAGCATCCGGCCCGCTTGGGGTCTGGCTGCGGTCGCGGAACTTAGGAGTTGTGCTACTGCCCTACAATCATTGGTCGGACAGGGCTTACATAGGTTTTCCGTTCCCTTGCTTCCTGGACCCCAGACTGAGCGGCCTCAAAGGCTCATGGTTCAGTGCAGCAACCGACGCCAACTGCGCCAGTCTCACAGTTAAGTGCAGCGTGACATCCAGGTCGTCGAGCGCCAAGGTCGACGGCGGCTTGCGCAGCCGTGCCTGCACAAATCTGAACAGCAGCCGAAACGTGTCCTTGTAGGATTCGATCGTGTTGACGCTGACATTGCGCTGACGGGGGCAACCGCGGCAGCTCTGCCAAAGTCGAGCACGGCGACGCTCTTCGCCTCGCCCTCGCCCTGGCACGGGCAGACCACCAAGCGCCGGACCCGGACCGGCACGTCGCCGAACAACGAGCGGAACCGCGCCCGGCTGTATCCCTTGCTCGCCAGCCTGCGCCAGCACGCCAGGCACGCGCGAGGGCACTCGCCCAAGGCGGCCACCTGCACCGGCACGATCTCAGCCTGCAGCGCCGCCGTGAGCTGCTTCACCTCGGCGAGACTGAACGCGAGGCTAGCCAAGCCGGCCTGCGCGTCACACTCGATGTAGGCAAGCTCGGTCTCGGTGGTCACGCCAGGCTGGTGTTCCGCAACCAGCTTCACCCGCCATACCAGTTTCGACACAGCTCACTCTCGCCCCGTGAACCCGAACCCAATCGCCTCAGCTCCCCAGAACTCTGCATGCTTCCCTCGTCATCGGCGGATGCACGGTCAGCGGTGCTGCTGTCGGACCTTCGGCTCTCAACCCACGGATGTATGGAGGCAAACTGCTAAACTTACAGCATCCCTCTTGGGAGCGACGGGGCGGGGGTTAACCGATAAGCCGCTTGGGGACTTGCAGCCGGGCAACCGGCGGAGGTGAAGGATGCAGCACGATGCCAGCCTCTTCGACGCTCACCCGAGCTTCAGGGTAGGCTGCCAAGGCCGCCGCAAGACTTTCTGTGAAGCCCGGCTTGAAGTGGAACAACTTGGCATATCCAGAGCCGAACTGGTGGTGGACGGCCGCCCAGCTGACCGGTGTTGGCTTGGCAAGGCTGTGCAGCCTCCATGCGAGCCACACATAAAGATCCAGGGACATGGAGCGGTCGCGCAGCTCGCGGATGGCCGCCTCCTGCAATGGCACGGGATGTTCCTTGAGCGCCTTGAAGAAGCTTTCGTCCAAGACGACACGATCTTCCCACAACGAGCCTTGTGTGCCGTCCCCTATGATGTCGTTAAAGCTCAGGCCGCTGTTTACGATTCGGCTCGCAGCCCAGCCGTCGGCCTGGTCGCCTTCCCAGAAGAATTTGAGGCTGCAAGCGGAGATCCTGGCCGCCTGCTGACGGATCGCCTTGGCTGTCTCCCCTCCCCACGCGATCCCCATCTGCTCCATCCAGAACGAGAGGGAGCGGCCAAGCTCGATTTCCCTGCTGCTCGTTCGCACCGCTTGGCCTTGCAGGAAGAGAAGGATCATGCGCGCGCGGGCGCCATAAGGCACGCCGTACAGGATTGGCTTCTTGCGGACCATCATGCGGCCCGGCTCCACCATGAGCGTCACCTTGTGGCCCTGCTTTGTCCACGCTTGGTCGTCCGGAAGCCGCTTGTGGGGAAGGCTGGTCAGGCAGAAGCCGGTGTAGCTGATGCCGATGCGCTGGCTTTCGTCGGCCAGGACCTCGGCGGCAATGTCCACCAAGGGGCGGTGCTTGGCCGTGACCATCTCTTTCGCTCGGTCACGCCCGTGGGCAAGAACGAGCTGATGCACCTTCAAGCCGTCTTCTGTGTTCGTCATGTCATCACCTGCGTTGCTAAGGTGTTGTCCACAGCAGCCAAGGTCAAGTCTAATTTGCCCGGGGGTTAACCGAGCGGGCTACTTGAAGATAGTAGATTCTATTAGTAGTACTCTATCGGTTATCCCCCATGTATAACCCCGCCTTTATCGGTTCACCCCCAACCGCCATCGGTTAACCCCCGTGTGCAAGCTGTGTCTGGTGTGGGCAAGCACGGCATTTGAGTGGCCTTATCGGTTAACCCCCGCACAGGATCGAGGCCCGAGTCGTTCGGTCCTGTGACTTCCGGCAGCGGGACGCATGCGCCCTTGGCTGTGCAGTTCGCCGTGTCCATGCTCAGCCGGGCTGCGCGCGATCTGACCCCTGGCCGGGACAGGTTGCGGCGGATGAGCCCGAGGCGCTCGTCTCATTGTCCTGGCTGAACATGGTTGCGTCCTCGCCCAAGTGCTGGCTGAACGCAGTTCCGGACCAGGAACCAGCGACCCCTTGCGAACAGCGCTGTGTTGCTTCGGCCGATGTTGCCGTCCGGAAGCCTGCCTGGCGTGCCAGCTTAACGCACCGCCTCCCCCCTCCTCCGGCGGCGGTCTGCCGGGTTCAAGTCGGCCTTGGGCACGTCGTAGCCGGCGTCGCACAGCAGGCGGGCCAGGAAGCGCCGGGTTGACCCGGCTTTTGCGCCCTCTTGCGCGATGAGATCCGCGAACGCCAGCGACGCCTTGAAGTTGATCTGGACCGTGGCAGCCGCCTTGGCCGTTGCCTGCCCAGGCTGCGGCGCTGCTTCGAGCCCTGCTTGTGGCACCGGCGCTGGAGCTGGCACAGCGGCGGGCATGCCGGCGGTCGCAGGTGCCAGCTGCGCCGCCAGATCGACGCCGCTGACGCGTTTGGGAAGGAACTTGGCGCTCATGCCGCTGCTCTTGCCCCCATCGGGTTAGACGGTATAGCTGGTATAGCCCCCTTCCGGGCTAGCTCACCTATAAGGCTAGCTGCTTGCTCGCTGACCTTGCCCGTGACCGGCACAATCCCGCTGAACGACAGCTTTGTGAACTCCGCAGAGTCTCCAAGCCGGCAATCGAGGATGGGCAGGCGCTCGCCGTCCAGGCTGTCCAGCGCCGCGCGCTCAGACAAGCCACGCGGCTTCCACCGGGTGAGTAGAATGCTATACGGGATAGACCGTCTAGCCGCCTTGCTTAAGCTAGCTACTTGCTGCGCCGTTCGCATGGTTTCGCGCACGCTGCCGCGGTCGGGCATGCACGGTATGAGCACGTGGTCGGCCATGCCGATTGCGGATGCAGCGGTCAGGTTCTCGAAACCGGCCGTGTCGACGAGCACGACATCATGCTCGCCAGCAAGTTCACCGGCGAGGTCCACGACCTTGATGTGGTCCACCTCACTGCGGCAGGTGATGTCCGGCCCTTCATAGGCTTGGGCGTGCCAGGACGCGAAGCTTTGGTTGCGGTCGGCATCCACGACGGCGAGCCGGTAGCCCCTGGCTACCAGATTTGCCGCCAGCAGCATCACCGTTGTGGTTTTGGAGCATCCTCCCTTTCCGGAAGCCACCGTGAGCACTAACCCCATATCCATCTACCCCCATAACGGTCTCTAGCAGCATATCCGGCTAGCAAAACAAAGAGCAAGCTAGCCGGCATAGCGGACAATAAGCCGTTAAGCGCATAGTCAGATAGGCGTATAGCGGGTATAGGCTTCTTACGCCCTCTATAAGGGCATGTGCGGCGTCGGACGCCTAAAGCACGCCCTTGAGCGCATGGTTGCTGAACGGCTCGCCCATCTCCAGGTAGCCTTCGAGCACGTCCCAGCTCTTGTGCCGGCCGAGCGTCTTGAGCCGCATGGGGTGGGCGTTGTTGTCCATGCCCGTGGTCAGCGCGCCCCGCTTGAGGCTGTGCCCGCCCATGTGCGCCGGGTTGAGCTCGGCGGCGGCGGCCCGGGCCTGGACAATGCGAGCCACCGTCCTGTCGTTGATGGCATGCTGGCCGAGCGTCCAGCACCGTGCAGGCGCCTGGCCGCCGCCACGCAGCGTGCTGGGCGATTTGATGGGTTGCAAGCGCCGGAACACCGGACCCGACGCGATCTCAGCCGCCGTCAGCCAGCGGTGAAGCGCGCGGACCGGGCACAGCTCGGTGGCGCCGTAGGGCAGGAGAACCTTTACTCCCTTGCCTTCCCAGTCGCCCTTGGACGCCGGCAGAAGCAGGAGCAGTCCGCCTTCGCACTCCTCAAGGTGCTCGACCTCGATGGCGCCGAGCTCGGCGCAGCGCAGCGCTCCGGCGAAGCCGGCGAGGAGCAAGGCGCGGTCGCGCAACTCAGGCAGGGCGTCGCCCTTGATGGCGTCCAGCATCTGCCGCATGACGGCGAGGCGGGCTGGCATCTTCTTGGCCGGTGGGCGGCGCAGCACCGCCGGGTCACCGGCGATGCCGGCTACCGCTTCTGACACCTGGAAATCGCTGGTTGGGACGGGCCTGCCATCAAGCATTTGCAGGTAACGGAGGCAGAGCGCCGCAGGCCGATGGTCGCCATCGAGCGCCCCTGCAGGGCCTTGTCGGACAGGAAGGCCGCCACGTCGGCGCCAGAGGCGGGCAGGGGGGTCCGGCCATGGCGGGCGCACCAACCGTACCAGGCCCGGGCGCTTGCGATGTAAGCCCGGCGGGTGTTGGCGGCCTTGGCGCGGCGCGCGTAGGCTTTGGCCGCGTCGCGTGCAGTGGCCAGGGTGCCGTCATGCTGGGGCAGGGGGACCGACACGGCCGCCTCAAACCAGGCCAGCACTGAGGCTGACGTGGTGGGTGGACTCATGACAGGAGAGGCGTGACCGGACCCGCGGCGCGGGCGGGCACGTTCATGGATAGTCTCCAGCTGGCGAGCGTTGGCAGGCCGCTGCCACAACTGGAGTTGATGTGGCGAGCAGGCTGCGAGAACCGGTTCCTGCATGGATCAGCCATCCATGCGGGGGGAGCGCCAACAACGGCCGGATCGGGTGCCCGGCAGCCGGTCCGCCAATCAGGGTCACAATGCCAGCATCACGCGCCACAACCGTTCGGGCGGCGTCCAGCCATTTTCCAGGGCGATCTCCCATCCGCGTTGCTCCGTCAGCTTCTGGCACATCCTGCACGCCGCGCATCATGGGACATAACCGCGGGCAGCGTCCGGCGGCGTCAATCAGAACAGGATAGGCCGTGCCAGGCACCGCATCGGCGATGCGCTCGACCTTGACCGTGTGCTTCCAGCTGTCGCCGAAGTCGTAGAGGTACTTGAACGTCTTCGCGCCGGCATCCTCGAGCACGTCAACGAGATGGGCCTTCTTGGCATCGCGCGGCCCCTCGCCGAGCTCGGGGTCCGGCGGGCCCCAGCCGACGTTCCCGGCCCTGATCTCGTAAAGATGGCTGTTGGTCCAGCTCATGGGCGTTATCAGGTTGGCAGCTCCTGCTGGGCCATGGCCCAGCAGGAGCTGCCAACCTGATAACGCCCGACCAGCTACTCGACGACCCGCTCGCAGCGTGCGTCCTGTAAAACCCGCTGCTGTGCGGCGAGGGCGTCCACGCCGACGGTCCTGCCTCGGACATAGCCGATCAGCACGGAGCCAGTCGCGCCGTTGCAGGGGGGCGGAAACGACCCTGCCGCCCTGGCGGTCACCGGGTCCATGACGCCGAATTTAGGGCACGGGGCAGGGTGGCCCGTGCTGGTTACGGCCTGCCCGCAGCTGTGTTGCCGGGACAACGGACACGCGCGTGCCGGCTTTGCGCCCGATCGGCATGCCGGCGTCAGAACGAGCAGGGTAGGGGGCGTGCGGCTGCGGCCGGGGTATGGCAGGCGTGTCGACCGGTCTCGGCCCTCTGTCGTCCCGTACTACGCGCGATAAGCGCCATTATCGCGCGTAGGTCATTTATTCGGCTTGCATTGTGGCGGCGGCTCGCAGACCCTCATCGTCCAAGACCCGTCAGCTCCAGGACCGCGCGACCATGCCGCCTGCAACCATAGCGCTCGCTGCATCTCCCACCGCCGAAGTCCCAGTGGCCAAAGTCGCTGTCGCCGCAGAACCGACCGCGGCGGGCCAGGCCGCGCTCGAAGCCGCGCAGGCGCTCGGGCGCAAGTCAGCCGCCCCGGCCACGCTGCGCGCCTACAAGGCCGACTGGACGCACTACGCCGCCTGGTGCGCGGCGCACGGCTTCGCGCCAGTGCCCGCCCAGCCGTCGACAGTCGGCGCCTACCTCGCCAGCCTCGCCGCGAGCCATGCGCCGACCACCATCCGTCGGCGGCTCTCGGCGCTGGGCAAGATGCACCGCTTCAACGACCTGCCCTGGAACCCAGGGCACCGCGACATCCAGGGGCCGCTGCAGGGCCTGCTGCGCACGCATGGCCGCCCGGTGCAGAAGGCGGCGGCGCTGACCCTGCCCCTGCTGCGCCAGCTCGTGGCCACCTGCGACCGCAGCGCCCGCGGCCGGCGCGACCGCGCGCTGCTGCTGATCGGCTTCGCGGCCGCGCTGCGCCGCTCCGAGCTGGTGGCGCTGCAGGTGGAGGACGTGGCGGCCGTGGCCGGCGGGCTGCGGCTGCGCATCGCCCGGAGCAAGACCGACCAGGCGGGGCAGGGGGCCGAGGTCGGCCTGCCACGCGGGCGGCACGTCGAAACCTGCCCGCTCCGGGCGTTCGAGGCGTGGCAGGAGGTGGCCAGGCGCCGCGCCGGGCCGCTGTTCCGCCGCATCAGCACCGCGGGCCGGATCGGCGACGCGGCGCTGCACCCGGACGCGGTGCGGCAGATCCTCGGCTATCGGGTGGGCCTGGCCGGGCTGGAGGTGGACGGGTTCGAGCAGCTGAGCGCGCATGCGCTGCGAGTGGGCTTCATCACCGAGGCCTACAGCAAGGGCGTGCGCGACGAGGACATCATGCGCCACACCAGGCACCGCGACCTGCGCACCATGCGCGGCTACGTCCAGCGCGCCGGCCTCGTGGACGAAAGCCCGGCCGGCGCGCTCGACCTGTGACGGACCTGCGTTTCCCCTGGGAGAGCGAAGCAACGCCGGCCGAGGCGCCGCTATCGCCTTTAGAGACCAAACGCCCTCCGAAGCGTCAAGGGCGGCGGCCGCGCGCAGCCTCCACCCAGCCGACACCCGCGG
>CAXTCN010000196.1:0-8539 GCA_964242575.1 uncultured Acetobacteraceae bacterium | reverse complement strand
CGAAGAAATGGCCCCTGCCTTGCGCGTTGATGGTCCACGGCCACGGATGGAAGCTCCCGCTGATTGGATCGCGGCGTCCGGATTCCACTCGCGCAATGCCGACCAGCATGTTCTGCGGCAGCCCACTTCCAGCCTCCGCCTGTTGAATGGCACGCCGGCAGAGCAATCCCTGCTCATGCGACCTGTCCGCCAGGCCGGGAGCTGCCCGCGCTGGCGCGGTATGGAGCAAGTCCGCCAATCCCAGGAGAAGCGCCATGGACCAGGCTGTCCCACGAACGCTCCGGCGGGCCGTAACGGGCAAGTTCCGCGTCATCGGCCTAGAATGGGACCTGTATCTGGCTGATCCGCTTCATGAGCCGCGTTTCCAGTGCTTCGGCATGCTGGGCGTCCAGATCAGCCATGCAAAAGGACAGTTCGGCCTTGATGGCAGCGCCGATCATGCCGCGGGCAACCTCGAAGCCGTTCCGCCGCGCCCCACTGTCGGAAACGGGATCCTTGCTCCTGCCAAGTGCCTGACCTGTCAAAGATGCCAGCGTCGGAACGCCCGTCATGTGCCGCTCCCCAGAAAGGAGACGACGAGCGCCTGCCGAAAGAGTCACGCGGATGACGGCGAAGGGCGGCTCCGGATCGCGCACCAAGTCGAGAAGGCCAGCCTGCTGCATGCGGAGCATTTCCGTCTCGGCCTTGAACCCGTGCGCGGATGCCGCGACACCGCCGTGGACAGCAAACTCGGCGCAGAACGATATATCCTTGCCTGAGACGCTCGCAGGGGACAGCGCGTCGTTGCTGGCCGTGACCGCAGGGATGCTGGAGACGACTGCGCCGCGGCTTGGCGCCGGGATCCAGCGACGGAGCGGCTGCATCGCTATATCCGCTCCAACTCGGAATCGAGCGCGGACACTAGGTGCGGCAGGAACCTCGCGCCATTTGAAGAGATCCGTTCGAAGCCCTCGATGACGCCGATCGCGGTCCTGAAGACGGCTTGGAAGATTGCGAGCGGCTCCACCACCTCCTTGTTGCCGTCGAACACAGCCATGGCGAGGTCTGGTCCCTGGTCTTGCAGCAACTTGCTCGCGCGGGCTGACAGGCTACGGACAGTGTCGAGGGCGAACGCCTCCAGGCCGCCTGAGGCAGTCGCGTCAGCTACGGCGTTTGGGGAGTTGACCACCGTGTGCAAACGCTTGATCGCCATGGCGATCACCAGGGGCCGCAGGTCCGCAAAATCCTGTCTGCACAGATCGAGAAGGGATGTCTCACGTTCGGTCAATGCCTCGCCATGCTCCCGGCGCTCAACAAGGGCACCATGGAACCCGCACAGCCAGAACCCGAGGCGTAGCCCGCGCCGGCCCAACTGGCCGCCTTCGTTCTCGGCCTGGGTGCCTGGGGCGGGTGGAACTGGCTGTGCGACGCCGACCATGGTGAAAGTGCTAGGATGGCCGGCCGCAACGGCATGCAACCGCGCCGCGCGCCGGACAGGCACCTCGACTGCCGGTACACTGCTGCCCTCGGCCGCGGCTGAGAGAATATCCTGAAGGTCGTCGTTCATGTAAGGTCCTGGCTGTGGCGCGCGGCAGTGTCGGAGGCATGAGGCGGGGCACTCTGTGGTTTGGTCACGCGGCGTAGCGGACCAGCGCCATGTCGTTCAGCACGTCGCTTCCCTGCAAGTCGCCGCGGCGCAAGTTGCCTGCTTGGTCGGTCGTGACCCCGTATGCCAGCAGCTGCGATGGCGACCACGCAGTGGGGACCGCGAGATCCCAAACGTCATCCGCTGGCGAGACGACAGTCTCATCGTCGCTGGGAGGCTCAGACGATGCGACGGCGGTCATGTCGTGGCTGCTTAGGCCAAGGCCCGCCAGGATGCCCTCGCCGATCTTCTCCGGGTCGATGCCGGTGGCCTTCTCGATCGCCAGCAGGGCCAGGTTCGTCAGCAATCCGATTGGACCGCCCATCAGGCCGCTGACCGCGAACGACCCGATCCTGCGCGCGGCTTCCGGGATCACGTCACCGGTTACGGCCCGATAGATCGTGCCGATGATCGGAATGTGCTGCAACGGGTTCAGCGCCGCCAGCACTTCCCGGAACGTGATGCCTGCCCCGCCTTCCCGCTCGCCCCCTTGCGGCAGCGGGGCGCTGTTCAACGGCTGTGCATGGGCTAGCGAGATAAAATCAGGCATGCGTCTTCCTCTGGCCGGGAGAAGCGGCCTTGCGAGCCGGCGATTGCAAACACACGCCGCGCCTGCGGTTCAGGCAGCAAGAAAGCCATTGCGCTAGGGAGGGCATGTCCATGCAGCCTATATAGCCATTCTGGAATTTATCAGGGCAACCCGAAGATGCGTGTCTTCAGGAGGCAGCCTTCGTCCGGTTGGTTGTTTGCGAAGACTGCGAGAGGTTTCGCCCCAGCGTGTCGTTTTGCCGCTAGTGGATAACACCTGACGGAAGAGTCCTGAGAAGGATTCCTGCCGGTCCGGATGCGTGCGAGTTTATGGCATACTCACCGGTATCTCCATCAGCCTTAGACTGTGTTGCACGGGTCAGGGATGCGGCGCAGTTGGCCCCAAGCCCGGCCTGGGTTCAGGCGATGCGGACGTAGCTCGGGCATCCAAGTTCCAGCATCCTGTTCAGGGCATGGACGGCGACGCTCACCTCGGTGGCCCGACGCTCGTCTGTGCGTGAGCGCAGCCCGTCACCGATCACCTGCTTGGACCTGCCGATGCCTGCCTCCTCGGGCCCGCTTCGTGTATCCGGACGCCTCTGCCAGGCCGCCCGCCCGTGCTCGACGATGCTTTGCAGGTGGCGGTCGCGCTGCGTCGGCTCGATCTCGGCCGTCTCGCTCGGTACGGCCGTGGACCGCGGCGGCACGATGAGCGTCGCGTCTGGATGACGTTTGGCGACCGCGGCGGACACGCCCTCCTGGTCGTAGGCGCCGTCGGCGGTGAACGAGGCCACAGGGCCCGCGACCTGGTCTAGCAAGGGGCCGACCTCGGCGCCGTCATCCACGTCCTTGGTCGTCAGCGCCGCCGCCACGATCTGGCCGGTGTCGGCATCCAGACCGAGGTGTAGCTTCCTCCAGGACCGGCGCGTCTTGGTGCCGTGCTTCTCGTGCAGCCACTTGCCCGCGCCGTAGAGCTTCAGGCCGGTGCTGTCCACCAGCAGGTGCATGGGCTCACCATCTTTGCGCGGTCGTGGGCGTGGCACCGCCAGCGCCCCGGCCCGGCGGCTGAGCGTCGAGTGGTCCGGCACGGCCAGAGCGAGCCCGAGCAGATGCATGATGGAGCCGATCAGGCCCTCCGTTTGGCGCAACGCCAGGCGGAACACCGCCCGGAGCGTCAGCGCCGTCAGGATCGCCAGGGGCGAGTACCAGGGCTGCCCGCCCCGCGTCGTGCGCGGCTCGGCTCGCCAGGCCGCGACTGCGTAGAGTAGGCGGCTGGCGAGTTGCCGAGATCGGCACTTTCCCATCCGCCCCTCCCCAAACCGGGCGTGCGCCTTTCGGAGCACCCGGCCTTCCAGTGTCGTCCACAACCACGGCTATCGACCGCGGTCTTGGATGATCCCCAGCACGGTTTCGGCGTTTCGCATCTCGCGTACCTCTCCGCCTGAGTTTCAGGACACCTGCCGCCCTTTCCCATGTGGCCGGCTTTCCCGTCCTCGGAGTACTATGGCGGCTCCGTCGCCCTGCGCCTCGCGGCGCGGCGGGCGATCCCACATTCCCTTGGCGTTGGACGTGTCGAGCGCAACGTAGGTGCCTCGTCCGCCTCCTTGAATGGGACGACGTCCCATCGCCCACCACGCGGAAGGTTCAGACGGCGACGAGGCTGCCGTCCTCTCGCGGTGGCCCCGACATAAGACGCTGTGGCGGGGAATGTTCACTTGCATCGCTGGAGGCTGAGGTTCGAACAATCCGGTCCTCACCATATCGCGCGGGCCTTGCGGGACGCGGCCGTAAGCGTCTTCAGACCGCTGCCGCTTCGACGGCATGCTACTGTCCCGTCTGGCTTTCACCATCGGGTAAGCCGCTAGCCCAAGGGTCATCTCTTCCAAACCCCTCCTTTCTGCAAAAGGGATCCAGCGCCAGGTGATGTGGCACACCTCATCCGTGAACCAGACCGTCAAACTGCCGCGCTGGCGCAGGGCGGCGTCATACGCAGCCGAATTCGTGACCCTGTGTTTCTGCTTGGGGATGTGGTGGCGGCGGTCAGCATTCAGCTTGAACGGCAAGGCGGGCATCCGGGATCAGAGGAGAGGCAAGCCTCCTACGCCGGCCCGACTTGCAGGGCCACTAACCCGATCCATGCAACAGAGCCCATCCGGCACCTCAAGCACCATCGCCCGATCCACGCTAACTCGGGCAGGAAAAGGAAGACCTTGCACGGAAGCAGCAGGCAGCGCGGAACCTGTCAACGACTATGAGACGGCCGGTGTCTCGGATTAGGCTTGGTTGTTTGACGGCTTTTGGGGTGGGTTGATCCAGGTAGCGGTTGGCACTGCGGGTGGCTCGGGCATTTTGCGGACGAAGCGTTCCGGGTTGGCCTGGTAGGCGCGGGCAGGATTTGCTGTCGGGCGGCATGGACGGCGTTTGCCTGGCCGTAATGGACCTGATCGGGGGTCATCAGGCCAATGCCGGCGTGGTGATGGTGTTGGTTGTACCAGGTGAAGAAGGCGCGGCAGAACGCCTTGGCGTCTTCGATGCATCCGAAGCGCTGGGGGAACTCCGGCTGATACTTGAGGGTCTTGAAGTGGGCTTCCGAGAACGGGTTGTCGTTCGAGGTGTGCGGCCTGCTGTGCGACTTGGTGACGCCCAGGTCGGCGAGCATGAGCGCGGTTGCCTTGGCCTTCATCGGCCCGCCGCGGTCGGCGTGCAGCGTCAGCTGACCCGGTGGCACGGCGTGCTTGGCGAGGGTGTCGTCGAACAAGGCCTTGAACAGGGCGGCGCTCTCGGCGTCGGCCACGCACCAGCCGACGACGCGGCGGCTGAAGATGTCGAGGACGACGTAGAGGTAGAAGTAGGACCACTTGGCCGGTCCCATGAGCTTGGTGATGTCCCACGACCAGACCTGGTTGGGCGCTTCGGCCAGCAGTTCAGGCTTTTGGTAGACGGGGTGGCGCAGCTGGTCGCGACGTTCGCGGACGGCACCATGCTCGGCCAGGATGCGGTACATGGTCCGGATCGAGCACTGGTAGCTGCCTTCGTCCAGCAGCGTGGCGTAGATCTCGGCCGGTGCGAGGTCGACAAAGCGCGGCTCGCGCAGCCGGTCGAGCACAGCGCGGCGTTCCTCAGCGCTCAGCGCCCGGGGCGAACGGGGCTTGGCGGGAAGCAAGCTTGCGGGTGGCCGCGCCAGACGAGCGCGGCCGCGATACAGGCTGGCCCGCGACACGCCCAGAGCATGGCATGCACCGGCAGTGAGGCGAAAACCGAAGGGCGAGGCGAGAGCTGCTTGCATCACGGCTCGTCGCCGTCGTCGCGCGTCGCCAGGGGCAGCTCCAACAGGGCTGCAACTTTTTTTTGGATCGCGATGATGGCCTCGGCCTGATCGAGCCGCTGCCGGAGCCTGACATTCTCCTGGTGGGCCTTGGCCAGTTCGGCGTTGACGGGGTTGGGAACGGCACTGCTCGGCCCGCGCTTGAGCGGTTTGAGCGCGGCATAAGCGCCCGCATCACGCTGCCGGCGCCAGTCGGTCAGGGCCGACGAGTAAAGGCCCTCGCGGCGCAGAATGGCAGCGATCCCGCCGGTGTCGGCCGCACGGTCGGTTTCAGCCAGGATGCGGAGTTTCGTGGCGGCCGAGAAGACCCGGCGCTTCGGCTGCACTGACAGTTCCGGCGATGCCGCAGCTGGCGCCGGCACGATCGTCGGCCGGCGGCCGTCCTCAGTGCCAGCCGCGGCATCCAGCTGTGAATGAATGTTGGGCATAACCACGATGCTGTTCTCCTGCGCCCAAGTCTAAACTCGCATGGGGCCAGTGTCTCATCGTCATTGGCACAGAGGGGCGGCTGGCTAAGCGCCTTCCTTAAGGAGCTTGCGGCTCGGGTTCCTGCATGCGCAGCATCTCCCGGTAGACGGAATCCGCGAGGCCGATGCCGCCGTTCCTGGCGAGCATCTTGGCCATCTCGTCCACCATCAGCGGCTTCCACGCCTCCTCGCCCTTGCCGCCCCCGAACATGCCCTTCGAGGTGTCGACGGTCTTGAACATGGGCTGCAGCATCTGGCTGATCGCCAAAGCCTCGAAGTCTTCGGCCGTCTTGCGCGTCTTCACTAGTTGTTCCGACGACCACCCCCGGGACGTTGGCGGTGCGACATGCACGGAAGGCTGGACCGCAGCGGCCATCCGGACAGCGTCGGCCATCACCGCACCTCCAGGTCGGCCTGCAGCGCTCCGGCGGCTTTGATCGCCTGCAAGATGCTGATCATGTCGCGCGGGCCGACGCCGAGCGCGTTCATGCCGCGAACCAGCTCTTCCAGGGTGACGGCCCTGGGCAGGATGCCCAGGCGCCGGTTGCTCTGATCGTCCACTGTGACGCTGCTGCGGGGAACGACAACGGTCTCCCCGTTCGAAAGCGGGGCCGGTTGGCTCACCTGTGGCGCCTCGGTCACGCGAATGGTCAGGTTGCCCTGAGCGATCGCCACGGTCGAGATCGTCACGTTGGCTCCCATGACGATGACGCCGGAAGCCTCGTCGATCACCACCTTGGCGCCGTTGTCGGGTTCGACACGCAGCTGCTCGATCCGGGACAGCGCCTCGACGACGTCCCGGCCCTGCAGGTTCAGTGCGACAGTCCGTGGGTCGGAGGCCTTGGCGATGCCGCCGCCCATCGCGCGGTTCACCGCGGCGGCGATGCGGATGGCGGTGGTGAGGTCAGGGTTGCGGAGGCCCAAGCGCGGCATCGACAGTTTTGCCAGATCAAAGGGGATCTCCTTCTCGACGGTGGCCCCGTTCGCAATGCGGCCGGACGTGGGCACGCCGCGGGTGACGGACTGCGCCGCCCCTCGCGCCGCGATGGCGCCGGTGGCGAGCGTCCCCTGGGCCACGGCGTGCACCTCGCCGTCCGCCCCGAGCAGGGAGGTCACCAGCAGGGTGCCGCCGGTGAGGTTGGTGGCGTCGCCGAGCGCCGCCACCGAGACGTCAATCCGCTCGCCCGCTTTCACGAAAGGCGGCATGTTGGACGTCACCATCACGGCGGCGACGTTCTTCGTGTCCATGCTCCGCGCCTGGTCGCGCGTGTTCACACCAAGGCGTTCCAGCATGCCGATCAGTGACTCGCGCGTGAACACCGAGTTGTTCAGCTTGTCGCCAGTGCCGTTGAGGCCCACGACGATGCCATAGCCGACCAGCTGGTTGCTGCGCACGCCCTCGACGTCGGCCACGTCCTTGATCCTGGTCTGCGCGGCAGCGGGCGTGACGGCCGCGGCCACCAGGAGCGGCAGCACAGCCGCCACGCAGGAGCGGATGAAGCGCCGTCCTGCCGGGCGGTCATGCCCGTGCCGCCGTTCGGTCCTGCCGTGATCCATGCTGGGATGGTTCCATGTGCTGGCCCCGGTCAGGTCCCGGTGCGCGTTGCCGTCGATTGCGTCGGAACCCCTATATAAGTGTCCCGTGCGGATCGGCGTGAAAACGCCGCCACAGGAACGGGGGCATACGGTGGAGAACTCAGGCTACATCGCGTTGTCGCGGATGATCGCCCAGCAGCGGGCGCTGGAGGTGCGCGCGACCAACATCGCAAACACGGGAACCCCAGGCTTCAAGGCCGAGGCCGTGCTGTTCTCGGACTACCTGCTCCAGCAGAAGGGGGTCGCCGCTCCACCCGGCGGCAAGACGGTGCAGATGGTGCAGGACCGTGCGACGTGGCGGGACTTCGGCCAGGGCCAGGTCACCAAAACGGGCAATCCGCTGGACCTGGCGTTGCAAGGCGAGGGGTTCTTCGCCGTCGAAACGCCCCGCGGCGAGCGTTACACCCGCGCCGGCCGGTTCTCCCTGTCAGCCGGAGGACAAATCGTGGACATGACCGGCAATCCGGTCCTCGGGACCGACGGGCGTCCAATCAACGTGCCTGCGGATGTCGGCGCCATCACGGTCGGGGGCGATGGCACCATCAGTTCGGACACTGGCCAGATCGGCAAGTTCCGCGTTGTGCAGTTCGACGACCAGCAAGCGATGCAGGCGGAGGGCAACTCGCTGTTCGCCACGACGCAGCCGTCGCGCGACGCCTTGGCCCCCGCCGTGGCGCAGGGAACCATCGAAGGCGCCAACATCCAGGCCATCGTCGAGTTGACGTCCATGATGGCCGAGATGCGTGAGTTCGAGTTCGCCTCGCAGTTCGCGGACGCCGAGGCCCAGCGCCAGCAGGCGGCGATCGACCGGATCGGACGCAACAAGGGCTGATCGCCGGACGTCCGTGTGGGCGTTCTTGCGGCGGCGATTATAACTTCCATTAAGCAACGCTTGCGTCCCACGTCGTGCGCTCAAGGAGTTCCAGCCCATGCGATCATTGGACATCGCCAGCACCGGCATGCAGGCGCAGCAGACCAACGTCGAGGTCATCTCGAACA
>CAXTCN010000195.1:0-8583 GCA_964242575.1 uncultured Acetobacteraceae bacterium | reverse complement strand
AAAAACGCCTGACTCTGCAGGGGAACGCTCCGGGCTGATGAATAATGGCGGCTAGTAACTAAGATACCAGAGTTTGGCCATACTACGCTCTTAGGAAGAGGTACGGATTACATGCTCGAATACCTTCGAGATAATCCGCTATTACCTACGAAGGGTGGCAAGGGGTTTAACCTTCCACATGATTACCGTAAAATTTCACATCTGCTAGAGTATATTATCAGTGCAATGCAAAAACAGAGAACAACAGGATTTGGATTGGATGAAGCATGGGGCGGTGGTTTCGAGATGCTTCTCCGCAAAGATGGAGTTAGACTTGAAAAAATAGATAGAATACTATTCCACTCTTATTTTTGGGGAGAGCAAGAAAATAATGCAATTTGGACAAGGCAATTTGGCAAAAGGTATCTACAATACTATAAAGGAGATGATTTAATAATACTAAGCCAGGCTCGAGGAGAACGCTTACAAACTAACGTAGTTTCTCCAGTAGATAAAGCGGTTTCCCGAACACGAAAAAACTCAGACATTGAGAATGTAAATCCAGAGCTAATATGCACTCAACTAATACATGAAGAAACGGGAGCAGAGAGAAAAATGGTGTTTTACAACGCTTTTGGACATGATCTTTGTGGTATTGGCGACTTAGAAGGGGTCGGAAGTTCGATACGTGTAAACACAGATTTCTTGAAATCCTTGATAAGGTATGCCGAGAAATCTACTCCGCCCCCTACTCCGCCCTGATTTAGCTCCAGAATCATTGGTTTTCGAGAACCGCAGACCGTCGCTCACCGGCATACGCTGCGCCGCCGCGCTTGAACCCAAGTCGGCCTGGTACGGCCAGATCGGTTCCGGGCTAGACCGGGGTGTAGATCGCGAGCCGCAACGCCGGGTCGTCGTTGACCTGAAACGTCGCATACTCGTAGCGCAGTGGGCCGTCACTGGGGTGAACCAGCACCTTCTCACCGGTTCCGGCGCTGCTGCCAACCTCGTGCGCGTCCCACCAGCCGGCGAACTCGGGGCTGCGCTCGCGCAAGCTGCGCACCAGGCTGGTGAACGCCGGGTCACCAGCCCATAGGTCGTGCGTTCCACGGAACCGGGCCACCATGCGCGCCGCCTGCCCAGCCCAGGCAGCACCGAACACGCGCCGCGCGTCCGGGTCGGTCAGCACATAGACGAGAATGTTGCGATCTGCCTCCGGCATCCGGCCGAAATTGGTGAACAGCGCACAGGCTGCGTCGTTCCACGCCAACACGTCCCACCGCCGCCCCGTGACGTAGGCCGGCTGGTCAAGACGCTCGACGATGCGGCGCACCGTGTCCGGCACGGTTTCGCGCACGAAAGCCGGGCGGTTGCTGGGCAAAGCCAGTGCGCGCAGGTGGGCGTGCTCGGCCATGTCCAGGCGCAGCGCCCGCGCCAACGCATCCACCGTGGCGGTGGAGGGGCGCACGGCCCGGCCCTGCTCCAGCCGGATGTACCAGTCGATGCCGATGCCGGCCAGCTCCGCCATCTCCTGCCGCCGCAGCCCCACGGTCCGCCGCCGCGCCCCGTTCGGAAGGCCTATCGCGTGCGGCTCCAGCCTCTCGCGCCGGGAACGGAGAAAGTCGCCGAACGCGTTGCGCGCCGTGTCCGTCATGCGTGCCGCTTAAAGGGGGGGTGTGACTGATCCTAGGATGATACCAGTCCTTCACGCGCAGGCGAAGCTCGCCCATTTGGAGCCCTTCACCATGGGACTGCCCTCGCCATGAAAGCTGCCACCCTGCTCGCGTTCGGTTCTCCCCTGTCCATTGGCGCCGTGCCCGACCCGGTTCCGGGCACCGGCGAGGTCGTCGTCGATGTCGTGGCAACCGGCATCCTGCCCTACGCGGCGGATGTGTTCAGTGGCGCGCGCAAATACCCGCTGGAGCTGCCCGTGGTGCCGGGCTGCGGGGCGGTCGGCCGCGTGCGCACCGCCGGGCCGGATGCAACGCGCCTTTCGCCCGGCGACTGGGTGTTCTGCGACCCCACCGTGCGGTCGCGCGATGGCGGCCTCGCCCCTGACATCACGCTGCAGGGCTGGAGCTCCCGCGGCGAAGGGGGCCTGCGGCTACAGAAGCACTTCCACAACGGCCCATTTGCCGAGCGCATGATGGTGCCCACCGAAAACGCCATCCCGCTTGGTGTCATCGACGAGGCGGACGCCGGACGATGGTGCGCGGCGGGCGTGGCGCTCGTGCCTTATGGCGGCCTTCTCGCGGCGGGGCTGCGAGCCGGGGAAACGCTCCTGGTCAGCGGCGCCACCGGCAACTACGGCAGCGCCGCCGTGGCGACCGCGCTGGCGATGGGTGCGGGCTGCGTCGTAGCGCCCGGCCGCAACGAACGAGTGCTTGCCGACTTGGTGCGCCGCTTCGGTTCGCGCGTGCGGCCCGTGACCCTCGCCGGCAACGAGGACGCGGACCGCGCGCGGATGCAGGCCGCCGCACCAGGCCCGATCGACTGCATGCTGGACATCCTACCGCCGTCCGTCAGCGCGACGGTGGTGCGGGCCGCCGTGATGGCGGTGCGCCCATACGGCCGGGCCGTGCTGATGGGCGGCGTGGGGATGCTGGGCGGCGATGACCTGTCGCTGCCCTATCCCTGGATCATGCGGAACTGCGTCAGCATCCACGGCCAATGGATGTTCGAGCCCAGCGCTGTTCTTGGGATGATCGCGCTGGTCCGGGCCGGGCTGCTGGACCTCGGCCAGTTCGACGTCACCGAGTTTGCCCTGGACAACGCAAACGAGGCCGTTGTGCACGCGGCGGCCCATGCCGGGCCGTTCCGGATCACCGTGATCCGGCCCTGAAGACGGCAGGTCTTCGCCGACACGCTCGCCAGCGACCGCAGATGCGGATTTGCCGAGCAACTGCGTGTGGCAGGCGTCCCCGTATGACCCGGACAACCGCCTCCTCTCATTGGCGCCGATTGTGAGCACAAGCCGCCGTTGGTGTCGGTTTGCTTTAATGGCTGGAATTGAGGGCCCGCAGCATCTGGATTTTCGGCAACAGAAAGTGCGGTTTTTGGCCCTTGAACACTGGAATTTTGCCTGACATGGTTGGAAAAGTGCAAACTGAAGAGCCGTTTCTCGCCATCTGAGCCAGGCGTTGCAACGGCGCTGGGATGGAAACGTGGGCGGAAGAAATAAGCCCCATTGGGACCAGGTCTCGCAGACGGACTGGGACGTCGCGCGACAGCGCGAAACCATTATCGCGACTCTCGCCGTTCTGCGTCGAACCAGTCCGCAGTTGATCAACGAAGCAGCCGCCGCGCTCGGCCTGCAACGATCCCGTGTCTATGCCCTCATTGCCGCGTTCAGGGCACACCCCCATGCCTCGACGCTGCTGCCTGCGCGGCGCGGACGGCGCGAAGGAACACAGCTCCTGCCGCCAGAAGTCGAGCACCTTATCCAGGCCGGCATCCGCGATGTCTACCTCAAGCCTGAGAGACCTTCGGTCACCTACCTTGCCAACAGGATACGCGGCGCCTGCCGTACGGCAGGCCTGACCGAACCGTCTGACCGCGCAATCCGCGCCCGCGTCGCGCGAATCGACGCTGCGACCCTTTTGCACGCCCGCCACGGCTCCGTTGCGGCACGCCGCGTCCACCCTACCGGACCTGGCAGGGAGGCTGGCGCGCCCCTGGCTCTCGTGCAGATCGACCACACCCTCGCGGACGTCATGCTCGTGGACGCGACGCGGCGCGAACCGATCGGCAGGCCGTGGCTCACGCTGATGATCGACGTCGCGACCCGCATGGTCGCCGCCGCCCACGTTTCGCTCGACCCACCCTCCTCACTTTCGGTGGCACTCGCCCTAAGCCAAGGAGTGTTGCCCAAAGCGCCCCACCTCGCGCGGTTCGGGATCGAGGGCAGCTGGCCCGTGCAGGGCTTGCCGCAAGCGCTGCATTGCGACAACGCCAAGGAGTTCCGCGCCGCGGCGTTGGAGCGAGGCGTCGTCGAGCACGGTGTCCGCCTTGAGTTCCGCCCACCGGCGCGCCCCACCTACGGCGCCCACATCGAGCGGCTAATCGGGACGGTGATGGGTGCGGTCCACCTGCTGCCCGGCACGACCTTCTCCAACGTGTCCGCACGTGGCGATTACGACAGCGCGGCTGCCGCGGCGATGACCTTGGAAGAATTCGAGGCATGGCTGCTGCGCCAGATCGTCGGCGTCTACCACTGCACCGTCCACCGCAGCCTCGGCATCCCGCCGCTCAAGGCTTGGGAGGACGCCATGTCCCGCCGCGACCCCGCACCGATGCCGGCGGACCCGAACCGCTTCTACTTGGATTTTCTCCCGGCGCAGCGCCGGCTGGTCCGCCGCGACGGCATCCGGCTGTTCGGCATCCACTACTGGGACAACGTGCTGAGCCCAATCGCCGGCAGAAGCAGCACGCTGCATCTCATCAAATACGACCCCCGCGACCTGTCGCGCGTGCACCTGCGCGACGACGACGGCGCTCACTGGGCCATTCCATACCGCGACCTCTCTCGTGCCCCCGTCACGCTCTGGGAGCAGCGCGCCGCCACGGCGCAGCTGCGCCAGAAAGGGCGAGCAGCCGTGGACGAAGACACCCTGTTCCGGGTGATTGGAGAGCAGCGCGCCGCGGCCGCGGCCGCCGTCGCCAGGACCGCCAAAGCCAGGCATGACGCGGAAAGGAACCGACGCGCGAGGGGACGGCCGGCGGGTGGACGCCCCGCTCCCCACACGGCACCGAGCCGCGCTCCGCTGAGCAAGGAGCCGGTCGACGTCGAACCGTTCGACAGCGAGGTCTGGTGATGAGCGAGGAATTCGGCCACTTGGCCCCTGCCCACCGCGGCGGGGCCGCCCTGCCCGCCGCCGAGCGCGTCCGCCTCGTCCGGGCCGACCGCTGGATCAGCTATCCCCGCGCCGAGCTCGTCCTGGCGCGGATGTCGGACCTGCTGGACCACCCGCCGCGCGACCGCATGCCCTGCCTGCTGATCCAAGGCGCGACCGGCATGGGCAAGACGCAGATCGTCCGCAAGTTCGGCCGCGAGCACCCGCCCTCTTACGATCGCCGCACCGGGACCACATCCCAGCCCATCGTCTGCTTCCAGATGCCGCCGCATCCCGACGAGAAGGCGTTCTGGACCGAGCTGCTCGCCGCGCTCAGCGCCCCAGCCCGAAGCTTGACCACTACCATCGACCTGCAGCGCGCGGCTCGTGACATGCTGTCAATGGTTGGTGCGCGCATGCTGATCATCGACGAAGTGCATTCCTTGCTCGCCTGCTCCTACCGCGCGCAGCGTATCTTGCTGAACACGCTGAAGTTCCTCGCGACGGACTTGCGCATTCCCCTGGTCTGCGTCGGCACTGCTGACGCGCGGCGTGCCCTGATCACCGACCAGCAACTGGCTGATCGCTTCGAGGCCATCGAGCTGCCGCGCTGGGTGGACGACACCAGCTTTCATCGCCTGCTTGCCAGCTACGCCGTCAGCTTTCCGCTGCGGCAGCGTTCGGACCTGACCGCCGCTGCACTGCGGCACCAGATTCTTGACCTGACCCAGGGCGTGCTCGTGCGCGTTGCCCGCCTCCTTGAGACCTTGGCCGTAGACGCGATCCGCAGCGGTCGCGAACGCATTGAGGCCGCGGATCTGGACGCCGCGCCGGCCTTCGCGCCGTTGCTGTCCATGGCCGCAAACGAAGGAAGCGGGGAGTTCGCCAGCAATGCTGGCTGACGGTGGACCGCGGCGCTTCGTCCCGACCGTGCCCCCGGCACAGCAAGACGAACTCCCGTCGTCCTGGCTCGGCCGGCTGCTCGGCGTCTACCGCCTCTACCTCCAGGACGTGAACCACTTCCTGCGCTCGTGCCCGGACGTCGGCAGGGTCGACTTCCTCACACTTCGCGCTCTCGACGTGGCGCCGCCAGACCGCGTCTTGCGTGCCGCCTCCGCCCTCGCTGCTGCAAATCCGGACGAGATCGGGGCACTGTCCCTCGCGGCGCGCTACCCGCATTGCCCGCTGCACTGGTTCTCGACGGACCCGGTCCAGCCGGTGCCTGGGCCGTGGACACCGCCCGGGCTATGCTGTGCTAATTACGGCGCAATCGCCGCCTGCTGCCCCGATTGCCTGCGCGACGACAGGGGGGTGGGCAGAGTCGCGTATATCCGTGCCGGTTGGGCGGTGATCACGGAAACGATCTGCCCCTTGCACCGCTGCTCCTTGCGCAAGCGGTGCCCGGGTTGCGGATGGGTCTGCAAGGATTACGCCTTTCCTCATGCCGCCGGGGTCTGGCGCCCTTGTTGCGACGCCTGCGGGTTGTCCTGTGACGCAGTGCCAGGGGACACGATGCCCACATCCCCGGCACTCGGCGTCGAGTTCCTGTTGAGCTTCGAGGCCAGCCTTGGAGCAGCGATACGAGGTCGACACGTTCACCGACGGTGGATTGGCTCAAGGTGCGGGGTGGCACTGCTGCGCCTGGTTAGCGACCTCGGCTGGGCCTTCATGCGGACCGTGGACGGTGCCGAGGATCTCGCCATCGAGCGCCTGCAAGCGCCACAGTTTCCATTCTGCGGCCGCACCGAGGAAAAAGGTGAGTGCGCGGATGCGCAGCTGGCTCACCTTCCGGTCGAGAGCCGCAGGGCGGTGTTCGCCGCCATCGCCGCGATGCTCCGGCCCAACCTCACGCGTCAGATCTGGCCTGACGCGCGCGCCTTCCAAGGCGATCCGCTTCGCGACCTGCTCGCCTGCCTGCAGCCGGAGGACCACTCAGCGTTGCTGTCCCGCGCCCAAGGCTGGCCGCATTCGGTGCGAGCGCGGGTCGCACCGGTCGAGCGCACAACACCGCGCTCGGGTCAGCGTACAGAGACCGAGAATGGGCGGTCAGTCGTCAGCATGCGGCGCCGCAAGCACGGGTATCAAGGACAGCTCATGGTTTGAAGCTGGTTCGCCTCACACATTTCCAGCCAATAGCGCACTTTTTGACTGCTGGAATCCATTCATTAAGGGAAATCGACAAAGCTGTCGCGGAACGTCTCGATGCAGCTCCGGTCCACGCCCTCGACGCCCAACAGGTCGCGCGTGGAACGGGTGACGGTCAGCGTGCCAACATTCGGAACCTTCGTCACGTCCGCGAACAACTCGACGCTTTCGACTGTGGACAGGTGAGCGCCAAGCGTCATGGTCAGGTTGGCTTGCTGGTCCAGGTCCACGACCAACGTGCGATAGCGTTCCGCGAAGTACCAGCCGGCATGTGCGACGATGTTGGTTTTGCCAACGCCGCCTTTCTCATTCATCACCACAAGGGTTTTCATTCCCGATCCTTTCGCCCGGAACGGCCGGGCCTGCGGTCCACCAGGTCAAAGTCAGGCACGTCCAGGCCAAGAGACTTGAGGCCCCGCATCACCATGCCCCGCACTGTCGTTCGCTCCTGGGCGGCGCGCACTTTGAGCGACGTATGCAGGGTTTCGGACACGGGAAACGAAACTGTCACCGTGCGCTCCACGGCCTGCGGTTCGTCCGCCGGCTGGGCTGGGGCTTGCTCTTGCCGCTTGGGCATCTGCCTGATCTCCTGTGGCGCATCGCGGGCGCGACGCTGGCAATTATCTTCCTCACACATCATCTCCTTTCACACAATCTGACTTCACGTAACTTAAAACAAAATGTTCTTTGGATCAACATATATCTTATGTTGCAGTGTCCTTTACCAGGTTGACCCATGGCCCATTGGATCACAAAGGGCTTGACTGATAGTGACCCAATGGGTTACTATCTTACATGCACAGCGTTCTTGAAACCTCGATCTTCACTCGGCAGGCTGATGCGCTGCTGATGCGCTGCTGACGCGCGAAGATCGGGATGCTCTGGTCCTGCTGCTCAGCGTGGACTCAAAGGCTGGCGCACTCGTGCCGGGCCTGGGCGGCATCCGCAAGCTGCGGTTCGCCCCGGAAGGTCGGGGCAAGAGCGGTGCCTTCCGGGTGATCTACTACCTGCTGGATGACGAAACGCCGATCTTGGCGCTGCTGCTCTACGGAAAGAACGAACAGGCCAACCCCACGTCAGAACAGCGCAAGCGGTTCTTGCAGGTCGTGGAAGCCTTCAAGGCCAAGGCTCGCGGCCGGTGATGCGGGCCAACTATTCAGGAAGTAAGATCATGGCAAAGCGGGTTAGGGCAGCTCCGAAGGTGGATTTGACGGAGGAGCTTATCGCCTCGATGGAAGAGGCTGTGCAGATTGTCGCCGGCGAAGTGGCGCCCTCACGGGTCCATCTTCCGATCACGGTTCCAGACGTGGATGTTCGGGCGGCACGGCAGCGCCTGGGCATGACGCAGCCCATCTTTGCAGCCAAGTTCGGCGTTGCCTTGCCAACGCTGCGGAAGTGGGAACAGGGCAAGCGTCGTCCTGACGGTCCAGCCCGGGTCTTGCTGCGGGTGATCGAGCGTGAACCGGATGCGGTGCAACGCGCTCTCCTGGTGGACGCCGAATAAGACAAAGCTGGGGCTAGGATTTGCACGGTGCAAATCCTAGACGGGTGCTAGGCGTCGTTCAGTGACACGGCGTGGTTCAGAATCCGCTCTTTTTGGGTTATACAAGGCGCGCGGAAACGGCCG